>CAYSIX010000071.1:0-17471 GCA_964431205.1 uncultured Phycisphaeraceae bacterium
GACCCTCTCCCAAGGGGAGAGGGAGATCGAACAGCCGGCCCTCGGCCGGGATCGTCCGGGGTGTCGATCAGGCGGCGGGCGTGGGTGAAGACGTCGATGAGCATGGGCATGGTGAGTCGGCCGGTGAAGGTGTTCTGCTGGGAGGGGTGGTAGGAGCAGAGGACGGGCGGGGCGTGGGGGTGGTCGAAGCGGTGGAGGGCGGCGTGTGCGAAGGGGTGGGCGGCGCGGGCGCGGATCCAGCCTTGGTCCTGATAAACGCGGAGGAGGGCGTCGTGCCCGAGCCGGCCGAGCGTGACGACGGCGCGGAGGGTGGGTCGGACGGCGGCGAGGGTGTCGGCGAGGAAGGGTCGGCAGCGGTGGAGCTCGTCGGGGGTGGGCTTGTTGGCGGGCGGGGCGCAGTGGACGGCGGCGGTGATGGCGGCGTGGGTGAGGCGGAGGCCGTCGTCGCGGGCGGTGGCGTGTGGCTGGGTGGCGAAGCCGGTTTCGTGCAGGGCGTGGAAGAGGAAGTCGCCGGAGCGGTCGCCGGTGAACATGCGACCGGTGCGGTTGGCGCCGTGGGCGGCGGGCGCGAGGCCGACGATGAGCAGGCGGACGGGGCCGGTGGGCGGGAGGTTGGGCACGGGGCGGGCCCAGTAGGTCTGATCGCGGAAGCGTGCGGTTTTCTTTCGGGCGGTGTCGAGGCAGTGGCGTCGCAGGCGTGGGCAGGCGTCGCAGCCGATAATGCGTTGGTTGAGGCGGAGCAGGTGGGGCGGTGGGGGCATGCGGTGTGGTTCGCGTGACCGTTATGACCGGGCGCGGGTCGGGGTCGGGTGTGCGGAACGGGGCGTGAACCGGCTTGGTGGAGCCGACGATATATCCGTTAGTTTAGCCGGGGCAGGGTCTTGGTATGCGCGTGGTGTACGACATCCTGACGGTGCTGATGTTCTTCACGATCGTGGGGGGCATGCTGCTGATGAACCGCCAGCAGCGGCTGACGGAGCAGGACTACGCGGCGGTGCGTCAGTCGTTGGCGCGGCTGGCAGAGCGGACGGTGTACCACAAGGCGTTGGGGGACGCGGAGCTGACGGAGGCGGGGCACCCGAAGCAGATCGACCCGTCGTGGTTCGGGGGTGCGCCGCCGGTGAACGTGCTGAGCCCGGAGGGCTCGCCGTGGATCGACGTGGCGCCGCCGGGCGACTTCGCCGAGCACCCGCCGGACCCGCTGCTGATCGAGCCGGGCCAGGCGGGCATCTGGTACAACCCGAACAACGGGGTCTTCCGGGCGCGGGCGCCGGCGCTGGTGACGGACCGGGCGTCGCTGGAGCTGTACAACCGGCTGAACTCGGTGTCGCTGGCCGAGCTGCCGTTCGACGGTCGGCGTGAGCGCCAGCCCATCGCGCACGCGCCGCTGCCGTACCGCACCGCGCAGTCGCGGGGCGTGGACCCGCCGCGCACCACGACGCGGGTCCCGTCCGACCGGGAGGACGGCGTGCCGGGCGATCGCGGTTCGACGCGGACGTGGCCGGAGCGTGCCTCGACCTCGGGCGCGTGGTCGGGCGACGGGGCGGCCGATGAGGGGCCCACGGTCGACGAGACCGATCGCTCACGCGACGAGGCCACACCGCGGGTCGACCCGGAGCCGGAGCCCGAGCCGGAGCCCCAGACGATTCTGGGTCGGCCGCCGAAGAAGAAGCGCGGCGGGTCGTGAGCGTGGTGGCGTGGTGGCGTGGTGGCGGGCGTGAGCGGGAGGGGGGTCGGCCGTCGGGTATGAACGGCTGGGGGTGATCGGCGACGGTGGTGGCGCGGCGGTCGAACGGTGGTGGCGCGTGTCCGGCGCTCGCCGATACAATGCCGCCGATGACTCAGATCCACGCTCACCGACTGGGAAACGGGTTGCTGCTGCTGGCCGAGCCGGTGGCGGGCGCGCAATCGCTGGCGACGTCGCTGCTGACGCCGGCTGGCGTCGCGGCCGAGCCGGAGGACCGCCAGGGCGTCTCGACGATGGCGGCGGAGATGATCTGCCGCGGCGCGGGCGAGCTCTCGGCGCGTGAGCACAGCGACGCGCTGGACCGCCTGGGGGTGCAGCGGTCGACGCAGGTCGAGACGGACCACGTCCGCCTCAGCGCCACGATGCTCGGCGAGAAGCTGGACGAGGCCCTGCCGCTGCTGGCGGACATGGTGGTTCGGCCGACGCTCGGTGACGAGGCGTTCGGGCCGAGCCGGGACCTGTCGCTGCAGTCGCTCGAGGCGCTGCGCGACGAACCGCAGCAGCAGGTGATGCTGACGCTGCGGGCGCGGCACGACCCGCCGCCGTTCGGCCGCAGCCCGATGGGCCGGCGCGATGACCTGCTGGCGATGACCCGCGATGACGTGGCACGGTTCTGGTCAGGCGCCGCGGTGCCCGCCGGTTCCATCATCGCCTTTGCCGGCCGGTTCGACTGGGACCACCTGCGCCAGCGGGTCGAGCAGGCGTTCGACCCCTGGCGGGGCGAGGCCTCGCCGGTCGAGCCCGCCGGCGACCCGACCCGCGGCTACGAGCACCTCGAGCAGGACACGACGCAGGTGCACATCGGTCTGGCGTTCGACGCCCCGCCCGAGCCACACGAGCACAGCATCCTCCAGCGCGCCGCCGTCGCCGTGCTCAGCGGGGGGATGTCCGGCCGCCTGTTCACCCAGGTGCGTGAGAAGCGGGGCCTGTGCTACGCCGTCCACGCCGCTTACCGCGGTCAACGCGATCGCGGCACCGTCTGGAGCTACGCCGGCACCACCGCCCCCCGCGCTCAGGAGACGCTCGACGTGCTCGCCGCCGAGCTCCGCGCCGTGACGCGGGGGGTGGACGCCTCCGAGTTCCAGCGGGCCATCGTCGGCATGAAGTCCCGTCTGGTTATGCAGGGCGAGTCGACCGCCGCCCGTGCCGCGGCCATCGCCAACGACCAGCACCGGCTGGGCCGGCCCCGCACGCTCGACGAGCTGGCCGACCGCGTCGACGCGATCACCATCGAACGCCTCAACGCCTACCTCGCCGAGCACCCGCCCGGGGCGATGACCGTCGTGACCCTCGGCCCGGCGCCGCTGTCGCTCCAGACCCCCGCCGCCGCCTGACCCCGGCGCGGACAAACCCCGACCGCCGAACGGTTTGTAGAAACGGCTTGCGGTTGCGCCGCCTCGACGATACACTCCCTCGCCTTGCCCGTGAGGTGGTGGTAGGCAAGCACGTGGGCACGGGCCGTCTCCGACGCGTCGTGCGTGGCCGTTGCCCCGTTCTCTCTGGTCCCCGAGACGTCCGGCTCTGGAGGATCGCTTTGACCAAAAAGAAGAAGACCACCCGCAAGAAGACCGCTCGGCGCACCAAGGCCTCCGGCTCCGCCGCTTCCGCCTCCAAGGCGTCGAAGAAAAAGTCGAAGTCCCGCAAGAAGACCGCCTCCTCTTCCGCACGCGCCTCGGGCTCGAAAAAGCGGTCGAAGAAGAAGGCGTCCGCCAAGGCCTCCGCCGGCACGAGCAAGTCCGGCACAAAAAAGAAGACCGTCAGGAAGTCGGCCAAGAAGGCGGCCGCCCCACGCGCTTCGAACGCCAAGGCCGCCTCCGTCTCCAAGCCCCCCGCGCCTCAGCCGCCCCCCGCCTCGGGCGGCGAGGGGTCCGCCTCCGCCATCCCCGAGCCCGTCGCCTCGGCGCGACCCGCGCCCCGACGCGTCGACCCCGACACGCCCTCCAACGGCGATCGCACCACCGCCGCCGAACGAACGCCCCTCTCCGACGCTCAACTGCGTAAGGTCAAGACCGGCCTGACCCGCAAGGACATCAACTACTTCAAGTCCCTTCTCCTGGAAAAACGCGCCGAGATCGTCGGCGACGTCATGTCCATGGAAGACGCCCGCTCCGGCAAGGTCGGCAACCTCTCCAACATGCCCCTGCACATGGCCGACGTCGGCTCCGACAACTACGAGACGGAGTTCAACCTCGGCCTGGTCGAGTCCGAACGCAGGCTCCTCCGCGAGATCGACGACGCGCTCGAACGCATCAGCAATCGCACCTACGGCGTGTGCATCGAGTCCGGCGAGCCCATCAACAAGGCCCGCCTCGAGATCAAGCCCTGGGCCAAGTACTGCATCGACGTCGCCCGCGAACGCGAACGCCGCGGCCTGCCCACCGGCTGAGCCGATCCGACCTACGAGTGGCTGTCCCTGATGTTTGCTCGCCTGCCGGATCACGTGGGCGGGCGTCTCGGGGGGCGTCGCCCACGCCACGCCGGCCTACGGATTCAGCATGAGGCGGTGACCGCTCACTTCACCGGCTGCGCTTCGGGCAGCGTCCACGTGCGGTCGAGGACTTGCTGCCGGGGACGGTACATCCGCACCAGGTAGTTCCACCCGGGCGTGATGGGCAGGTAGTTCGGGGCGTCTTCGTCTCCGCCGAAGTGGATCGTGACCGAGCCGTCGGCGTTCGGCGTGGCGGAGATGTTGTTGACGCTGTAGGCGTTCTTCGGGTTTTTCTCGAAGAATCCGTCCTCGTTGTACACGCTGACCGACCAGAATCCGTCGACGGGCACGTCCTCGAGGTCGAGCCGGTAGGGCGTGTCGCCGTCGTTGTGTTCCGGTTCCACGCCGACGTAGACGGCGGCGTGCGGCGGGTTCCCGCCCCAGCCGGCGGCCGTGCCGAGCAGGTGGTGGACCGGATCGACCTGGTCCTCTCGTCCGAACATGCGTGCCGAGTCCAGCCCGCCGTTGGCCGCTACCACGGCCAGCAGCGCCTCGCGGAGCTGATCTTGTGAAGCCCGGTCCCACTCGGGGACCTCGAAGGTCCCGCCCGCCTCTTGCTCCACCTCGATGGCGTCCTGCACCGCGTGGACCTCCTCGAGGTCAGACGGATCGTCGGCGTCGACGAACGTCCGTATCACCAGACAGACGTACCGGGTGCCGATGCGTTCCCGGGTCAACGTGTATTCGGCGGGGGCGTACACGACGTCGGGGGTGAAATGATCCTGGTTGACGACCTGCATCGACACGTAGCGGTCGGCCGTGTCCGGCAGCGTGACCGTGACCGTCCCGGCTTCGAGGTCAAAGACGCCGAACGAGTAGAGGGTGTCGCGGTTGAGCCGAATCACCGTCTGGTTGTCGACCGACGCGAGCTCGCGGTTGTGCTTGAAGGCGTCGAACGCCCCGTCGCTGACAAAGCGGGCGAAGTACATGTCGGACTCGGCACGGCGAAAGTTGTCGACCGTGACCCGACGCGGCGGGGTCTGGTCCGCAACGGCCGGCGGCAGCCAGGCCGCCGCGGCACCCATCGCCGCCAAAATGACAAAAATGGTGTTCGCTCGAATCGTCATGTGCTTGACCTCGCTTGGAATACGCATGAGCGGGCACCTGCGGATGGACGATCGGTCATTGTATCGGCGGATATCGAGCTTGCTGCCTGTGTCGCGGCGTAAGCCCGGCGGATGAGGCGGTCGGCGTCGCGGCGGCGGTGGAGTCGGAGGCGGATGAGGTGGGCGTGGGCGGGGTCGGCGAAGAGGGCGGCGTAGCGTCGGCGGATGCCGGGGTAGGAGCGTACGGACCAGAGGAGGATCGAGTCGCGCGAGGCGAAAGACGTGCGGAAGGTCTCGCGGTTTCCGTGCCAGAGCTCTTGGCCGGTCCAGGCGCGGCGGAGGGTTCGGGCGAGCAGTTGGGGCCAGACCTGTCGTCGGGGCAGGTCGAGCCAGAGGAGGGTGTCGATGCGGGCGAGGACGAGGCGGCCGGCGGGCTGGTCGGGGTTGAGGTTGCCGTCGAGAGTCCAGGCGGGGGCGGTGGTGGCGGCGTCGAAGCCGGCGAGCTGTTGTTCGGGCGTGGCCGGGGTCCAGTCGGGTCGCCAGATGAGGGCGTCGTTGCAGATGTATGGGATGTCCAGGGCGTGGGCGAGGCGTTGGGCGACGGTGGTTTTGCCGGAGCCGGAGCAGCCGACGACGGCGATGCGTCGGCCGAGGGTGAGCGTTGGGGGCGGGGTCATGCGTGGCACGTTGGCGGCGTGTAGGGGCGTGTGGTGGAACCGTGCTGGTGGGCGTCGCCGTTGCGGCGCTGGGTCGGGGCGCGGGCGTGTCAGGGCAGCAGGTCGGCGACGGGGATGGCGGCGTCGGGCTGGATCAGCGGCGCGAGCGAGTCGCCGGCGCGGAGGGTGCGGCGTTCGGTGTAGGCGTGGCCGAAGGGCGCGGCGGGATCGGGCGCGGGGCTGCGGAGCAGCTCGACGGTGTTGTCGATGAGGTTGACGATCCAGTAGTCCTCGACGGAGGCGGCGGCGTAGAGGCTGGCCTTGTGGCCGCGGTCGAAGGCGAGGGTGGCGTCGCTGACCTCGACGATGAGCCGGGCGGTGGCGGGGTGCTGGTGGTAATCGCGTGGCGAGCCGGGCACGATGGCGAGATCCGGCTCGGGTTCGGACTCGACGACGCCGCGCAACGGCATCTGGACGCGGATCCAATATTCGTCGCCCAATGCGCGGTGCAGCGCCCGCTGTGCGAGGCCGATGGCGACGGCGTGCTTGTTCCCCTGCGGCGACACGTCCACGATCGTACCGCCTATCAGCTCGACCCGGCCGTTGCGGAACAGGCCCGCGTCGGCGATGGCGTGGTACTCCCGGCGGGTCCAGCGGTGCGGCCGGGGGTACACGCCCGCTGCGGCGTCCGGGGCCGTGGATGTAGCCGAGGCGATCATCCCGCTATGATACGCGGCCCCGGCCTTGAGGCCCAGACCCGAACCACCCGCCCGAACCACGACCATGGACCACTTCGAGTACCGAGACGGCCGGCTGTTCTGCGAGGACGTGGCGATCGACGAGCTCGCCGACGCGGTCGGCACGCCCGCCTACGTCTACTCCTGTCGCACGTTCGAGCACCACTACGACGCGATCGCCGACGCGTTCGCCGAGCTGGACCCGATCATCTGCTACTCGATCAAGAGCTGCGGGAACCTGCACATCCTCAAGCTGCTGGCCGAGCGCGGGTCGGGGATGGACGTGGTCTCGGGCGGGGAGCTGTACCGGGCGGAGCTGGCGGGCGCAGACCCGGCGAAGATCGTCTACGCCGGCGTGGGCAAAACCGACGCGGAGATCGAGCACGGGATCCGCATGGGGATCGGCTGGTTCAACATCGAGTCGGAGGCGGAGTTCGAGAACGTCGCGTCGATCGCCAGGCGCCTCGGCCGACGGGCGCACGGGGCGTTGCGGGTGAACCCGGACGTGCACGACCCGCGGACCCACGCCAAGACGACCACGGGCAAGAAGGAGACGAAGTTCGGCGTGGACATCGATCGGGCACACCGGTTTTTCCAGGCCTACGGGCGAAACGAGCACTGCCGGCTGGACGCGATCCACCTGCACATCGGCTCGCCGATCTACAGCCCCGAGCCGTACGTCCGGGCCATCACCCGGGCGCTGGAGCTGATCGACCGGCTGCGCGACGAGGGGTACGGGGTGGACACGCTGGACATCGGCGGGGGGTACGCGGCGGACTACGAGACGGGGGCGTCGCCTTCGTACGCGGCGTACGCCGAGGCGATCGTGCCGCTGCTGCGTGGGCGGGGCCTGCGCGTGATCCTGGAGCCGGGCCGGACGATCGCGGCGAACGCGGGGCTGCTGGTGACGTCGGTGCTGTACGTGAAGACGGGGGGGCGCAAGACGTTCGCGATCGTGGACACGGGGATGCACCACCTGATCCGGCCGACGCTGTACGAGGGGTGGCACTTCATCTGGCCGGCGCGGGTGAAGGCGGAGCACGTGCCGGCGGCGCGGGCGAAGGACGTGGAGATGCCGGGGCTGCAGGCGTACGACGTGGTGGGCCCGATCTGCGAGACGGGGGACATCCTGGCGCGGGACCGGGCGTTGCCGCCGGTGGAACGCGGAGATCGGCTGGGGGTCTTCACGGCCGGGGCGTACGGGATGGTGATGGCGAGCCAATACAACGCGATGCCGCGTCCGCCGGAGGTGCTGGTCGAGGGCGAGACGTACCGGGTGATCCGCCGGCGGGAGACGTACGAGGACCTGGTCGCGGCGGAGCGGGAGCGGCCGGGAAGCGAGATTGTCGCGCAGCCACCCTCCCCGGCTACAATGAAGCGATGACACGACTGGAGGAAATCGTTGAGGCCATCAAGGGCTTGCCGCCCGAGCAGTTCAGCAAGCTGCGGTGGTGGATCAACCAGGCACCGAACGCAGACGTTTCGTCGGCTTTTCGATGAGCTGCCCGCGGATGTTCAGAGTCGAGCGCAAAAGCAGTTGGTTCTCTGGCGCGGGAACCCGATGCATCCGTCGCTGCACTTCAAGGAGATGGGGCCGAAGGTCTGGTCGGTTCGTCTCAACCGCGACTATCGGGCACTGGCACGCCGTGACGGACAGACGTATTACTGGTTCTGGATCGGGCATCATCAGGACTACGAGCGACTGCTTCGGCGGCGGTGAGGCGAATCTGTGACCGGACGTATAATGTCGGTCGCCCCGCGCGGGCCGCGACGAGCGGCGGGCCGGGCCGATCGAAACATGCTCTGCTGAGCCTCCGGGAGTCGAGGGCGATGGCGTATCTGGAGTTTCACACGACCGAGGGCAAGCGCCGCGTCGAGCTGAACGACGCCAAGGTGACGATCGGCCGGCACGCGGACAACACGGTCGAGCTGAACGACCGGCTGGCGAGCCGGCGTCACTGCGAGATCGAGCGGACGCCCGAGGGGTACCTGCTGCGCGACCTGGACTCGCGCAACGGGACGGTCATGGGGGGCCTGCGTGTGGTGACGGTGGCGTTGCGCAGCGGGGCGGAGTTCAGCATCGGCAACACGAAGATCCGGTTCGTGGACGAGTCGCAGCCGGCGGACCTGCGCCCCGACGACGACGGCGCGCCCGAGAGCTGGGGCGAGGCGGACCTGGCGGGCACGGCCTCGCCGTACAGCGACCCGAGCGACATGTTCACGTTCGAGCAGGAGCCCGGGCCGGCGATGACGAGCCCGAACTACGGGATCGGCAACATCGAGACGCTGGCGACCGTCGGCCGGGACGTGGCGTTCGACATGTCCGACGTCTCGCTGATCAACGCCCGGGGCCAGACCGTCCACGCCGCCCGCGACACCGCCGACCCCAAGGCCCGCGCCACCGCCGACTCGATCCGCCTGCTCCGCCTGCTGCTCTACGGGGCGATCCGCGCCGGCGCGTCCGACCTGCACGTCGAGCCCAAGCGCGTCGGCGGGCTGCTGCGCATGCGCATCGACGGCGCCATGGTCGAGGTCGCCCAGCTCGACACCGAGGCCACCCGCCGGCTCATGAGCCTGGTCAAGGTCCTGGCCGACATCGACATCACCAAACGCGCCGAGGTCCAGGAGGGCCACTTCTCCGCTCAGGCCTCCGATCGCCACATCGACTACCGCGTCAGCTTCACGCCCTCGATGTTCGGCCAGAAGCTCGTGCTCCGCGTGCTCGACCCGCTCAACGCCCCGCAGCTCCTGCGCGACCTGCACCTGCCCGAGTGGATGTACAACGCCATCCGCGACGTGTCCCGCCAGGACACCGGCATGCTCCTGTGCTGCGGGCCCACCGGCTCGGGCAAGACCACCACCATCTACTCCGTCCTCCGCCAGATCGACGCGCGCATGCGCAACGTCATCACCATCGAGGACCCCGTCGAGTACCAGATCGACGGCGTCACGCAGATCCCCGTCAACGACGATCAGGGCCAGTCGTTCGTCAACCTGCTCCGCTCCGTCCTGCGGCAGGACCCGGACGTGATCGTGCTCGGCGAGATCCGCGACCGCGAGACGGCGACCACGGCGATGCAGGCGGCCAACACCGGGCACCTCGTGCTCACGACCGTGCACGCCAAGGACACCATCGGCGCGATCTTCCGCCTGCTCGACCTCGGGGTGGAGCCGTACCTCGTCGCGTCCACGCTGAACCTCGTGCTCGCCCAGCGCCTGGCGCGCGTGCTCTGTGAGCACTGCAAGATCCCCAAGACCCCCACGCCGCCGCAGGTCATGCGCCTGGGCAAGTCCGTCGAGGGCATCCAGAAGATCTACGCCCCCGCCGGCTGCAAGAAGTGTTTCGGCACGGGGTACTTCGGCCGCCGGGGCGTCTTCGAGCTGCTCAACGCCACCGACGAGCTGCGCGACGTGATCCTGAAGAACCCCGACATCAGCGGCATGCGCAAGGCGCTGAAGATGACGATGTACGCGACCCTGCGCGAGGCCGGCCACGAGCTGATCCGCAAGGGCGTGACCAGCTTCGAGGAGATCGACCGCGTCATCGGCGCGGACGCGACCTGATCGGCCCGCGCGTCGCCACCGGTGCCGCTTGACCGCGGGTCGGCCGCGAAAGGGCACGGAGCGATCGCGCCAGTTGGCGACAGGCCATCCCATGACGTCGGCGGTGTGACGCCGGGCGGCGTCCTGCCCATTACCAGGCCGTGGCATGCCCGACGTTACAATGTGTCTGCGCGACGCCGCGTAGGCGCACGTCGGCTGACAGAGCAGACCCGGTGGCACGAGGCTTGGTCATGACCCGCCAGGAAGTGCTTGACAGGATCGCGTCCGTCCGTGATGAGCTGCGGCGCATGCACGTCAAGCGGCTGGAGCTGTTCGGCTCGTTCGCGCGCGGCGACGCCACCGACCGCAGCGACGTGGACCTGCTCGTGGAGTTTGATGAACAGGCCAAGCGAGATCAGACCGGCCGACCGCTCACCCTCTTTGACATCGCTGAGGTTCATTCGCTGCTGGAGACAGCCATCGGCCGTGACATCGATCTCGTTCTGCGAGACGGCGTATACCCCGCCATGCGCGACCGCATTTACGGGGAGGCCATCCGTGCCGCATAAGGATTGGCTCACACGGCTTGATCACATGCTCAATGCGATTGATCGCATCCAAGAGATGTCCACGGCAACGAACCGTCGTGCGTTCGACACCGACCACGTCTCTCAGGACGCGATCTGTTGGAACATACACATACTCGGGGAAGCCTCGAAACACATCCCCGAGGATGTTCGGCAAAGATATCCCGAGGTGCGCTGGCAGGCGATCCGTTCGATGCGGAACGTCATTGTGCACCGCTACGAGCAACTTCGGCTCGACATCCTCTGGGATACGATCCACCAGGACCTCCCGCCGCCGCGCGAGCAGCTCGAGGAGATCCGCCGCCGCGAGCGTGAAAGCAGCCCATGACCACCCAGCGCATCATCGCGGCACCCGTGCAGGACGAGCGTGAGGAACGCTTCAACCAGTCCCTGCGCCCCACGCGGCTGGACGACTACGTCGGCCAGCCCCGCCTGGTCGAGAAGCTGCGCATCGCCCTCGAGGCCGTCCGCCGACGCGACGAGCCCATGGAGCACGTGCTGCTGCACGGCCCGCCCGGGCTCGGCAAGACCACCCTCGCCCACATCATCGCCGCCGAGATGCGCACCCACCTGGTCGTCACCTCCGGCCCGGCGCTGACCCGCCCGACCGACCTGGTCGGCACGCTCACCAAGCTCCAGCACCGCGACGTCCTGTTCATCGATGAGGTCCACCGCCTCAGCCCCGTCGTCGAGGAATACCTCTACCCCGCCATGGAGGACTTCAAGATCGACGTCACCGTCGATCAGGGCATGCACGCCAAGACCATCACCCTGCCGCTCAAGCCGTTCTGCCTCATCGGCGCCACCACGCGCGCCGGCCTGCTCAGCGGGCCCATGCGCTCCCGCTTCGGCATCACCCACAACCTCGAGTTCTACAGCCGCGACGACCTGCTGCGCATCCTCCACCGCAGCGCCCGGCTGCTGGAGGTCGACGCGGGGTCCGACGGCCGGCTCGGCGACGCCCTGGCCGCGATCGCCGCACGATCCCGCGGCACGCCACGCATCGCCAACCGCCTGCTCCGCCGCGCCCGCGACTTCGCCGACGTCCGCGCCGACGGCGCCCTGTCCGACGCCGTCGTGGACGATGCGCTGAAGCTCGAGGGCGTCGACGCGCTCGGCCTCGACGAGTTCGACCGCAAGTACATGCGCGCCATCGCCGAGGTGTACGACGGCGGGCCCGTCGGTCTGGAAGCCATCGCCGCCACCCTCGGCGAGGACGCCGGCACGCTCGAAGAGATGGTCGAGCCCTACCTGCTGCAGATCGGCTTCCTCGCCCGCACCCGCAAGGGCCGCCAGCTCACCCGCGCCGCCGGCGAGTACCTCGGCGTGCCGTTGCCGACCGACACGGAAGACGCCGACGCCGAGCAACTGTTCGAGTAGCGGACCGCCCACGCATCCGCAGCCGTCCGCGACGCGTCGCCTCGCCGCTACTCGCGCGGCGTGCCTCCAGCCGGGGCAAACCTGCCCGTGGACGGACACGTATTCGTGGGCCGCACGGCTTGCGAACAACCTTCGTATTCGTCAGCGTCCGCGACGCGTCGCCTCGCGGCTACGGCACGATCATGCGCTTGCCCTGCGGCACGGGGCGGCGGCCAACACCAGCAGCAGGGCGGCGAGGGCGCTCGGCTCGGGGATGGGCGTGCCCTGGAACGCCTGCTGCCAGATGCCCAGGTCGAAGGCGTCGACGTCGCCATCGCCGTCGGCGTCGCCGTGGACACGTTCGGCGTCGCTGGTGATCCCGAAGCCGGTCTGCCAGATGCCGAGGTCGAAGGCGTCGGCGTCGTTGTCGCCGTCGAAGTCGCCCGGCCCGAGCCGATCGACGAAGGCGAGGTAGAAGGCGAGCGCGAAGTCTTCGCCCATCTGGCGGTAGTGGTCGAGGCCGCGATCGGGCAGGAACATGGTCTCGAAGGTGAGGTCGAACTCGGCGTGGAGGTCGCGTTCGCCGAAGTTGGCGGTGGTGGGTCCGGTGGAGGTGGATTGGACCCACTGGATGCGGGGGTCGAGGTCGGTCAGGTATTGCCAGAAGGGGTCGTCGAGGTGGCCGAACTCGGGGTGGAGGAAGCCGAAGTCCTGTCGCAGGGGCGTGGGGATGGTGGAGTGGAAGTCGATGAAGTAGTCGGCGTCGGGGTGGCCGGCGTCGGGGTCGGACAGGTCGGCGAGCATGGCCTCGCCGCTGAGGCGGAGGTCGGCCTTGTTGCGGGCCAACCAGTTGCTCTGGAAGGGGTGGTCGCTCCAGCAGCAGTTGGGGTCCTGGTTGGGATTGGCGATGGTGGCGCGGTTGTTGCCGGCGAAGCGTCCATCCGGGTTGAGCAGGGGATAGACGTAGAAGTCGCCCTGGCGACGGACCAGGGCGGCGCGGGGGTCGTCGGAGGCGAGGAAGTCGAGCATGGCCTCGAGGGTGTGGCTGCCGAGGGTTTCGCCGGCGTGGAGACCGCCGGTGAGCACGATGCGCGTCTTGGGATCGTCGATCGAGGGGTCGGTCAGGCGGTAGCCCCACATGTCGAGGGGCGCGACGGTGCGGCCGAGGTCGTCGACCCCGCCGGGCGACTGGCCGATCACGAGGTTCTGATCGCTGCTGGCGGTGGGCATCACGTACGGGCTCTGCCGCATCGTGGCGACGTGGTCCGCCGCGCGCTGGTACGGGTAGGGGTAGCTGTAGGCGACGTAGACCTCGTCCCGGGTGAACGGCTCGTTGTTGCCGGACGTGTATTGGTTTCGCGCCGCGGTGCGGACGTTGTTGTCGAAGAAGAACCAGTTCTGGTTGTCGTAGCTGTAGACCATCCTGTGTTGGTCGAGGGCGGACCCGCCGCCGGCGAAGTTGTCGCTGGTGCGGAAGGTCGGGCGTTTGCCGAGCACCCCGGAGGCCTTGAAGTACACCCACCGCCACCGGTTCCCGCCGTAGAAGTTGTCGCGGCCGTGGTAGGTCACCAGGTCGTCGGTGGCGGAGGAGCGGGCCGGGTCGAGGGCGCCGCTGTCGAAGTCGTAGCTGAGCTCGATGTCGGCGTGAGCGGAGCCGGCGGCGAGGGTCAGCAGGACGAGGGCCAGGCTCGTGGGCGCAGCCGATCGCCGGCCGGCGCGCAGAACGGATCGTCGGTTTCTTGATGGTCGCATGTCGCCGGTGCCTCCCACTCGCCGGGTTACAGATTTCGAACTGGGGATTATACCCGAAATGGCGGTCGCCTGCCGCCCCAAACTGACCGCCGGGGATCGTCCCGCGGGTGGCACGGCCCGCGGCCCCGGGCTATCCTTCTGCCACGCGGCCGACGGCTGGACCAGCGGCCCGAGCAGGAGCCTCGCCATGATGCGCAGCGGCAACCCCGCCCTCAACGAGAAGACCTTCGGCCACTTCGACCTCGCCCAGGCGATCGAGCGCGACGACGCCGCCGCCTTGCGCATGACGCTCCAGGGCACCGTGTACAAGGCCGGCATGCTGCTGGCGTTCCTCGTGCTCGCCGCCACGTTCACCTGGTACCACGTCATGCCCCACGGCCCGGCGGGCGGGATCAACACCGCCGCCGTCCAGGGCTGGCTGATCGGCGGGGTCATCGCCGGGCTCGTCCTGGCGATCATCACCATCATGAAGCCCGCCTGGTCGCCGATCACCGCACCGCTCTACGCCATCGCCGAGGGCCTGTTCCTCGGCGCGATCTCCGCCTTCTTCGAGGCCCAGGTCTACCAGGGCATCGTGATCCAGGCCGTGGCGCTGACCTTCGGCACCATGTGCGCCTTGTTGCTGGCGTACATCACCGGGCTGATCAAGCCGACGGAGAACTTCAAGCTCGGCGTCACCGCCGCCACCGGCGGGATCTTCATCGTCTACCTGGCCACCTGGGTCCTGGGCATGTTCGGCGTCGGCATCCCCTACATCCACGGCAGCGGGTGGATCGGCATCGGGTTCAGCGCCTTCGTCGTCGTCATCGCCGCGTTGAACCTCGTGCTCGACTTCGACTTCATCGAGACCGGCGTCGAACGCGGCGCGCCCAAGCACATGGAGTGGTTTGGCGCGTTCGGCCTGATGGTCACGCTCATCTGGCTCTACATCGAGATCCTCATCCTCCTGTCCAAGCTGCAGAGCCGCGAGTGAAGCGATACGCGATTGCTCATTGCTGATCGCTGATGGCTGACCGCCGTTTGGTCTGCCCTCTCGGCGGTCGCCGATCTGATTCCTGATCCGCGGTCCCTGACCGCTGATGCGTGCTGACCGGGTCTGCCCACGACGGCGTCGTGGGCTACCATCGCCGGCCGTGCCCGCCCTCCGCGTCCAGTTTCTGCTCGCCTACGCCGTCATGGGCAGCCTCCTGCCCTACCTGCCGGTGTACCTGTCGCGTCAGGGGCTGACCTCGGCTCAGATCGGCTACGTGCTCAGCACCGCCGGCCTGGCCGTGCTGCTGACCCCCGTGCTCACCGCCCTGGCCGCCGACACACGCGTCCAGAACCGCACCCTGCTGGGCCTGCTCTACGCCGCCAGCGCCGCGGCGCTGCTCGGCCTGCTCACCGCCGACGGCTTCTGGGCCATCCTGTTCACGCACAGCCTCTTCGCCCTCGCCTTCGCCCCTTTCGTCCCCCTCAGCGACGCGCTGTTCTTCGCCGAGCAACGCCGACGACGCGACCTCGGCCAGCCCGTCGTCGCCTACCACCGCGTCCGCGTCTACGGCACCGTTGGCTTCATCGTCCCGTCCCTGTTCCTCTACCTCCTGCTGCGACAGGACGTGCCCATCGGCGTCACGCTCGGCTCGGCGATCGTCTGCGCGCTGCTCGGGCTGGCCAACACCGCTCGCCTGCCACGCGTCCGCATCGGTGGTCACCCGTCCGAACCCGTGGATGATGCCGCGGACGCCGGTGCGTCGAGCGATCGGACGCAACCCGCCGCCGCCGGCCGCGCCTCGCCGTCGGGGCCCGTGGCCGTGACCCGCGCCCGGCCGGAACTGCCCACCCTCGCCGCCGCCCGCGCCCTGCTTGAACCTCATCTGGCCGTCTTCTGCCTGGCCATGTGGCTCGTCCACGTCGCCACCGCCGGCTACTACGTCTTCTATCCCATCTACCTCACCGACACCATCGGGTTCGACCAACGCTGGATCGGCCTGATCTCCAGCATCGGCGTCACCATCGAGATATTCTTCGTCCTGGCCTTCGGACGCCTGCTCGCCCGCTTCGGCCTCCGCGGGCTCATGACCCTGGGCGCCCTGGCCATCGTCGCCCGCATGGCCCTGCTCTGGCTCGTGCCCACCCCCACCGTCGCCATCGCCACCCAGGCCCTGCACGGCCTGATGGTCCTGGTCATCCACGTCGCCCCGCCCATCTTCCTCAACCACCACGCCAAACCCCATTACCGCAACTCCATGCAGGGCCTGTTCGCCATGCTCATCTACGGCACCGGCCGGATCACCGGCTCGGTCGTCTCCGGCTGGATCGCCGACGCGAACCTGCTCGCGGTCTTCGCCGCCGCCGCCGCCCTCGCCCTGCTCACCACCACGCTGTTCGCCTTCGCCTTTTCCGAACGACACCACGAGGCCGTGCAGCCGTGAGCGGGTCGCTCGACCGGGCGGAAGTGGGATCGGGCATGAGCGAAGGACAGATCACCCATCCACCCAATCACCCTGAGCTGTTCGGATCCTGTCGATCCGGCCGATCCTGTGATCCGGTCGAAACCGAATCGCCGTGGGGCGTGATCCTGGCGAAGGCGGCTCGCTGCGCTCGCCGCCATCACCGGGGGCCGGGGGGATGGGCGCAAGAAAAAACCCCGTCACGGGACGGGGTGGTTCCGGCTCGCCGCCGGGCGGCGGCGGCGGGGCGGGGTCTTCTCCCCTCCGCCCCGGGGCGCGGGCCGGCTATTCGGCCAGGTCCCGCGCGCGTTCGAGCAACTCGTCCGACACCTCGGGCATCGGGTAGTACTTTCGGAGGAACTCACGGAGCTGAGGCGACTCGGCGAGGCGGAAGAACACGACCGGCTCCAGCTGGGCGGCGACGAACGTCACCGCGCGGGCGAAGCGCCGCCGCGACGCGGCCATCAGCAGCTCCCCGCCCGGCTCGTACCCGATGGGCAGGATCTCGAACTGCCAGGCCTGTCGGCGGTTCAGCAGCTTCAAGGCCTGGTCGTCGAAGCGGACCTCTTCGAGGTCGATCGTGCCGGTGAAGCGGTGGTACTGCTCGACCCAGGCGTTCTCGATGCTCTCGAGGGTGACGTCGAACATGCGTTCGGCCAGGACGCCGAAGGGCAGGCGTTCGCGTCGCTGAGCCTGCAGGATCTCGAAGACCTGCTGCTCGCTGAGCACGCCGCGTTCGGTGAGGATCTCGCCGATTCGGATGGGCTTGGACAAGCGTGGCACTCCTGGGTCGGGCGGGCGCGGGGGGGTCGGAAGACTCGCCGACCGCCGTCGGTGGAGAGGATCGGCCCGCGTCGGTGACGGGGTTAGGTGTCCGCGGGATCGTGGCGTGAGGGGGTCAGATCGGGCCGATCCTGCCCGCTACGACCGGCGCAGAGCGCAGGGCGGGGCGGCCGGAGCGATTGATAATCGAAAGGGAACTGAAGCCGGCGGTGGCTGGGTGAGTACACCGTGAAGCCGCACTCAGAGCGTAAGCGAAGGGTCGGCTCCGGCCGTTCGCTTACGCTCAGGACTCGGCTTGCGTGGGACGCGGGGCGACCGGATCCGTGCCTGGCGTCTTGGTT
>CAYSIX010000072.1:0-17347 GCA_964431205.1 uncultured Phycisphaeraceae bacterium
GCCCCGGCCACGTGGCCTCGATCTCGTCGAGGATCCGCAGGAACACGAACGCCAGCCCGCCGAGCATGCCGTCCACCTGCTCCCGCGGCACGTACCGCTCCCGCAGCTTCTCGTTCTCGAACGCCAGCTTGGCCGCGCGGGCCCTGGCCACCTCCAGCCGCGCCCCCGTTAGCTCATGGTCGAGCTCTGGGTCAGCCTCGTCGTCCCTCCTGCTGTTGGGGTTCTGCAGCGCCTCACGCCGCCAGCGCCTCGCCTCGCGCGCGTCGTCCGCCGACCAGGGCGCGCGCTTGCCGACCGGCCAGTCGGGGCGGGCCAGGAGTCGCTGCAGGGACCGCTTGCGAATCCCCAGAAACCCCGCGAGTTCTGCCTGGTTTTGCAGCATCTTCATAGCGACAGCGACATTGTAAAAAACCACGAATAACGCGCGCTCCACCGCCCGCGGGATTCCCGCTGAGACGCATCCGCGCCAGAGGGAACCGCAGTATGTTTCTGGTACGAATACATTCGTCTCCACAGTCAGCACACTCTTCCCTCCGTTTTCGCGCAGACGCCCATGATCTCAGGCCTTGACTGGCTCTCACCCACCAATTACTTCTGCACGTCCACTCATGCCGTGCGCCCCGCCGGACGCGATACACGCCTATCGCGTCACCATTCTATTACGGCCCTTACCGTTTTTTCCTAGCTGTCTCTTGTTGATTACGTTTTCTGTTGTGTGCGCATCAAGTCGCACACGCACGTACACGCGCACTGATCCAGCGTGTCGCTTTTGCACACCAAGGTAATCCGTCGCCGTTAACTGAAACGAAGCGACGTTTTCACACACGTGTCATCTGTTGCTCACAAGCACTCGTCACCATGGACGCCATGAACACTGAACTCCAACCACGTCGCGGCACGGCTGCATTCACTCTTATAGAATTGTTGGTGGTCATCTCAATCATCGCGCTCCTAATCGGTATCCTGCTTCCCGCGTTGGGCAAAGCGCGCAACGCGGCGCAAGCTGCGGAATGCTTGAGCCGTCAGCGCCAAGCCATGATTGCGATCGTCAACTTCGCGTACGAGTACGACGGCATTATCATGCCACCCGGGATGCGACCCCCGCCACCCTGGAGCACCGTTGACGAGAGTGATGACATACTCAACGCAGCCGAAGTTCACTTCAACTACGACGAGGCTCCGGGTGATTCGATCAAGTCGCACGTGCCCTGGCCCCGTGCGCTGACCTATGGGGGTCATCTTGGTGGAGGCAACGCGGAGGCGAACGTTCGCGGCGAAGGTGTGACGGATCACGAGTTCAAGGTTACTCGCTGTCCATCATGGCCTTATCAAGACGCCACCCACACCGCCAGCAATAACACCGCTTATGCGTTGCGGACAATCACGTCAAACGCCGCCGATCGGCCCCCCATCGTTCGAGCCCTGAACACCGACCCCGCCGTCTTCGTCCGGGATCTGCAGATCAAACACCCGTCGGGCTGGGGCGTAGTGTACGACTCGCTCGCGCTACCGAAGAGAACGTATGAAGGCTTACAACACATCTGGATAGCAAACCGGGCGTACGTCATTCACGGACGGCACAGCGGAGCCGTCAATGTCGGCAAACTTGATGGGAGCGCCGCGGCCCACCGGAGAGAGGACCTTCTAGAAATCGAACGCGATGCGATGGAACGCGACGGGTTCGGATACACCGTACCAGACGGATTCGCGTTCAAGGCTGACGACGACTTTTTCTTCCGATTCGAGGATTAGTGACAAAGCGTCCTTTGACGGTTCGTTGCCGTCACGCTCATTACAGTGATGTCACTCGATGGCGGGTACTACTCCCGCAGACCTGAGAAGGGGTAGAGCATGTTTCAAGGACGCAGGCACATACACTCGGTTATCACGACAGTCGGTGTTGGATGTCTTCTCGGTAATGGCGTCGCGTCAGAGGCGTGGGCCCAGGCTGTCGTCCACGACTGGCTTGGAAGTGATGGTCAGGAGCTTGTCAACAGCGGCACCACAGGCGCTGTCAACGATGCTGTTCTCATTGATGAAGGTGCGGGGAACATCCCAATCGTCGAGAACGGAACCGCGACCGTTTTCAACGGCTTCACACCCGGCCCGGGCGCCGGCTTCGGCGACGACGACGGCTTTGTGGATCTCGGTGTGGTGGCTGGCTTCCAGGGCGCGACGTTCTTCGAGCTTGAGTGGCAGGGCTTGGACTTGGACGAGACGGCAGGCAACTCGAGCTGGCTGGGCGGCGCCCTGGCACCTGGGTTCAGCACAGGCTCGCTAATGACTCTTGGATTGTCTGATGTGTTTTCCGGCACCGGTACGCTTAACGTGAACCTCTACGAAGCAGGCGGGCAATTCGGTGGTGGCGACGAGGATGAAGTGGTCGAGAGCATCCCACTCGGCAGTGTTATTCCGGTCACGCCACACGACCTGCGAATCGTTTTCACCGGCAACGGGCTGACACAGGCTCAGGGAGGCTTCGGCGATATCGCCGTGTTTGTCGATGGTGAGGAGGTCGCGAGAGAAGTCGTTCTGATCGGCGTCCTGAATCCCGATGAAGATCCTGCGTCGTTTGGCCTGGGCAAGTACCACGCCGGGTCCACCGTAGCCGGTGCTTACACAACAGGACAATTCTCAATCGGGTTTGGCACGACGCTCCCGGGCGATGCCGACGGGGACGGCGATGTAGACGCGTTTGACCTTGGGATCTGGCAGACACAATTTGGCGAGGTTGGTGAAGGGCTAAGCGCAGACTTCGATCGTGACGACGATGTTGATGGCTTCGACCTGGGCCTTTGGCAAAGCAACTTCGGAACGGGCACCGGTAATTCGGCGGTACCCGAGCCGGTGTCGATTGCACCAATGCTGATCGGCTTGGCGGCACTATGGCGCAACGTTCGTCGGCGTGAATAGTCGTGCATCCAAGATTCTTGGCTCACCAGTCAGCCGCTCCAGTTGGACTGTTTCAATGTGGAAGAGGTGTGGCACGCGTGGTGGCCACACCAGAGAGGGAAGATTTGGGGTGATCGTTCAGCGTATCGCTCCCAAACGAGGAAAGGCAAGAATATTATGAAGACTCTGTGGCAGAAGAGGTGTGTGGTTACCAGTGGTGCAGTGATGGTTCTGGCGGTTGTGGGAACGGGTGTATCCGCCAAGGCCGACTATCAAGTTCAACACGACTGGCTCGGTACGGGCGGTGTCGAGCTTATGAACAGCGGTCTCAATGGATCGATCAATGACGCGGTTCTTACCAACAATGGATTGGATCCTGTTTTGACGGGCGATGGAACAGCGACGGTCGTGAATGGCGGGACACCGAGGGGCGAAGGCGGCGACGACGGCTACATCGATCTTGGGATCGTGCCGCAGTTCCAAGGGGCAACACGATTTGAGCTGTCTTGGAATGATCTTGACATCGATGAGGTGGCAGGCGACAGCAGCACACTCGGTGGGGCCCTGGCTCCGGGGTTCAGTGCTGGCTCTTTGATGACGCTTGGTATCTCCAATCTGAGTTCCGGCACGGGTAACCTCAGCGTCCGTTTGTATGAGGCCGGCGGCGCCTTTGGTGGCGGTGACGAGGACGAAGTCACTGAGGGGGTTGATTTCGAGAGCGTCCTACCCGTAACCTCCCACGATTTGCGGATCGTTTATCTGGGCAATGGTTTAACGCAGGCCGAAGGCGGGATCGGTGAGATCAGCGTTTATGTTGACGATGTGCAGGTCGGTCAGCAGGCAATCAGCATCGGCATCTTGAATCCCGATGAGGACCCTGTCGCGTTCGGGCTTGGCAAGTACCACAACGGGTCGAGCGTGGCCGGCCAATACACGACAGGAACGTTCTCCATTCTCGTCCCCGAGCCGACGAGCGTCGCACTACTCACTGTCCTTGGATGCATGGCGTTGACGCATAGCCGTCGAAACCGAAAGGGAGAGGAGCCCTCCATTCGATAGTGCTGTTGCATCCTTTTAGGGGGCTCACCGAGCCCTGATCCACGGGTTGCTCGTCTCATCCGATGAGCAGCCCTTTGGCGGGCAGATCATCCGCATTGCGTAAACGAATCAGCATGAATTTGGTCATGGCGGCACATCACGCCCCCTTGCTGGCTCAGCGTGCCTCACGCCGGTCTGGGCGCCAACGAATGAGTGATCATGCCATCGGCGATGAACCGGGGCCCGCAGACTGGTCCGTTCACAACGTTCGATCATCGATTCTTCCGCTGCAAAGGAGGTCCAACCCATGGCTTTTCAGCACGACAGATACAACAAGCACGGGTGGTGTCGAATGCTGACCGGATTCGTCTGTGTATCCAACATGCTGTTCGTGCCGCATGTGAATGGCGACGCCAAGAGTCAGTCATCTGCACCAACGGAAGAGCAATCGGTCTTGCTTGATCAAGTCACCCTTGCATCCGATGCACGAGCTACACAGGGCCTGGCGGTAACCGAGAAAGGCAACTTCGGTGCCACGTCAGATCGGCTCTATCGATTCGATGCGAACTGGAACCTGGTCGATTCGCGTGCGATCATCATTGATGGCGTGAACCACATGGGAGCCATTCATTACTATGATGGCAACATCTGGGCTGCGTTCCTGAATAACGGCAAGACCGACGGCAAACACGACCCGGCCAAGAACCGATCGATCATTGCCAAAATCGACGCGAACACCCTGGAGGTGTTAACGACTTGGGATGTGACTGAGCAGTGCACTTGGGTTGACCCCGTGTTCTTCGATGGACAACACGTGTGGGTGGGCGAGATGCACAATTTGGGCATACACCGCTACCGACTGGAACACGGCAAGCTCGTTCACAGCGGTGTGCTGCGATATCCTAAGGAAATGAGCTTTTCGCAAGGTATTCGCATTCGCGACGGACGGCTCTATTCGATTCACACCTTTGGCTCGATGGACGGCCTATTCGAATTTCAGATTCCACACAAACTGACGGACGAGGTTATCTGGCCTCGTCGAGTCTGGCCGATTCAGGAATCCACGATGCATCTTGAGGGGTTTGACTTTGTTCCGGGAATTCCAGACGAAATCTGGCACGCCCAGGGAACACAGGTCGATCGATATCGTCTGGTCGGTCTGGGCCCGGACTGATGGGAGCACGCGATGTTGTCAAATCCAGTGGACGGGACATGATCAGGCGGTTTGTTGTTTTTCGCCGTCGGTGAACGTCACTCCGGTGATCACGTCTCGGATCGGTTCGCGTCCGTTGAGCCGGCGCCATTGCTTCTCGGCGGACTGGCACAGGCGGCAGACCATGGCCAGGCATGCTCTTCGACTGCCGTTGCCCTTGGTCCGCCGATGCCGCAGCCGCACCGTGGCGAACGTGCTCTCGATCGGGTTGGTCGTTCGCCGGTGTAGCCAGTGCTCGGCCGGGAAGTCGTAGAACGTCAACAGCACATCTCGATCCTTGGTCAGGTATTCGGTCGCCTTGGGGTACTTCGCCTGATAGATCTCGACAAAGCGATCAAACGCTTGGTTGGCCGCCGCGCGCGTCGGGGCTATCCCGATCTGATGAATCCGATCCTTGGCCTCGCTCTGCAGTCGTTTGGGCAGTTCGTTGAGCACGTTGGCGGTCTTGTGCATCCAGCAGCGTTGCTCGCGCGTGTCCGGTCAGACCTTTCGCGCCGCCGCCCAGAAGCCCATAGCCGCGTCGAGCGTCTCCCGGGGCATATACTTGCCCCGCAGCAGATCGTTCTCGAACGCCAGCTTCTCCGCGCGGGCCCTGGCCAGCTCCACCCGCGCCTCCGACAGCTCACGACTGAGCCCCACGTCGGCCGGATCGGCCTTGCGACTGTTGGGGTTCTGCAGCGCCTCACGCCGCCACCGCCTCGCCTCGCGGGCGTCGTCGGCCGACCACGGCGCGTGCTTGCCGACGGGCCAGTCGGGGCGGGCCAGGAGTCGCTGCAGGGACCGCTTGCGAATCCCCAGAAACCCCGCGAGTTCTGCCTGGTTTTGCAGCATCTTCATAGCGACAGCGACATTGTAAAAAACCACGAATAACGCGCGCTCCACCGCCCGCGGACTTCCCGCAGGGGTGGGACCGCGCCAGGAGGAACCGCAGCCTCGACACCAGGCGACACAGTAGGCCCCTCGGCCGCGACTCAAGGGATCGACACCGGCCTTATCGCCAAGCAGCTCGGCCACGCCAGCATCGCCACAACGGCACGGTATTTGGACCACGTCGCGCCGTTATCCCTCGCTGAGGCGATTCGGCAGCGGACATGGACATAAACCATGGTGAGCGGCCCAACTGCTCTGACGACGTGATTCACTTCCTCGCGCCTTTTCGCGCGCGATGGGTTGAGCATAGGGAGATCGCCGACGCGGACCGGGCCACCGAGGGCGACCAGACCCTGCTGCGTAGCTTCGTTCGTGCCGCGGGATTGCGGATCAGTTTATCGCGGACGATCCAACATTTCTTTCGCGAAGATCAACAGGCCGACTTCCTCAGTCGACGCGATGGCAAACAGCGACTGAAGAGTCCCGGCCCGAGCTGTGCGCCACTGGCCTTCGGGTAACCCCCACCGCGGCGAGAGTCGCGGGCTGGGGTCAGCCTGACGAGCCACTCTGGCTACGCCTCGGCTGCCATCTGGTTGGCTCGACGGAACGAGTTGGGCGCCATCCCGGTCTGGCGCTTGAACGCCGAGGCGAAGTTCTGGCTGCTGCTGTACCCCAGCCGGAACGCCACCTCGGTGACCGACCATCGGTTTTGCAGCAGGAGCTGCTTGGCCTTCTCGATGCGTTGGCGGGTGAGATGCTCGTGGGGGGTGGAACCCGTCTCCTGGCGGAAGCGGGCGCGGAAGTGGCTGGGGCTCATCCCGATCTCCAGTGCCAGTGACTCGATCAGCGGGGGGTCTGCCAGGTTGGCCTCCATCAGAGCCATCGCCCTCAGGATCGGGGGAGATGGGAGTTGGGGGTGGGTAACGCCGTTGGCGAATGCCTCGGCGTCACGGAGCAGGAACAACACGAGCTGATAGAGTGTGGTGCGCGCGATGATCCGGTTGCCCTTGGAGGGATAGCGGTGCTCATCCAAGATCCGCTCGAAACACGGTTGGATCTGCGCCGAGGCAGGGAACAACCGAACGCTCATCGACTCCAGCTCCCGCCGCAGGACCTGCGTCTCGGCCCCCGACAGTCCCTTCATCGGCCGGCCCTGGGGCACCTGGAGCTGAAACCAGTAAAGTTCGGTCGGCTGGAAGGAGGTGTCGCACGAGCCGTGCAGCTCACCGGGCCGGGTGACGAAGATCATGCCGGGGCGGACCTGATAAGTCCGGTCGTTTACTCTCCAGTCGAGGTAGCCGCGCAGCACGTAGTGGAATTCATACTCGTGTTCGTGAACCTCGGGGATCAACCCGTTGGGGATCGCCTCAAGGTATCGCTGGTACCCGATGATCGGCACGTGCGGGAGAAGCCGCGTCTTGCCCTCGTACGACTCGTGGTACTGCCGATCGGTGAGTGGGGGCCAAGATATCTCGGATGTGATCATGCGGCGGACTCTCTACTGACAACTCTTGGACGCGCCGGATTCACGGCGCGGCGCTTGATAAATGCCGCGGTGACGGGACGCTTCGCCGCAAGGTGAGTCATGGCCGGCGAGGTGAACGAGGTCCTCCGTCTCCGTGGTGATCATTGCAGGTCCGTGGGTTCCAATCAAGTCCTCTTCTCGTACACGGCGATGGCGGCGCGACTCGTCGTCATCCCGCCGTCCCGGACTGGTGAACCGATGCAGGCGGCTGCTGCACCGGGAACGTGGCCCTGCGATCTACCTCCGTCGCTCGCCCCAACCGGGCCGCCTCACGCCGGTACCACCACCACACCCCCACCCCGCCGATCACCGCGATCGCCAGGCACAGCCCCGCGGCCCGGAACCGAAGCAGGATCGCGAACCCTATCCCCAGCGATACCCCGTAGCACAGCATCACACCCGCCGCCACGTCCCGCAGCGTCCCCGGCGACAGCACCCGGCCCAGCGCCGCCCGGTCGCCGGTGTCGATCCCGTCCCAGAACCCCCCGGGGTTCACGCGGGCGCAGAACGCCTCGAGTTTCGCGCGGTCTACCGGCGGCGTCCACAGCGTCGTCACGAAGCTGATCGGCAGCACGATCGCCGTGAAAACCGCAACCTTGAACTCGAACCGCACGTCCACCCACGCCACGCCCGCGAGCGTCACCGACGGGCCCATCAGGTTCAGCGCCTGATTGGCGGCGCTGCACAGGAGCCCGGCGGCCAGCGCCGAGATCTCCGACCAGGCGTTGATCCGCCACCAGAACCACCGCGCCACCCACACGATCCCGCTGCCCACCAGGATCAGCGCCAGGAACTCCATCGCCGCGGTCACCGACGGCATCAGCGGGACCAGCGCCGCGCCGGCCAGCATCAGACCGACCACCACAGCGCGCGTCACGATCATGTACCGCCGACGCGACGCGCCGGGGTTGATCCACCGGCTGTACACGTCGGTCATCAGATACGACGCCCCCCAGTTCAGGTGAGTGTCGATCGTCGACATGAACGCCGCCAGGAACGCCGTAACCAGGAGTCCTCGCAGCCCCGCCCCCACCACTTCCTGCACGACGAGCGGGTAGGCGTGGGTGTCGGTGAGCGGCTCGGCGATCACCGGGAACAGCCCGATCGAGACGAACGCCACGACGATCCACATCCACGGCCGGGCGCACTGGAACAAGGCGTAGAACAGCGTGGCCTTGATCGCGTCGCGTTCGTCGCGGCAGGCGCTCATCCGCTGCATGTTGTAGCCGTTGGCGTCGTTCCACCACAGCAGAGTCAGCAGCACGATCAGCGACAGCGCGTCCGCGTTGAGCGTCGTGAAGTCGGGAAACATCGCGGTGACCGAGGGACCGTAGTCCGGGTGGCGGTTCACCGCATCGAGCACGGCCTGCATACCGCCGAAGTGAGAGACGGCCAGCACCGCGACGGCCACCATGCTCCCGATCGCGATAAAGAACTGGACCAGGTCGGTGATGACCACACCATAGAACCCGGCGGTGGTTGCGTAGATCAGGGCGACGAGGATGCACAGTCCGATCGCGGCGACCTCGTTGAACGGTGTCATCACCGCGATCACGCTGGACATGCCCAGGGTGACCCACCCGATGGTGATCAGGTTCTGTACGACGCCGGAGAAAAACGCCCGGAACCCTCGCAGGAACGCCGCCGACCGGCCGCTGTACCGCAGGTCGTAGAACTCCGCGTCCGTGATTACCGCCGCACGCCGCCACAGCCGGGAGAACAGGAAGATGCCGAAGATCAAGGGCATGACCGAGACAAATACCCACCAGATTCGCTGGATCCCGCGGTCCCGGGTCAGCTCGGTGACGAACAGGGGGGTGTCCGAAGCGAAGCTGGTCGCGACCATGGACACGCCGATCATCCACCACGGCAGCGTACGTCCACCCAGGAAGAAGCTCTCGGCGCCGCCCGAGGCGCGGCGACTCATCACCACGCCCACGGTCAGGGCGAACAGGAGGTAACCCGCAATGATCAGATAGTCGACTGTTGCCATGAGGGTCGGTTCGTGCGTCCCCACGTGGATCGCCGGCTCAGGCCATCACCGGCTGGAGCGTCATGTAGTCCAGCAGCTCGTCCAGCGACACCCGCGCCACTCCCGTCGCGAGGTCACTCATCGCGTAGGGCATGATCAACTGCCCACGGTGGATCATCGCCCCGCAGGTGTAAACCACGTTGGGGACGTAGCCCTCCCGCTCCCGCTCGGTCGGGACCAGGATTGGCTCGGCGGTTCGGCCGATAACGCGCCCGGGGTCGTCGCGGTCCAGCAGGATCGCGCCGATGCAGTACTGACGCATCGCCCCTACGCCGTGCGTCAGCAGCAGCCAGCCCCGTTCGGTCTCCAGCGGCGAACCGCAGTTGCCGATCTGCACGCATTCCCAGGGAGCTACCGGTTTCTGCAGCATCATGGCGTGCTCCCACCGGTACGGGTTGTCTGACGCCATCAGGTACAGGCTCTGCCCGTCGAGACGGGAGACCATAAGATACCGTCCCCCGACCTTCCGCGGGAACATCGCGAAGCCCTTGTTGCGAACACAGCGGCCCGACAGCGTGCCCATGTGAAACCGACGGAAGTCGCGCGTCTCGAACATCTGCGGCAAGATGTTGAAACCGTCGTACGCGGTGTACGTGCCGTAATAGATCGCCCGGCCGTCGTCCCCGACAAAACGCGTGAGGCGCACGTCTTCCATGCCCTGGATCTCGCGGTCGGCGGTCGGAAAGATGACCATGTCGCTCACCGCCACGGTGTCGGGGAATTCGACCTCGTGCTGCGCCTCGGCGAACAGTTGAACGCACCGCGCCGCCGTATGGGCGCGGTGGCGTGCCGGCTCGCGGAGTACCGCCGACACCACCGCGTCGAGCTGCTCCTGTGAGAACTCGGGATCAAGCCGGTCGCGGATCCGTTCAAAGGCGGCCCCGGTGTGCCCCTGTTCCGCCAGGCGGTCAAAGAACGCGGCGCGGCCGTGCCACCGGCCCCGGACGGGGCGTCCCGTAAAGGCGTGCGGCCCCGGGCGCTCGAAGCTCAGCCGACCGTCGGCGTGCAACACGCCTTCGCGGAACACGATCGACGAGATGTGCTGCTCCCCCGTCGCCCTGAGGCTCATCACCAGCCGCGCCCCTCCCGCCGGCGCCCCCGTCTGATCCGGGTGCAGCACGATCGACGGGTTGAACAGCGCCGCCGCCTCGATCGCGTACTCCATGGTGAAGTGCGCGCCCAGCAGCAGCCGGTCCGCGTGTGACAGCGGCTCCCGACCCGCCGTGTAATGCGCCACGCGCTCGTAATGCCGAAGCAGCGACGCCTCAAGAGCCGGGTGCCGGCCCCCGAAGTGCTCGAGCACCCGCGCCAGCCCGTCGGCGACCTCCGCCTCGGTCAGCCGCAGCACCCGCTCGACCACGCCACGCTCACGATCCGGGTCGCTGAGCTCGAGGAATCGTGGGATCACCCGGCGGTGGTCCGAAACCATGAGCGCCGCGTCGCGGGTGACGTTGACCTGAACCGTTCGCAATCGTCTGTTCTCCGCCGAGGTGATCCGCGGTATCACCCGATCACCGCGCGAGGTAGTCCACAACGACGCCATCGATCAGAAGCCTGGCCCCGTCGCGCTCGACCCGCCCGTTCGCCGGCGCCACCACAAGCACCACCGCGCAGTCGGGGGGCAACGTCACGTTCACCGGGCCGACCGCACCCCTCGCGACGAACCGGTTCGACACCGCCTCGTAGAGGTCGCGCGGCTGATCCCCCACATCGACCGCAACGGTTTGCTCTCGAGCGTAGGGGTTGAAGTAGAGCCAGGTCGGGTACGCCGGGTCGCGATAGAAGTCGGTTGCCAGCAGGTCCAGCCGGAGGATCGCCTCGTGCTCGGTGCGCTCGATGATCGCGCCGAAGACGCCGGCGTACGCCGAGCCGTAGAGCCCCAGGTCCGTCTCAATCGGGCCCCAGTCGTACACAAGCGGGTCGCCCGCGGCGTACAGCCGCTCGTGCGGCCGGTCGGCGTGCCAGCCGTGGCGGACCCCTTCGTAGGCCACCACATTCTCGGGATCGCCCGTCCAACCCGGAGACGACTGACGGTCCGGAGGGTGCGCGCCGGGGTAGAACAGCCGGGCGGCGTTGGCGGCGTTGCGCATCCACTTGCCGATCGACCGGGCGTAGCGGTCGTCGTATCGCGCGATGGGAACGATCGGCCAAGCGGTCACAAAGGTGTTCATCGCAAAGGCGTACCCACCCCCGCCCCGCTCGTCCTCACGCCGCGAGCCGTAGAGACCGTGGACATCATGACCCGCCCATCGCTCGGCGATCATGATCATGTCAGGCCGCGCAACGCTCCGCTCGAAGCACCAGTTGATGATCTTGTCCAGGTCGTAGTCCCGGTCAAGCTCCGCGTTCATCCGCGCCGCCGTGAGTGCACCGAAAAGAAGCTGCACCTCGTAGTAAGGGTTGGTCGGCCAGCGGTCGAGGAAGTTCATGCACCACGTCGCGGCCTCGAGAAACCGCTCGGCGTCGGGGTCGCCCGACGCCCGCGCCCGCCGATACGCCACATACTCGATCCAACCGATCGCCCCGGCCGCCCCCGGCTCGCGCCACCGGCCGTTGTCCACCGGCCGCATCGCCCGGAAGTCGAACGCGGTGTGGTTGAAGTCGAGCGCGCGGCCGGCGTCGGTCATCACCTCCGCCGCCTCACGCCACCGCGCCGCCGCCTCGTCCGACACCCGGCCCAGCTCCGTCTCGGCCGGGTAACGCTCCGCGAGGCTGTAGAGCAGGATCAGCGGGAACGTCTCGTACCAGAAACTCACCCCGCTGCGATCCACCGGCTTGTTCAGCACCAGACCCTCGGGGGTCTGGTACTGCGTGGCCAGGGCCACCCAGTTCACCGGCCCCTCGCTCTTGTCCACACCGACGAGCGTCGCGCCCAGCAGTGACCCGAGCGTGGTGATCGCCTCGTGGGCCCGCGGGCCCCGGTCGCCGTACATCCGACGGTAGTCTCCGACGTAGCTGCCCATCCCGAACCCGATGGTCCGGCCGGCCTCGTCCCGCTCCAGCCAGATCAGCGGCAGATGCTCGCCCACCGCGTCCAGGTCAAACGCCAGCCGGTCGTACCCGAGCGCCACCTCGCGCCAGTTGCGCATCTCAAAAGGCTCGGGGAGATTCGGCGCCAACGCAACGCGGCGGATCGACCGCTCCGCCGGCTTCGACGCCACCACCGCCGCGCCACCCAGGAGCACGCACAAAGCCAGGATGACGCGAAACGCTTTGTAATGTCTCATCGCGCCGTCACAGCCTCATGATCAGCCGCCGCAGGAACCCGCCAAGACACCGCCACGCTCCCACCGCCCCGAGCGATCACTCCACCGGGAAATTCTTGTTGCTGCCCCAGTAGTACAGGCTCTGCCCGCCGACATAGGAGACGTAGTCGAAATTCTGATCGGTCAGGGGGACGGGGAAGAACTCCTTGCCGCTCTCGTCCTGCACGTGCCCGTCGCCGAAGGTGACGTTCATGTAATCGGGCCGGTCGGGATCTTTGGCCGAGGGGTGCCCGATGAAGATGCCCGTGCCCCCACTCTGAGCCCACCCCGGGTTGTAGTGGACCAGGCACGAGGCCAGCACCCGCTCGCCCACCCCCTGGTCATCCATCGTGTTCATCGGCCGCCGTCGCCCCCAGAACTGCTTGGCGTACGCGATCGGATCGATCGACGTGCCGAAGCCCGGTGGGTTCAACGCGATGTCCTCAAGCCGGCCCATGTACATGTATCGCATGATCACCTGGTCGCCCCAGTTGCTGCTGGGCGCCCCGGTGATCGAGGGAGCCCCGTCGGCCTCGAACTGCGCCGGCGAGCTGCCAAACACTTCCGGGTCGGTCAGGACCTCGAGGCTGAGGCCGTAGCCTTCAAGGTCCTTCCAGTGGGCGCCGAACTTGTCGGGGTCGTCGTCCGTGTCGGCGTTGATCCGGTCCAGCACCCCGACGCTCCCGTTGGAGCCGTTGGGCGAGAAGACCCGCGGGACCACGCCGTCCCGGTCGGTCGCGAAGCTCAGCGCCGCGATGCCGATCTGGTGCAGGTTTGACTTGCACACGGCTCGCTGCGCTGTGCGTCTGGCCGCGCCGAGCGCCGGCAGCAGGATCCCAATGAGCAGGGCAATGATGGAGATGACAACCAGCAGTTCGATCAGTGTAAACGCGCATCGCTGTCTCATGGCACGGATCCTTTTTCAGTGGCTCTCGGGCGCCACGGCCCGGGCGAAGGGCCGGCGCGGATGTCAATCCGCGTCGGCCGAAGTTGCTTGGCGCTGGGGCGCGCCGTGTCCCGCTCAGCCGCGACGCCGACCCAACACCGCCAGGCCGCCCAGGCCCAGGAGTGCCAGCGATGCCGGCTCGGGGGTCACCACCACGTCGTCGATGAAGAACGTGCCGGTCTCGCTCGCCGGCCCCACGCGGTCCTCGGTCTTGAAGATGATGTCGAACGAGGCGTCCGTCTCCGACAGCGGAATGCTCGTCATAAAGTGCTGGAACCCGTTGCTGTTGGCCGAGCCGTCGGTGGTGAACACGTGGTCCACGATGTTGCCGACCAGGTCGAGGCCGACGACGGGCGCGTCGGAGATCCGGACGGTGGCGCTGAAGCGGTCGCCCACCTCGCTGGTGATGTCCCAGTACCAGTTCCACGACACATCCAGTGCGCGCCCCTCTTCACCGACGTTCGGGATGGCGGCGGAAAAGCTGCGGAACTCTTCCGAGATGTCCGCGACGCCGCCGGCGTTGTCGTCGACGATCATCAGCGAGTGGGTGCCGCTGGTGACCGGATCGGTGGTCCCGTTGCTCCACGTGGCGTTGGTGCTGTGGTGCCAGGCGTCAGGGAACCCGTTGGGCGAATCCACGCCGGGCACGCCGTGATCGTCGAAGCGGCTGATCCGCTCGATGTCGCCGTTGTCGATGAGGTTGAAGGCCGAGGCCGAGCCGACGGGAGCCGCGATCATCATCGCGGCGACCGCTCCCGGAAACAGGTTCTTGTACGTCGTCATCGCTTTCTCCTTCTGAGGCATGAGTGTGACTCGGGCGTCCCGGTCGGGACAACGACCCAAGCCATGAAGAGTAGAACCGAAAGATCGCGTCGCCGCGTCTCAATCACGCCGGCGCGACGCGCCAAACATGACCGCGATTCACCGCCGACGCCGCGTCGCCAGCACGCTCGCGCCCAGCCCGAACAGAACGACGGCGGCCGGCTCCGGCACCGCGGCGTTCAGACCCGTCCCAAAGTTGATCTGCCAGATACCCAGGTCGAACGCGTCCACGTCCCCGTCCGTGTCGAAGTCCGCGCTGAGCTCATCGCCCGTCATCCCGAACTGCGTCTGCCAGAGGCCCAGGTCGAACGCGTCCACGTCCCCGTCGCCGTCGGCATCGCCCGGCAGCGCCGCCGTCGGCGCGATCGCCGACACCGACACGTCGTCGATGAACATCGTCGCCTGCACGTCCTTGGAACCCTCGGTCAGAAACAGAATGTCGAAGCTCTGGGCGCCGTCGGGGATCTCGATCCCGACGGTGACCTGCTCCCACTCGCCGTCGGTGCTCCCGCTGCGGAACACCTTGTTGTCGCCCAGCGAGGGTCCAAGGTCAAGGCTGAAGATCGGCGCGTTGGACAGCCGGATGTTCGCCGTCACCGTCTGCTCGGTCCCCGAGAAAATCTCATAGTTCCAGTGCCACCGGAAGTAGAGCTTCTGCGCCCGACCCGTCGGCGAGTCGGGGTCTTCGGGGATCTCGGTGGCGAAGCTGCGGAACTCCTCCTGGACAAACAGCCCGGCCCCGGTGCTCTCATTGTCAAAGAGCATCAGCGATCGCTCGCCGCTGACCACGGGGTCGGTCGTCCCGTTGCTCCAGGTGGCGTGCATGCTGTGGTGCCAGTAGTCGGCGAAGCCATTGCCGTTGAACGCCTCGTCACGATGCTCCTCAAACCGCGTCGGGGTCTCCATATCGGGGTTGGGCAAAAAATTGCCCGGGAGGATCGTGTCCTCCAGCGAGAAGGAAAAGGTGCTGCTTTGGTTCTCCTCGGGTATTCCCTGCGCCCCCGCCGGCCACCCGATCAGCCCCGCGAACACCCCGAACCACACCGTGGGACCAACCGTCCCACACAACCAACGTCGATCAGCAAACATCGTGTCTCTCCATTCAGCTTGAGGTGGACCGAACCAATCGCCCGCTGAGCACTCCCCGGCCACACGACCGCGGCCGGCACCAAGAAAGGGGACGGTATCGAAACTTGAACCGGATGATAACGCCGGCAATGACCGGTCGCTTCTATTGCATAAGATCAGCGGTTTTCAAACACCACCCTGTCGTGCAGCGTCCAGACCCTTTTCGAGAGGAAGTCGCAGGCCCAGAGGGTGCTGGCGTGGATCTTGAGGGACTCGTCCCACGTGCCCTTACCGCGGAGCGGCCCCGGGTCCAGATCCGACTCCCTGAGAATGTTGCGGATCGTGGTCTTGCCCACACTGCGGATGCCCAGCTTCTTCAGCTCCCCGAGGATTCTGGTGTACCCCCATCCGGTCTCCCGGGCGATGCGCAGGACCAGCTCGCGAAACTCCTCCGGCGTCCTCGGCCGGCCCGGCTTCCTGATCGGCTTCCGCTGGGCCTTGTTCTTGGGTGACGCCGCCGCCCAGCGCTGGAACGTGCGGTGGGTCACGATCGTGATCAGCTCCCTGATCGCCGAGCCCACCTTCTTCCCGAGCTTGACCAGGCGCCCCCGCTCCTCCGGCTCCACCGTCACCCGCTTGGGCAGCTTCGACCTCAAGACCTCATTCTCGGCCTTGAGGTACTGGACCGAGCTATAACCAAATCCTGTGGATGACGGCATGAAAAAGGCGGCGTGCCTTGGGTGTGAACGAACACGCCCGGTCCCCTACACACAGGAGTACGCCACCATGCAGCACGCTACCGACCGAACCGAGAGCCGGCAAGCCGAGGACCCGTACCGCCTGCCCACGGTCCATCCGCCGATCGCCGACCCGCTGGCCGAGGTGCTGCGATGCGGGGCCAGGCAGATGCTCAACGCCCCCCGATCCGTGACGACGGGCGACTTCAACGGCGACGGTCTGACCGACCTGGCCACGGCCAATGATTTCTCCGAGGACCTGTCCGTCCTCCTGGGAAATTGCGACGGGACGTTCCAGACCCAGCGGCGCTTCGCCGTGGGCGACGGTCCCGTCTCCGTGACCACCGGCGACTTCAACGGCGACGGCCTGACCGACCTGGTCACGGCCAACCGTTTCTCCGACGACGTGTCCGTCCTCCTGGGCAACGGCGACGGCACCTTTCAGACCCAGCGCCGCTTCGACGTGGGCATCCCTTGGCGGGCCTGCCACTGGTGGCGAAAAGTTCTAAGTTCGAAACATCAGCAGAGGCGCCTCTGCGCAACCGGCCGCCGACAACAACGGCCAACCGAATGGTTAACTCTAAGAAAAGTCGCGCGCGCGCGACTCTAAACCCCCGGATTCGACGCCTTCGGTTTTAATGCCTAACCGCCTTACCTTCAAGCACTTACGATCGGCCAAACCGGCCAAAATCAACCGTCTGGTTAACCGCGAAAAAGTATACATTTTCTCGCGCTTTTCCGCGCGCGATGGGTTGCGCACAGGGAGTTGAACACCGCCTCCAAACCGCTCCGACAGAAGGGTTAACGGACCCCGGCCGAGAGCCGGCGTGGCAAGCAGCGCCGCAAACTCGCGTCAAGGCGTAGTTTACGACGTTTGGGCTGCCGACGCCCGGCTCGCCGAGAGCTCGCGCGAACCCGCGACCGCGGCGCCACGCCGCGAACCCGACCGAGTGCAGGCC
>CAYSIX010000073.1:0-786 GCA_964431205.1 uncultured Phycisphaeraceae bacterium
GGGGTCGGTTCCGGCCCGTTTGCCGGGGGCAGGGGTGATCGGTAGTCTAGGTCGCCGTTAGGGGCAGGGAGAGAGACAGCGCCACGGACCACGCACCAGGAGACAATCATGCTCGAGACATACGAACAGCTCAAGCGGCTGGTGGACGGGATCGACGACGACATCCGCAAGGCCGCGGGGGGCAACAAGGCCGCGGGCACACGGGTGCGCAAGCAGATGCAGGAGATCAAGAACGTGGCGCAGGAGCTGCGGGTGAAGGTTCTGGAGACCCGTGAGGGGGACAACGGCTGAATCGCTGGCGTGTCGGGGCCGGGCCGGCGAGGGTCGCGGGCCGACCGGGCCGTCACCGGGCCGACATCTGGCCCTCCTTTCGCGCAGGTGACCGCGCCGGCGTCCCGGCGCCGGTCGGATCGTTCATGGCATCACCGCCCCTGTTTGACATCAGCGAGGTGGACTTCGACCGGCCGCGGTACGACGCCGCCGCCATCGAGGCGGTCAACCCCCATCGGGGCGCGATGCGTCTGATCGATGCGGTGGTCTGGGAGTCGGCCGATGCGCTGGATTACGTGGCCTACCACGACGTGCGCGACGACGAGTTCTGGGTCCCCGGGCACATCCCGGGTCGGCCGCTGTTTCCCGGCGTGCTGATGATCGAGGCGGCGGCGCAGGTGGCCAGCTTCGTGTGCCTGCGGAAGCTGGGCGATCAGAAGTTCATGGGCTTCGCGGGGGTGGACGGGGTGAAGTTTCGCGGCCAGGTGCGCCCGGGGGATCGATTCATCGTCCTGT
>CAYSIX010000073.1:796-6432 GCA_964431205.1 uncultured Phycisphaeraceae bacterium
CCACTCGTCGGGCCGCGAGCTGGAGCTGCGACGTCGGCGGTCCGTCTCTCAGACGCAGGGATGGGTCAACGACCAGCTCGTCTTCGAGGGCCAGATCACGGGCATGCCGATCTGAGCCGGGCCGTGGGGCGGGTGGCCCGGCGCGACGAAGCGTGGTCCGGCTGGGCGCGCATATCGCTTGCGTTATCATGCCGACCCGGGGCAGTCGCGGCGGGGGTCGCGCACGGGCATCGCAGGTTTCGTCAGGAGCTGGCCACATGGCAGTCAAACCCGTTCACGTGGCATTGATCGGCTCGAAGTTCATGGGCCGCACGCACTCGAACGCGTACCTGAAGGTCCCGCGGTTCTTCGACCTGCCCCGGCAGCCGGTGATGCACACGATCGCCGCCCGCAGCGCCGAGGAGCTGCGCGACTTCGCCCACCGCTGGGGCTGGCAGAACTGGACCACGGACTGGCGCAGCCTCTGCGAGGACGACCAGATCGAGCTGGTGGACGTCGGCACGCCGAACCACGTGCACCGCGACCAGGCGGTCGCCGCGCTGGAGGCGGGCAAGCACGTGGCGTGCGAGAAGCCGCTGGCCGGCACGCTCGACGACGCGCGGCAGATGCTCCAGGCGGCCAAAAGGCGAAAGAAACAAAAGACGTTCGTCTGGTACAACTACCGGCGGACGCCCGCGGTGGCGCTGGCGCACCAGATGGTCCGCGCGGGGAAGCTGGGGCGGATCTACCACGTCCGCTGCTTTTATCTGCAGGACTGGGCCGGGCCCGACACCCCGCTGCTGTGGCGGTTCCAGGGCAAGGTCGCCGGCTCCGGGCCGCTGGGCGACCTGGCGGCGCACAGCATCGACATGGCGCGGTTCATCACCGGCGACGAGATCGACGAGGTGACCGGGGCGCTGATGGAGACGTTCATCAAGCAGCGGCCGGTGCTGGCCGGCGGCGCGGGCAGCGAGATCTCCGGCGCCGGCGCCACGACCAAGCGCTCGCGCAAGGCCCGCAGCACCGTCGAGGACGCCGTCGTCTTCACCGCCCGGTTCAAGGGCGGCGCGCTGGCGACGTTCGAGGCCACGCGCCTGGCCACCGGGGAGAAGAACGGCAACAAGATCGAGATCCACGGCGAGAAGGGCGGGCTCCGCTTCAACTTCCAGCGCATGCCCGAGCTGCAGTGGTACGACGCGACGCTGCCCACCGCCGAGCAGGGCTGGTCCACGATCAACGTCTCGGACGGCAACGCCGGCCACCCCTACGCCGACGCCTGGTGGCCCGTCGCCCACCCCATCGGGTACGAGCACGGGTTCATCAACATGGCCGCCGACATCATGCGGGTCCTGGCCGGTCATAAGCCGGTCGTGCCCCTTCCCGATTTCGAAGACGCGTATCAGACACAGCGTGTGCTGCACGCGGTGACCGAGTCGGCGAAGAACCGATGCCCGGTCAAGCTCAGCCAGGTCCGTTGACGCGGCCGATCGCCGCGTCCCGCTTTTTGGGAGTCAAGCTCATGCCCAGCATGGTCAAGTACGGCATCATCGGTTGTGGCGCGATCGCCCAGCGCCGCCACGTCCCCGAGGGCGCGGCCAACGCCCGTTCAAAGATCGTCGCCGTCATGGACCCCCTGGCCAAACGCGCCAAGGAGGTCGCCGCGCAGTACGACGCCCAGCCCTTCACCGACCATCGCCAGATGCTCGAACAGGCCGACCTCGACGCCGTCGTCGTCTGCTCGCCCAACAAGTACCACGCGCCTCAGACGATCGACGCGCTGCGCGCCGGCAAGCACGTGCTGTGCGAGAAGCCCATGGCCACCACCCGCGCCGACGGCAAGAAGATGATCGCCGAGGCCGACAAGGCCAAACGCTTCCTCATGATCGGGCTCAACCAGCGCCTCATGCCCGCGCACGTCAAGGCCCGCGAGATCCTCAAGAGCAAGAGCCTCGGCCAGGTGCTGACCTTCCGCACCGCCTTCCAGCACCCCGGGCCCGACGGCTGGTCCATCGACGGCGCCAAGAGCTGGTTCTTCGACCGCGACGAGGCCGTCATGGGCGCCACTGGCGACCTCGGCGTCCACAAGGCCGACCTCATGCGCTACCTGCTCGGCGAGGAGTTCGTCCGGGTCGGCGGGTTCATCACCACCCTCGACAAGAAGCGCGGCGGCAAGCCGCTCGAGCTCGACGACAACGCCCACCTGACTCTGCGAAGCCAGTCCGGCGTCGTCGGCACCCTCGCCGTGAGCTGGACCAACTACGGCTCCGAATCCAACGACACCATCGTCTACTGCTCCAAGGGCGTGCTGGCCATCGGCACGGACCCGACCTACGGCGTCATCGTCTACCACCGCAACGGCGACCGCGAGCTGCACCAGGTCGGCGAGATGGCCTCCAACGTCAAGCAGGTCGCCAGCGGCGTCATCGACTCGTTCACCGAGTCCATCCTCAAGAAGCGAAAGCCCGAGATCGACGGCATGGAGGGCTACCGCTGCCTGGACATCATCCTCACCGCCATGGAGGCCGCCCAGCAGGGCAAGGTGCTCAAGATCGAGCACTGACCGGCTGGACCGCCGCCCGTCGCCGGGCTACGGTTTTGTGGGTGTCCTGAACACGATCGGAGGCAGTCATGAGACGCAGACGAGGCCGGGTGGCGGTGTGGGCGTGTGCGGCGGTGGTCGGCGCGATCGCGGTCGCGCCGGCGTGGGCCGACGACGAGGACGATCGGCCGACGCTGGTGGTCGGCGGGCAGGGCGAGGTCGCGGTCGAGCCGGACCAGACGATCGTGCAGCTCGGCGCGACCATTCAGGAAGAAGAAGCCGAGGCGGCGCAACAGGCCGTGAACGAAATCATGGCCGAGGTGATCGACCGGCTCGAAGACCTGGACATCCCGGAGAAGCGGATCCAGACGGCGCGGCTGACGTTGCAGCCGGTGTACGACGATCGGCGGCCCCGCGAGGCGGAGGGCGAGCCGCGGATCATCGGGTATCGCGCGATGAATGTCGTGCGCGTGACGATCGACGGCGTCGAGGGCGTCGGCGAGGTGATCGACGCGTGCGTCGCCGCCGGGGCGAATCAGCTCCAGTCGGTGTCTTTTTCGCTTGAGGACGACACAGCCGCGCGCCACCGCTCGATGCGCAAGGCGGTTCAGGACGCGCAGGCCAAGGCGAAGGTCCTGGCCGAGGCGATGGGGGTGCGGCTCAGCGCGGTGCGGACCGTCGTGGAAGGGAACGTGCAGACGGCTCGGTATGCCGGCCAAAGCGCGATGGCGCTCGCGGGGATGGCTATGGAAACTTCGGCTCGAGCTACCACCGTCCAGCCCGGCGAGGTGCGCGTGCGGGCGAACGTGACGGTCGTGTATCTGATCGAGGACGTCGCGCTCGGCGGCGATTGAGCGCCCGGTCCGATAGTGACGCCGCTGCGTGCGTCGGCGCCCGCACGCCGGGGGGCGTGACGGGGTCCGGCTTCAGCCCCGCCCGCGCCTGGTCGATCCTGGGGTGGACCACCCGAGGTGCCGATGAGCTTGGCCGCCCCGACGCTAGACTGGGCCCCCGTGCAGAAGAGTCGGCCCCGTATCACGACCGAGCAGGCGACCGCGATCGTCCGCCAGTGCCTCGACCCGGCCCTGACCGTCACCCGCGTGCGCAAGCTGCATGGCGGGATGGTGCACCGCGTCTGCGAGTTCGTGACCGATGGGGAGCCGGCGTCCGTCGTCGCCAAGCTCAACTTCCCCGACAAGGCCGACGTGTTCGAGCGCGAGTGCCACATCCTCGAGTGGTACCGCCAGCACACGGCCTTTCCCGTGCCCGAGCCGCTGGCCCGCGTCCAACCCACCGACGCGTTCCGGGGCACCGGCCTGCTGCTGGAAAGGATCCACGGGCCCAACCTCTCCGACGCGCGCCTTAGTCCCACCGGGTTCCGCCGGATTCAGCACGAGCTGGCCCACCACGTCGCCGAGCTGCACGCGCACCGGCGACCGACCTACGGCCCGGCGCTCGAGCCCACCGGGCCCGCGCGCTGGATCGACGTGTTCCGCCCCACCTTCCAGCGCGAGTTCCTCGCCGTCCGCGACATGCTCTCCAGCCCGTGCCGCCGCGTCGTCGCCCACGTGCTCGACCACCTCGAGGCCTGGATTCCCGAAGCGCCCGACCCCGGGCCCACGCTGGTCCACGGCGACCTGTGGGCGACCAACATCCTCGTCGACGACCGGCACCCCGATCAGCCGCGCATCCTCGCCTTCATCGATTGCGGCGCCAGCTACTGCGACCCCGAATACGAGCTGGCGTACCTGCGCATCTTCCGAACCGCCCACGACGAGTTCTTCCAGCGATACGCCCGCCGACACCCGCTCCGCCCCGGGTTCGACCGTCGCTGCCGCGTGTACTGGCTCAACACCATGATGCTGCACGTGCGGATGTTCGGCGATCAATACATCCAGGCGTGCGAGGACCTGGCCGAGCAGCTCCGCCGTCTGGCGTGAGGTGACGCCACTGACCCGCCACGCTACGCCTCACGGACGCGCTCGAAGGACCTGGGCCCACGTCGGCGAGCGCGTCGGCGGGCAGGTTTGCCCGCGGCTCCAGCCGTGACGCAACGCGTCGTCGACGCTGCCGAACTCTTGTCCGCCGCTATCGCTCCGCCGCCTCGCGAATCCGCCGCGACGCCTCCTCCGGCTCCACGGGTTGCGACAGCGGCAGCAGCGACCACGTCACCGTGTTCGTCAGCGTCGAGCCGACGTCCAGCGGCACGAACGGGCTCAGAAGCTCCAGCTCCGTGTAGTTGTCGTCCGAGTACACCTGCACCGACGAGCCGTCGGGGTACTCCGCGGCGGGATCGAAGCGTGTCCGCTGCAGGAAGATCACGTCGTTGTACACGCCGGCGACCCAGGCGCCCAGGGCCCCGATCTTCGCCCCGCCGGACTGCGTCGGCGTCCAGGCCACGGCCTGCGCGTCCTCGATGGTTTTCACAAGATCGTCGAGCTTCCGGGCCTCGCTCATGCCGATCCAGGGCCCGGGCGGGCCGGTGGGCCGGCCGGCGTCGAGCAGGACGTACCGCGGACGTTGCGTCTGCGTCACCGTCCAGTTCGTGACGCCGAACGGCGAGTCCGCGACGCGCGTCGTCCGGTTGATGATCGTCAGCGACGCGCCGCGATCGGGCAGGCGGACCTCGCGGCGAACCACGACGCCGAGGTGCGGGCTGCGCCGGCTCTCGATCACGACGTGACGGTCCGACCGCTCGACGAGCCACCACGGGCCGCCGTCGATGATCCCGTCGGGCGGCCAGGGCCCGCCGCCGTACGCCTGCGGCCAGAGCGTCTGCACCGTCGGCCAGAGCTTGTCTCCGCCGATGTTGCTGTAGGACCGGCCGTGGGCCTCGTATTTCTCGTCCGCCCCCGCGACCGTGTTGAGCCACAGCAGGTTACGCCCGCCGGCGGGGCCGAAGTGCACGATGCGCCCGACGCTGGGCGCGACCGCGACGTCGATCGTGCCGTTGCTCAGCCGCACCGCGTCGGGGAACGTCGGCGGCGCGTGGTTCGCGGATGGGTCGGCGTGGTCGGGCGTGGTGGTACACGCCGGCAAGACGATGGCCAGCGCGAGCGTTGCGATGGCCGGCGCGTGGCCGGCGGGGATTCGCGGCAGGGATCGGCAACGGGCGATC
>CAYSIX010000073.1:6442-17233 GCA_964431205.1 uncultured Phycisphaeraceae bacterium
GAGGTGGGGTGGTGGAAGTGGCCCCGGCGGGACTCGAACCCGCACTGTCGCGATTTTAAGTCGCGTGCCTCTGCCGATTGGGCTACGGGGCCGCCTGGTTCAGTGTATCCGTTGCGTGACCCCACCCGCCGCCGCCCGGGGTGAGCAGCTCGAGCCGATCGCCGGGCTCGACGTGGATCGAGCACTTGCCGGGCAGGTCGGTGGCGGAGCCGTCGGCACGGTGCAGGCGGTTGACGCCGGGTGCGCCGGGCATGCCCCCCGCCACGCCGTAGGGCGCGTGCCGGCGTCGGTCGGTCAGCAGCGTGACCCGGGCGTGGGTGTCGAAGGCGTAAACCCGGCGGAGGCCGTCGCCCCCGCGATGCCGCCCGGCCCCGCCCGAGCCTCGACGCAGGGCGTACGCCTCGACGCGAAACGGGTAATCCCGTTCCAGCGCCTCGACCGGCGTGTTCAGCGTGTTGGTCATGTGCGTGTGGACGGCGCCGCCGCCGTCGCTCTCGGGCCCGGCGCCCGCGCCGCCGGCGATGGTTTCGTAGTAGGCGAAGGAGGACCCGTGCCTGCCCGTGTCGTCCGCTTGGTCGTGACCAATGCGCTGCCGCGCGTCGTCGCCGCCGATCGTGACGTTGTTCATCGATCCGCACGACGCCGCCGGCACCCGATCGGGCAGGGCCTGCGCCAGCGCGCCAAACAGCACGTCCACGATCCGCTGGCTTGTTTCGACGTTCCCGCCCGCCACCGCCGCCGGCGGCTGCGCATCCACCACGCTGCCCGGACGCGTCCGCACCTCGATCGGCTCGAGCACGCCCGAGTTGCTCGGCACGTCCGCCGCCGTCAGACAACGGAACGCGTACAGCACCGCCGAGAGCGTGATCGCCCGCACCGCGTTGATCGGCCCCGGCGCCTGGTCGTCGCTGTCGCGAAAGTCCACGACCGCGCGGTCGCCCTCGATGCGGATCGTGCAGCGGATCGCGACGTCCCGGGCCGCGTGCCCGTCGTCGTCCATCACGTCCTTGAACGTGAACGTGCCGTCGGGCAGGTCCGCGAGCAGTCGGCGGACGAACCGAGCCGCGTAGTCCTGCAGCGCCTGACCGGCGTCGTCGATCCGATCCGCCCCGTAGCTCACACACAAACCGGACAGGCGTTCGATCCCCACGCCGATCGCCGCGAGCTGCGCACGCAGGTCGCCGCGGCGCTCCTCCGGCGTGCGCGTCTGCCGGCAGATCGACTCGATCAGCTCGTCGTCCAGCCGACTCGGCGGGATCCGCACGCCCTCCTGGTCGATGTGCGTGCTGATCGGCAGCGACCCCGGCGTCGTGCCGCCGACGTCGGCGTGGTGCGCCCGCGTGGCCACGAAAAAACGCGGACCCGACCCCCGCCCGTCCACGAAGCACGGCGCCACCACCGTGATGTCCGGCAGGTGCGTCCCGCCGGCGAACGGGTCGTTGACGATGTAGCGGTCGTCCGGCCTCATGCCGTCGGCCGGGAACCGCTCCAGGATCGCCTTGACCGACAGCGGGGCCGAGCCGAGGTGTACGGGGATGTGCGCCGCCTGGGCGATCATGTCGCCGCGCACGTCGAACAGGGCGCACGAAAAATCCCGCCGCTCCTTGATGTTCGGCGAATAGGCCGAACGCATCAGCCGCACGCCCATCTCCTCGGCCGCGGCGGCGAAGAGCTGGCGGAACACCTCCAGCTCGACCGCGTCGAACGCTTCGGCGGACTCGGCACGGCTTTGCCCCGGCGCACCCGCGGGGACTTCATGTCGTGTCATGGCTTCGCTCCAGAATGAACTGGCCCGTCTCGTGTACCCGCAGGCGCCAGCCGGGGCGCACCAGCGTCGTCGCCGAGTATTCCGCCACGATGCCCGGCCCGTCCGCCTCGTCGCCGGCGCACAGCTCATCGCGGCGAACGTACCACCATCGCCGCGTGCCGTCCGGCGAGCGCACCTCGATCGACGGTTCAAATCGTTTCTGATTCGCCGCCCCGTCTCGCGCGGCGTCGAGCACGACCGGTCGGCGTGAGCCGTCCACCTGCCACCGCACCGTCACGACTTCGATCGCCCTGTCCGTTGCCGCGTAGCCGTACAGGCGCTCGTGCTCAGCCTCGAAACGTGCCAGCGGATCGTGTTCGGCGTCATCGTTTGTCATCTCGCCGTTCAGCGGCACGTTCAGCTCGTACGACTGACCCGAATACCGCAAGTCCACGCTCGGTCGATCCGTGCGCGCCTCGCGAGGCACGTGCTCGGCGGCCATCGCTTCGTCCGCCGACCGCTTCAACGCCTCCAGCGCGTCGCGCACGGCCGGCACCACCTCGACACGCACCTCGCCACGCCGGCCCGGCTCGATCATCGCCCGCACCGTCTGTGAGAACGTGTACCGCGGCGCCGCGCCGAGCATGCCCACCGCGCTGAGCAAACCCGGGTGCACCGGCACGATCACGCGGCCCATGCCCAGCGACTCGGCCAGCCGACACGCGTGCAGCCCGCCCGCGCCGCCGAACGGCATCAACGCGAAACCCCTCGGGTCTCGCCCACGCTGCAGCGAGATCCGCTGCACCGCCCGCGCCATCGTCGCCTCGGCGATCCGCAGGATCCCGTCGGCGGCGTGCTCGAGCGACAGCTCGGCACGATCGGCCACGGCCTGCACCGCGCGGCGCGCGGCCCCGGCGTCCAGGTGCAGCCCGTCACCCAGCGGCCGATCCGACGGGATATGCCCGAGCACCACGTGCGCGTCGGTGACCGCGGCGATCGGTTCTCCACGCTGTTTGCCGTAGCACGCCGGGCCCGGATCCGCGCCCGTCGATTGCGGCCCCACACGCAACGCCCCGCCGGGATCGACCCGCGCGATCGACCCGCCCCCGGCACCGACCGTGTGCATGTCGATCATCGGCAGTCGAACGGGCAGAGGCCCGACCGAGCCCTCGGTGGTCAGCGTCGGCTCGCGGTCGATCAGGGCGACGTCGGTGCTGGTGCCGCCCATGTCCAGCGTGATGACGCGATCGACGCCGAGCTGCCGCGCCGCGTCGGCGGCGCCGAGCACACCCCCCGCCGGCCCGGACAGCACGGTGCGGATCGGCTGGCCGCGCACGACGGCCGGCGGCAGCGTCCCGCCGTGCGAGGCCATGATCCGCAGCCGATCCTCGCCGATCGCGTCGGTCAGCCGCCCGAGGTAACGTCCCATCACCGGCGCGATCACGGCGTTGACCGCGCACGTCGCCGCCCGCTCGTACTCGCGGAACTCGGGCAGCAGCTCGTGCGACACCGTGATGTGCAGCGAGTCGCCGAAGCGCCGGCGAAGCGCGTCGCGCAGGCGTTGCTCGTGCTCCCCGTTGGCGTAGCTGTGCAGGAGGCTGATCGCCACGGACTCGACGCCGAGGCGATCGACACGCTCGACGGCGTCGTCGACGGCATCATCGTCCAGCGTCAGCAGGGCGCTGCCGTCCCACGCGATGCGTTCGGCGACGCCGAGGCACCGCTCGGAGAGGATCGGCGGTTCGGGCCGGCGCGGCACGAGGTCGTACAGGTCGGGCCGGTCTTGCCGGGCGATGGCGAGCGTGTCCTCGAAGCCGGCGGTCGTGAGCAGGGCGGTCGGCGCGGTCTTGCCCTCGAGCAGGGCGTTGGTGGCGACGGTCGAGCCGTGCACGACGCGAGGCCGCTGGCGCGCGAGGTCGTCGAGACCGGCCTTGTTCAGCAGCTCGCCGAGGCCGCGCAGCACGGCCCGGGCCGGATCGGCGGGGGTGGAGAGCAGCTTGTGCGTCGCGACGATGCGGGATTCACCGTCGATCAGCACGAGGTCGGTGAACGTGCCGCCGGTATCGACGCCGACGCGATACGCCGGCGCGCTGGCTGGGTCGCCGCGGGTCATGGCGGCGATTGTAGAGCCCGGCGCACGACGTGCGGCGTCGGGCGGTCATGACCGCGCCACACGAGGGCGACCGGGCCGACGTGGCAGGCCGACCACCAGCCCGCCAATCATCACCGCGGTCGCGGGCTCGGGGATGGGCACGGCCATTGGCCGGTCCAGATCGAAACGCATCACGTACTCGCGCCCATCCGGGCCGATGAACGTTGAGTCCAGAGGGCTCGACCGCAGCGGCAGCGGGTCCCGTTTGGTGCCCCGCTTGGCCGCGAAGGGCGGCTGCTTGCCGCGATTCACGCGTCGGATCGTTCGCCGGATCCACTTGAGCTGCGGACGCACGCGGGTGTTGAAGGACACGTCGAAGAAGCCCGAGTCCGGCAGCAGGCCGAAGGACACGATCGAGCCGACCCGGTTGCCGTGGAACACCGGCCCGCCGCTGTCCCCCGGCGCGGAGTTGAACTCTCGCGCCAGCGGGAAGTCATCGGGGTCGTCGCGGTCCAGCAGGAAGCCCGCCAGCCGAAGCTCCGTGCCGGCATCGAAGTCCCAGAAGTTGACGTTACCGCGCGCACCGGTACGCATGATGCCGTCGATGATGTTGTCGCCGGCCCGCTTGAACCCCGCGCGACGGTGTGCGCCGTTGATCCCGTCACCACCGCGACCGTAACCGACCATCGTCACCTTGTCGCCGACCTCCCCGCCGCGGCGGACGAGCTTGGCCGGTCGGATCCGCTTGGGCACGCGCCCCTTCAGCTTCACCAGCGCGATGTCCACGCCCTCTTGGGGGTTGGTCCCGTCCCACTCGCGGCGGACGAACCACTGGTTGCCGCGGAACGTCTTGCCGCCGACACGGAACCGCACGTCCTTGGCGCCGTCCAGGCAGTGCGCCGCCGTCAGCACCCACCGCCGCGCGATCAGCGTCCCGCTGCACAGGGCGCGGCTGCCATCGGTGTGGATCGTGTGCAGCTTGCCGACCGGCTGAAACTTCTGTTTCTGGGCGAGGTTGCGATGGACCTTGTCTCGTTCAAACTGACGGACCACGCCGCCCTGAGCCGCCGTTGCCGCGATCGCGGTCGCCAGGCACGCGCCGAACACCGCCATGGCTCGGCCCCGTCCCTCGATCGCCTGCCGAAACATAACGCACTCTCCTTTCCCGCAAAAACCCAGACCACGGACGACGTCTCCGAACGTCACCCGGCAACGGATGCCGCGCCAAGGCCGCGAGGCCGAACCGATCGCCGGGTCGCCACGCGACGCGCTGGACACGCCACACCATTCGATTGTTTTGCCCGCGACCAGGGATGCCGGCCGAGTCTTGCCCGGCGCAGCGTGGGTCGCGGGTGGACCCCGAAAAGACGCTCGACTGAGTATAGCCCGACCCCCCGGCGCGACGCCAGTCGGGTCGGATCGATCCTGGAGCGACCGGATCGAGATCACGCCGCCGGCGGCTGCGCGCCCGGCGGTGGTCGGCGGTTCAGGCCCGGCGACGCGGCCGACGCAACGCCAGGCCACCCAGGGCCACCACGCTGAGTGTGCCCGGCTCGGGGATGGAGATCCCCTGCGACGCGAGGTATTCGTCCATGTACATCAGCGGGACGATCGTCTGGCCCTCGTACTGCTCGGAGAGCCCCTGGAGGAGGCCGGCGGGCAGCGCCTTGTTGATCGACCCCATCCGGGTGCCGGGGACGTTCTTGCCGCGGTTGGCGCGTCGGATGACCTTGCGGATCCAGCGCGCATGCGCGGCGACGTTGACCGAGCCGGCGGTGCCGCCGTAGAACGAGCCGATCGTTCCGAACGAGGTGACGCCGACGACACGGCCGCCGCTGAACAGCGCCCCACCGCTGTCGCCCTGCGCCGCCATATACTCGAGGGTGAGGGGGAAGTCGTCACGGTCCTCGAACGTGCTGAAGGGGTTCTCGGCACCACTATCAAAGTCATACTGGAGCATGCGGGCGTTGAACCGACGCTTGAGCACGTAGCTGTCGATCTTGTTCTCGCCGCCGCGTTTCGTGCCGGCGTTGAGGATGTTCCCGGTCAGACCGGTGCCGGTGGTACCGAACCCGATGATCGACACCTTCGACCCGAGCGAGACGCCGCGTCTGGCGATCTTCGCCGGTCGGACGCGCTTGGAGACCGGGCGCGCCAGACGTACCAGCGCCAGGTCGCGGCCGTTGCCGATGACCGAGCCGTCCCATCCGCGATGGATGTACCAACGCTTGGCACGATAGTTCTTGCCGCGGATCTTGAACCGCACGTTTTTGGTGCCCGGCAGGCAGTGCGCCGCGGTCAGGACCCACCGTCGACCGATCAACGTGCCCGAACACAGCCCGCCACCAACGTTCAGCTGCCCCACCGCCTGGAACTCGGACTGTCTCGCGTGCTGGCGGTAGGCGAAGTCACGGGCCCGGAACTCGGGAATCGTGCTGCCCGGCGTGTGACGGATCGTCCCCGCTTCGGCGAGCGGTGCGCCCGCCAGGCACGCGACCGCGGCGATGATCGCCCAACCCTTCCAGCCCGCTTGGTACAACTTCATGGCACGGCTCCGTAATCCTCGAACCCACAAATCCGCGGCTGGCCGCCCCGACGGCGCCGTGCCGCCCTTCGCCCGTATCACGGGTTCAATAGGTCTATCCGAACGGCCTGCCCCTGTCAACGCGATTCCCACACAAATCCCGTCGATTTCAGCACTTTCGCCCCATGCGCGGCCCGGTTCCCATCGGCGTCTTCCGATCGCTCGCATCGTCATGCCCCGGCCGATTCCCCCGCGATCGGGTTCGTGACCCGAAGGAATGGGAATCGCTCGAAGTCCCGATCAGCCGTCGCGATCTCCGGCACGCCGTGCTCCTTCAGCAGGACCGCCGTGGCCAGGTCGTGAAACAAGTTCCCCGCCGGCGGAGGGTCCAGATCCGCAAGCACTTCGCTGAGCACCGAACGGTGTCGTTCGGTCGGCGACAGCACCGAGAGCGTGGGCGAGTTCATCACCGATTCGACGTAGGCCAACGCCTGGTCGGCCCGGAGCGGATGGGGGAAGACCCGGCGATGCGTGGCCACGCGGAGGAACTCATAGATCACGGGCCAGCTCAGGCACCACGGTGTCTGACCGACGAGCAACTCGGTGAGATACCTGCGGGCCCGGCTGTGCTCTGGCGCTGCACGGTTCGCCGCGTACAGCAGGATGTTGGTGTCCACCAGCAACCGCATATCGAGCGTCACCCCTCATTCATCAGGTCGTGCAGTCGATCGCGGGGCGCGAGCGGTACGCGGGGCACCCCCATGTCGAAGTCCGGCGGCTCGATGGGCTCTTTGGCGGCCTGGGCACCCGCCTGCCGACGCTGCTGGATCCCCAGCCGCAACGTCTCTTCGACAACGCTGGAGAGCGTTCGGCCCTGTTCAGCCGCGAGCCGCTTGAGCTCGACCAGTTGCTGCTGGTCCAACACGAGCGTGGTTCGCACGTTGGCCATGTGATTTTTCATACGCCGCCCGGAGACAGTCGTCAAGGCTGAACATGATCGGGCCACATCGGGCAACAGATCTGGCCAGCGTCTGCCTCACGTCGTGTAGTCCGCATTGATGCGGATGTAGTCCCGCGACAGGTCGCAGCCGAGCCACTCGGCTTCGCCGTCGCCCAGGCCCAAATCGATCACGAAGCGCACCTGCTCCATGGTCATCTGTTTCTCGAGGCGGCGTTGCCGGGCGTCGGCCTTGCCCGGCTCGGGCTGCGCCAGCTCGCCGCGGACCAGCACGTCCACCTCGCCGATGCTGATCGACAGCCGGGCCGGATCGACCTTCGCGCCGCTGCGTCCGACAGCCATGACCAGCCGGCCCCAGTTCGGGTCCCCGCCGTGCACCGCCGTCTTGACCAACGGGCTGCCGACGACGGTGCGGCCCACGCGGTCGGCGTCCAGCTCGCTCGCCGCCCCCCGCACCCGCACGCGGAACAGCCGCGTCACGCCCTCGCCGTCGCGGACGATCTGGTACGCCAGGTCGGCGCACAGCTCGGTGAGGGTGTCGCGGAACACTTCGAAGTCCGGCCCCGGCTGAGTGATCGCGTCGTGGCCCGCCAACCCGCTGGCCAGCACGATCGCCATGTCCGACGTGCTCGTGTCCTGGTCGATGCTGATGCGGTTGAACGTGCGGTCCGCGGCGTGGCCCATGGCGTCGCGGAGCATGGCCGGCTCGATCGCCGCATCCGTGGTGAGGAACGCCAGCATCGTCGCCATGTTCGGGGCGATCATCCCGCTGCCCTTGGTGATCCCGCCGAGGCGGACCGTCGCCTCGCCGATCGGCACGGATCGCGTCGCCAGCTTCGACGCCAGGTCGGTCGTCAGAATCGCCCGGGCGGCGTCGGTGTCGGCGCGTTCGCCGGCGGCGAGCGTCGGCCACAGCGCCGCGACGCCCGCCTCGATCTTCTCGATCGGCAGCGGCCGGCCGATCACCCCCGTCGAGGCCGGCACGACCCGCCGCGGGTTCGGGCTCGGCCCACCCAGGCGCTCGGCCACGGCCCGACACATCGTCTGCGCGTCGTGCACCCCGCGCTCGCCGGTCATCACGTTCGAGCACCCGCTGTTGCACACGATCGCCTGCGCCACGCCCCGGCGCAGGTGCCGTCGCGCCACGATCACCGGGGCGCCCGGCACTCGGTTGCGCGTGAACACGCCGGCGGCGTGGCACGGCTGATCGGCGACGATCAACGCCAGGTCCGGCGCGCCCGACTCCTTGATCCCGCACGTCCCGCCGGCGGCGCGGAACCCGCGCGGCCACGTCACGCCCCGCTTGTGCCCCGACCCTGACTTCGACATGGCCGACGTTGTAGCCGATTTTCCGGATTCATGGCAGAATGCCGTTGGACGAGGCTTTCGCGGAGACCAGCATGAAGTTTCAACGTGATCGAATCGTGCGCGTCGCCGGCTGGTTCGCACCCGTCGCCATGCTGCTCGGGCTGTCGGTGGGCGTGAGCGGTTGCGGGCAGCAGCCCGAGGCGGATGATGGGGAGCTGCACGTGGTGGCGAGCATCGCGCCGCTGGCGAGCCTGTGCGAGCAGGTCGTCGGTGAGGCGGGCCGGGTGACGGTGCTCCTGCCGCCGGGGGCGACGCCGCACGGCTTCGAGGTGCGGCCGGACCGCATGCGTGAGCTGGCCCGGGCCGACGTGCTGGTGGTCGTCGGGCTGGGGCTGGACCGCTGGGCCGAGCAAGCCGCCGCCGCGACCGGCCGACGCGTCGAGGTCCTGCACATGGCCGAGCTGGTCGGCATCGAGGCCGACCACGACCACCACGACGATCACGATCACGATCACGGCCACGCAAACGACCACGCGCATGACCACGATCACGCGCACGAGGACGAAGCGGACGCCCACGATCACCACGACCACGGGCACGACGCCGATCACGCCGACGACACCGATCCCGACCACCGTGGGCACGACCACGGCCCGATCGACCCGCACCTGTGGCTCGACCCCGAGCTGGCCCGCAAGTTCGTGCTCGCCCTGCCCGAGCACCTGGCCGAACACGCGCCCGACTCGCCGGACGCGCTCCGCGCGCGGGCGAGCCGGGTCGCCGACTCGATCGGGGTGATCCAGGACGAGTACGGCCCGAAGCTGGCGGCGCTGTCGAACAAGCGGCTGGTGACGTTCCACAACGCGTTCGATCGCCTGGCCGAGCGCTTCGGCCTGGAAGTGGTGGCGCACCTGGCGGAGGTGGAGCTGGCGCCGGGCGGGGAGGTGCCGCCGCGACGGCTGGCCGACGTGACCGCGCGGGTGCGCGAGCACGGCCTGAAGGTGCTGTACGCCGAGCCGCAGTTCCCCGACGCGGCGGTGACGGCGATCGCCAGCGAGACGGGCGTGCGCGTGCTGCGGCTGGACCCGCTGGGCGACCTGGGCGACTCGTACGAGGAGCCGGGCTACCAGCAGATGCTGCGCAGGAACCTGCAGACGCTGCTGGAGGGCCAGTCGCTGGGCGAGTGAGGCGGCCGCCCGCGCCGGCTATGATGCGCCAGGCGTACGGACGTGGTCCCCCGCCCCGGACGACCTCTCGTTGCGATTCCGCATGCCCGATGCTCCCGACAATCCGCCGCCCGCGACGCGTCACCGCTGCGACCACGGCTCGCTCGCCGAGCATCGACCCGAACGCGACGCGATCTGCCTCGAGCACGTCACGTTCCGATACCCCGACAGCGGCGGACGGATGGCCGGCAACGGCCGCGAGGGCGGCACGCTCGCCCTGCGCGACGTGACCCTGCACGTCGAACGCGGCTGCAACCTCGGCATCATCGGGCCCAACGGCGGGGGCAAGACCACGCTGCTCAAGCTCATGCTCGGCCTGCTCGACGGCTACGAGGGCTCGATCCGCGTCGCCGGCCTCACCCCGCGCGAGGCCACCCGCCGCGGCGACATCGTCGGCTACGTCCCCCAGCGCAGCGAGGCCGAGTGGCGCTTCCCCGTCAGCGCCCGCCAGGTCGTGCGCATGGGCCTGGTCGGGCGGACCGGCCTGTGGCATCGCTTCCGCCGCGAGGACCTCGATTACGCCGACGCCATGATGGAGCGCGTCGGCGTCGCGCCCCTGGCCGACCGGCCGATCGGGCGCCTCTCCGGCGGTCAGCAGCAGCGCCTGTTCATCGCCCGCGCCTTGGCGCCGCGGCCGCAGATCCTCATCCTCGACGAGCCGCTGGTCGGCATCGACGAGGCCGGCCAGCACCGCTTCGCCCAGCTCATCCACGACCTGCACGAGTCGCTGAACCTGACCGTCATCATCGTCAGCCACGACCTGCAGGCGATCGCCGCGGGCTGCAACCGGGTCGCGTGTCTGAAGCAGACGATTCACTTCCATGACGCGCCCCAGGGCCTGACGCCGCGGGTCCTGGCCGAGGTGTTCGAGCACGAGATCGCGACGGTGCGCGGCTTCGCCGGGGCGGACCCCGGTGGGTGACGTGCCGATTGAGC
>CAYSIX010000074.1:0-9561 GCA_964431205.1 uncultured Phycisphaeraceae bacterium
GACGGCGTTGGCGCAGCCCTCGTCGATCCCGCGCCGGACGAAGGACTTGTTGGTCACGAAGAGGTCGTCGCCGACGAGCTGGATCTTCTCGCCGAGCCTCGAGGTCAGCTTCGCCCAGCCCTCCCAGTCCTCCTCGGCGAGGCCGTCCTCGATCGAGCGGATCGGGTACTTCTCGCACCAGCCGGCCCAGAGGTCGATCAGGTCGTCGCTCGAGACCACCTCCTGGCTCGAGGAGAAGAACTTGTAGCCGGTCTTGCCGTCCTTCTGGGCCTCGTTCCACAGCTCGCTGGTGGCCGGGTCGAGCGCGACAAAGATCTGCTCGCCCCAGGCGTAGCCCGCCTTCTCGACGGCCTCCTCGATGACCTTCAGCGCGTCCTCGTTGTCCTTGAGGTCGGGCGCGAAGCCGCCCTCGTCGCCGACGGCGGTGGACAGGCCCTGCTTCTTGAGCACGCCCTTGAGCGCGTGGTAGATCTCGACGCAGGCGCGCATGGCGTCGTCGAAGTCGTCGAAGCCCCAGGGCTGGACCATGAACTCCTGGAAGTCGACGGTGTTGTCGGCGTGCTTGCCGCCGTTGAGGATGTTCATCATCGGCACGGGCAGGACCTTGGCGGCGGTCCCGCCGAGGTAGCGGTAGAGGGGGATGCCGCAGGCGTCGGCGGCGGCGTGGGCGGCGGCGAGCGAGACGGCGAGGATCGCGTTGGCGCCCAGCTTGCCCTTGTTCTCCGTGCCGTCCAGCTCGAGCATGAGGTGGTCGAGGTACTCCTGGTCGCGCACGTCCAGGCCGATCAGTTCCGGGGCGATCTCGTCGTTGATGTTGTCCACGGCGCGGGTGACGGCCTTACCGAGGTAGGCGTCGCCGCCGTCGCGCAGCTCGACGGCCTCGTTCTCGCCGGTGCTGGCGCCGCTGGGCACCGCCGCGCGGCCGACGCCCCCGCTGACCAGGTGCACCTCCGCCTCGACCGTCGGGTTGCCGCGCGAGTCGAGCACCTGCCGACCGTGGACCATGTCGATCTCAAAGCTCATGGGTGGATGTCTCCGTGGGTAAGCGCGATGCGCGCGGAGTGTAGCAGATCACACCGCAGATCGGTCTGATCGCGGAAGAGGCGACGTTGTGAGATGCACCGACGCCGCGGAAAGCGACCGCGCGGCGGCGGGAAGCGATGATGAGGCGACGCCGATCAGTACTTGCGCACGTTGACGCTGCGGCCCAGGCGGCGCTTGCGGTTGAGGATCTGTCGGCCCTGGCGGGTCCGCATGCGGGCGCGGAAGCCGAACCTGCGGGCGCGCTTCACGAGGCTTCGTCGCTTGGGGTAGTGCGTGGGCATGACTAATCGATCTCCACCGGGATGGCCTGATGCAGCACGTTGCCCCGGGCGTCGCGCACACGCAGCGAGATCACGTGGGCGCCCGCGGGCAAGTCCGGGATGGTAGCGGTCCAGGACTCGGTTGTCGAGTCGAAGATCAGGTCGTCGGGCAGGACGGGTCGAAACTGCTCCCACGAGTTGAGCGAGTACTCGATCCGCTGGACGGGGGAGAGGGCGTCGCGGGCCCGGGCCTCGACCTCGACCGACCGATCCCGCGTGCGGACCCGCAGGTCCTCCAGCGTCGGGGGCGTGTTGTCCACCAGCACCGGGTCGCTGACGCGGCTGGCGGAGGCGGCCAGCTCATCGGGGTTGTCCGGCGAGTCGTCGGCGATCACGCGGAGCAGGTATCGGCCATCGGGCATGTCCCGTGTCTGCCACTCGTAGGACGTATCCTCGAGCTCTTCGGCGCCGGGCAGGAGCAGGTAGCGGTCGGCCTCGGCCGGCCGGGCCTCGAGCCGGTACCGCAGCGCGTCGCCGTTGGGGTCCTCGGCCTCCCACTCGACGTTCATGATCGTCGAGGGCGGTTCACCTTCCTTGGGCTCGGGATAGCTGGCGCTGAGCGAGCTGAGGCTCGGCCGCAGGTTCGGGGTCACGTGCGTGGTGGTGACGGCGTCGATGACCGGCGAGGCGTCGTCGTCGCCGCGTTCGAGCGTGAGGCGGTACTGGAGGAACCGGGCGGGGCGGGTGTCGATCGTGACCTCGCGCGGCTGCAGGGCGGGCAGCTCGTCGTCGGGTTCCAGCGTGATCGGCGAGCTCCATTCCTGCCAAGGGCCCTGCTCGGGGTCGGCGACGTTGCCCGTGCGCGTCTCGACCTGCACCGAGCTGCCCGGCGGCAGGCGGAGGGTGAGCGTGAGCCGGCCCCATCGGCTGATCTGCCCGGCGTCGATGATCGGGCCCAGGTAGCTGCCGTCTTCTGCGATCCGCCCGGGCGTGGTCCGAAGCTCCGCGGGGTTCGCCGTGCCCAGCAGCAGCGTTCCGTCGAGGTCCACGGCCATCGCGGGGACCTGCTCGGCCTCGAGGTCAACCAGCACCGCCGTCTCTTCGTTGTCCGGGTCCACTCGATAGACCTGGCCCTCGTTGCCGGTCGCCACGAGCAGGGCGTCGCGGAAGCGGATCAGGCGAAGGATCATCACCGACTCGCGGAAGACCTCGCTGACGTAGCCCTCGGGGCTGATGCGATAGACGGCGTTGCCTTCCTTGTCCTGGGCGGGGGTGGCGGGAGGCCGGGCGCGACTGCCCGACGCCGCCTGCGGACGGGCGCGACCCCCCATCGAACCGACCTGCATTCGGCCTTGCTCACGCGCCTCGATCAGACGCGCCCGCACGGTCTCACGCAACTCGTCGTACTGTGCCGGGGTCGGCTCGGCCTGCGCGTCCGTCTCGGCCTGCGCGTCCGCTTCCGCCGCTGCCACGGCGTCGGCAGCATCCACGGCGGAAGGCTCCGCTTCCGCGTCGTTGCTGCCGTCGTGCTCGGCCATCGGGTCTTCCTCCGGCGGGGTGCCGGGCACGTCGCCGGGCGGCTGCTCGCCCTCGCCGGGTGCGCCGTCGCCCTCTTCTTCGGGGCGGCCGCGTTGCTCCTCTTCGGCGTCTTCCATCCGGCCGGGCCGCGCCTGGTTCGCGTCCGCCGTGCCCACGTACAGCGTCCCGTCCGGTTCCACGAGCAGGGCGCCGATCTCCGGCTCGGCCGCGTCGTACACCACGCTCACCGCCGCCTCGTCGCCGTCGACCTCCAGGCGGTACACCAGCCCGTCCGTGTCCGTCCCCGCGTAGACCACGCTGGCCTCGTTGTCCAACGCCAGGCACAGCGCGTTCGACTGACCCGCGTCGTAAAGCGTCGTGATGCCCGGGTGGTCTTCGCCGTCGGCGTCCAGTTGCTCGGGGTCCACCAGCAGCACGCGACCGTCCGTGCCCGTGGCCAGCACCAGCCGGCCGTCGGCCAGCTCCACCGCGTCCCACACGTACCGCACTTGCTCCGGCAGCGTCGTCAGCTCCGTCAGCTCCTCGCCGTCCCAGATCGCCAGGCGGCTCGGCGTCCCGCTGATCGCCACCAGCAGCTTCCCGTCGTAAGGCAACAGCGCGAACGCCTGCTCGCCCTCGAGCGTCGCGATCGTCTCGATCTGCTCATCCCGCAGGCGCAGGAGCTTGCCCTCGGCCCCGGCCGCCACGATCAGCGACTCGCCCAGACGCTCGACGTCGAACACGATCGACGCGTGCTCGGTCAGCTCGGCCAGCGTCGTCGTGTCCACCGCCAGCTTGATGTCGCCGAGGTTCGTGACGATCGTGCCGTCGGTCTGGCCGTTCTCGAAGTCCGCCTCGGTCGTGTGAGAGACGGTCACGGGGCGCACGGCCTGCGCCGGCGTCGCGGCCAGCGCCGCCGTCAACAGACCCACGCCGACCCACGCTCGACTCCAATCGTTCATGCGCCAGTTCCTCATCATCGGTTTGGTCGTGGTCGCGGTCGTCGCCGCCGGTCCGCGGGCCGGGCCGGCTCAGGGGCGACCGTTCGATGCCTGCTCGGCCGGGGTCACCTGTACCCGACGGTCCTTGCGCACGCTCACGAGGAAGCTCCACTGGCCCTGCGGCACGTACCCGGTGTCCACCGAGGCCTCGAGCGTTTCCATGAACGGCGTGGCGGCGCTGCTGACCGGCGCGGCCAGGATCGCCGCCCGGCTCGACGGCAGCCGCGGCATCGCCTCCCGCCCGATCGCCACCCCCTGACGCTGGACCTGCAGCACCGCGTACATCCTCGTCGTCTCGATCGACTGCATCCGCCGCATCAGGTCCACCACGTCCTCGACGTCCTCGGTCAGAAACAGGTACGGCCGGTTCGCGAACGTCAGGCTCAGGTAACCGTTCGGGTCGGTCAGCACCAGCTCGTAGTCGCCCTCGGGCGTGTCGGGCGGGATGCGGATCGACAGGCGGTGACGGTCCACCGGCTTCTCGTACGGACGGATCTCAAGCGTCACGCCCAGCTCTTGCCCGGGCGCGACGATCGCGTGATCGAGCCGCGCATCGGTCAGCACCGCCGCGGCCGACTCGGCCTCGACCGTCGCGTCCAGCTCGACCGACTCGATCTTCAGCGGCTCGAACGGGTTGTTCATCAGCGTGCTGATCAGCGGCATCAGGTCGAAGACGATCTCGAACCCGCCGGCGTCGGCGTAGGTCGAGTCGATCGCCACCTCGTGCCCGCCGCTCATCGCCACCCGGCCCTGCACGCGCATCGTGTTGTGCATCGGCAGGCCCTGCTCGGCGGTGATGCTGCGGATCGCCAGGATCGCCGCGATCGTCGAGGACATCGACGGCTCGTGCACGATCTGGTAGCGGTAGCTCTTCTCGGGCATGCCCGGCAGGGCGACGCGGATCGACATCGGCGAGGTCTCGAACCGCTGACCCGCCGTCCCCGCCACCCCGCCGCTCTCGTCCCGCAGCAGCGTCCCCTGCACCGCCAGCGTGTCGCTGAGCTTGAAGCTCATGCTCCGAAGCGGCACCAGAAAATGCGTGTACCCCGTCGCCATCGGCAACGCCGCGTCCCCCTCGCTGAAAAACGCGTGCCCGAAGCCCAGCACCGAACCGTCCGGCAGCACGTCCGTCACCGTCCCCGTCGCCGCCAGCGTCACGTCCCCGAACGCCAGCGGCACCGCGAGCACGCTGCCCGGCTCCAGCGCCACCCTGTCGGCGTCCACCGACGACGGCGGCATCGCCCCGACCAGCTCACCGCCGCCGGCCCGCGGCGCCACGCCCAGCGGCTCCAGCACCGGCGCGAACCACTCGGCCAACGCCGACGAGCCGACCGACATCGGTAGCGCCATCGGCTCGACCGTTCGGCCCGCCCGGCCCGGCACCGTCGCCACTGCCTCGGCCGTCGCTTGCGGCATCGCCGCACCGTCCGCGTTTCCCCGTCGGCGGGCGTGGTCGGTCAGGATCCGCTTCGCCACCGCCACCCGCTGCACCCCGATCGCCGCGGCGCCCCGCGCCGTCGCCACCCGCTCCAGCCGCTCCAGCACCTCGGCCATCCGCCGCGGCGACGCGCCCGGGCCGCGTGCCTCGCCCGGCGGGTCCTCGGCGGTCCGCTCGATCGCCCGGCCGGCGATCGGCCGCATCTGCTCGATCGGCTGCACCCCCGCCAGGCACTGCAGCGACCCGCCGTACCCGAACGCGAATGCCCCGATCAGACGCCCGCCCTCGCCCAGCTCCCGCGGCTCGTCGTCCGCCCACAGATAGATCGGCGAGCCCGACATCCCCTGCACCGGGCCCGACTCGATCAGCCGCGGGTCCGTGCAGCGCACCCAGATCACCGCGCGCTGCGGCGAGCTGCTGCGCACGATGCTCAGCACCTCGACCGGGAACGGCTCGATCGTGTCGCCGGCCAGGACCGTCAGCCCGTATCCCTTCATGCCCACGCGCACGTCGTCCAGCGGCAGGATCGGCGCCGGTCGGTCGGGCACGCGGATCTGGGGGGAGGGGCGGTCGTCCGCGGCGGCGCCGGCGGCCATCCGCCCCGCGAAGAGTACGAGCAAAACCACAACACACAGGGGGCGGCTCATGAGCGGCAAAGCCTATCCGCCCCGCGGAACGTTGACAAGCCCGACGGCACGTCCGATACTCGAACGGTCGATCGCTGCCGCCGCGGCGCGGTGGGTCGGACCATCGACGCCGCCCCGGCACCGATCCAAAACTGTCGCCTCGCCCGCGACACGGGCGAATCCGTTCGGGTTGGAACGGTGACGGGCCCTGTCATGCTCGATCGTGCCGCCGACATCCTCGGTTACCGGTTCCGCGATCCCGCCCTGCTGGACGAGGCGCTGACCCACGCGTCCATCGCCGGCCACCGCCTCAAGAGCAACGAGCGCATGGAGTTCCTCGGCGACGCCATCCTCGGCTTCGTCGTCTGCGAGTACCTCTACACCGCTTTCCCCAACCTGCTCGAGGGCGACCTGACCAAGATCAAGAGCGCCGTGGTCAGCCGACGCGTCTGCGCCAAGATCAGCCGTCAGCTCGACCTGGCCGACATGCTCAACCTCGGCAAGGGCATGACCGGACGCCCGGGCCTGCCCAGCAGCGTCGCCGCCGCCGTCTTCGAGTCCATCATCGCCGCGATCTACCTCGACGGCGGGATCGACCCCGCCCGCCAGTTCATTCTCCGTCACATGAAGCCGTTCATTGACGAGGCCGAGGCCTCCGCCCACCAGCAGAACTTCAAGAGCGTCCTCCAGCAGTACGCCCAGCGTCACCTGCCGGGCAATCCCGCCTACATGCTCCTGGACGAAAAAGGCCCGGACCACTCCAAGTGCTTCGAGGTCTGCGTCGAGCTGGACGGCCGGCGTTTCAGCGCCGCCTGGGCCAGCTCCAAGAAGGAAGCGGAGCAAAAAGCCGCGCTGCTGGCGCTCAGCGAGCTCGGCCTCGTCGAGATCTCCGCCGACGATCAGGTGCGTCTGACCTCCCGCACGCTGGAGCGGATCACGCTCGAGGCGCCCGCGACCGACGACGCGGACGAGGCCTGACCGATCCGCGGGGGCCCTTCAGCCGGACCGTCCGCCTCTCTCAACCGTTGCGCGGCGTCGGCCGCGCGATGACCGCACAACGTCGCGGTGGCGCGCCTTCCCCGCGGACACTGACGCGCCCCGCGCGCCGCCCGTGGCATCGCGAGGCGGGGAGGTTGAACACAACCATCGCGCCCGAGCGATGACAAGTCGTCGCGCGGTGGAAGCTGACACGCGGTCAGCGCCGTCGGCCGGCCGTGTGGCGCGCGATGCTCAGCGCTGGCTGTGGCGTCGCTGGGCCTGGTAGAGCAGCTCGCACTGGGCCTCGGCCTCGCGCCAGTTTTCCTCGTCGAGACCGCTGGGGCATCCCTTGGCCTGCCAGATGAAGTAGGCGCGTTCGGCGATCTGGTCCCACGACGGGCCGTACCGCTTGGCCGCCGGCTTGCCGGGGTTGGCCGTCGGCGTCGCTGTGGCGGCCGCGGCCTTGCCGTTGCCGCGGGCCTTCTGGTTGGCCGGCGCCTTGGCCGCCGTTGCCTTGGCGGTCGCCGCCGCGGGTTTGCCCGCCTTCTTCGACTTGGACTTGGTCGAGGCGGAAGCCTTCAGTGCGGAACTTGTGGATCGGGTGGCCATGGTCAGAGCATCCTTTCTCTTTGGGTTGCTGGCCCCGACGCGGGCGCGTCGATAAGCCTTGTCATCCTTACGTCCTGTTCTCGCCTCCGGTGACCTTTTCCCATCTTACCACGACGGGCTTCGGCCGTGTCCAGCACCAGGGTGAATTTCGCGCGAATCGCACGCGCCGCCGCCCGCATGGGGTTGTCCCCATCGCTGCCGCGACGTGACACAGCTTTGCAAACCGCGCGCCACGCCTCCCGCCCGGCTTCACCGGCCGGGAACGACGACCGCCGTCGCCATCTGCAACGTCACCCTGCCCGCACGCGCCGCACTTTGCGCCGATGCGCAGCAGCGTCACCGGCTCCGGTGACCGCCCGAGTCCCCGCTTGCCGCCAGCTCGTCCAGCGCCGCCAGCACCGCCTCGGCGTGGCCCGGCACCTTCACCTTGTCGAACCGCCGCGCCACTTTCCCCTTCGGATCGATCAGGTACGTCGTGCGCACCACGCCGAGGTACTTGCGGCCGTACATGCTCTTTTCCTGCCACACGCCGTACGCCCCACACGCTTTCTTTTCCGGGTCGGCCAGCAGCGTGAACGTCAGGCCGTGCTTGGACGCGAACCGCGCGTGCGAGGCCTCGTCGTCCGGGCTGACGCCGAGGACCACGGCGTTTCTCGCCTCGAACGCGTCGCGGGTGTCGCGGAAGCCGCACGCCTGCTTCGTGCAGCCGCTGGTGTTGTCCTTGGGGTAGAAGTAGAGCACGACCCACTTGCCGCGGTAGTTCGAGAGCTTGTGTGGCTGGCCCGTCTGGTCGGTGAGCTTGAACGCGGGGGCCGCCCGGCCGGGTTCGATCAGCTCGCCGTTGGCCGCCGCTTTCGATTTCGCCGTTTGGGGCATGGTCAGGCTCCGTAGAATGGGGGCGTGATTCGAGACAACGGATCGAGACAGGTCATGGTAGGCGACGGCGTCGTGGGCGTGGCGGCGAGCCGACCGATCGGACGAGCGAGGCGTCGATGCTGAGCTGGGCGGCACCGTTGTGGGCGTGGGGCCTGGTCGCGGCCGTGGCGGCGCCGCTGCTGGCGCACCTGCTGAGCCAGCGCGGCGGGGTGCTGGCGCCGTTCCCGGCGGTGCGGTTCGTGCGCCGGGCGGCCGCCGACGTCGCCCGGCTCGTGCGCCCGCGGCACTGGCTGCTCATGCTCTTGCGCATCGCGGCGCTGGCGATGCTCGTCACCGCCTTCGCCCAGCCGGTCTGGTACCGAAGCGCCGAGGCCGCCGTCGAGTCGCCCGATCGGCTCTGGGCGCTGATCGTCGATCGCTCGGCGTCGATGCGGCGGGCCGAGGGCGGGGTGACCCTGTTCGACGAGGCGCGGCGGCTGGCCGACCGTCGCCTGCAAAAACTTGACCCGGCGCGCGATCGCGCCGTGGTCATCCTCGCCGGCGCACGGGTTGAGTCGCTCCTGCCCGAGCCGTCAGCGAATGTCCCGGCGTTGCGCGCGGCGCTCGCAGCGGAGGAACCGGGTTACGCCATGGCCCGGCTCGACGAGGCGCTGCGCCTGGCCGAGCGGCTCGCCACGGCCGACCCGAACGATCGGCGGACGCTGCGGATCGAGCTGTTCAGCGACACGCAGGCGACGGGCTGGCCGGAGGCGGAGCTGGCGCGGCTGGGGACGCGGCACGAGGTGACGGTGCGTCGGGTGGGCGGCGAGGCGGTGAACGCGGCGGTGTTGAACCCACGGGTGGAGCCGTGGCCGGCGGTCGCCGGTCAGCCGGTGCGCGTGCACGCCGAGGTCGCCGCGTTTCCGCCCGAGGCGATGAGCGTGGCGGTGGTGCTGCGTGCGGCGGGTCACGAGGATCGTCGGCGCGTGCGTGTGCCGGCCGAGGCGTCGGCCGAGGTCGTGTTCGAGCACGTGTTCGCCGAGCCGGGCGCGGCGTGGGTCGAGCTGAGCCTGGCCGATCACGCTGATGCGCTGTCGGTGGACGACGTGGCGGGCGTGCACGTGCCCGTGGCCGGGGCGCGGCCGGTGTGGCTGATCACGGACGCGAACGCGAACGACCCGGCGACGGCGGCGTACCGCTCCACCTTGCGATCGTCCACGAGCCGAAACAGG
>CAYSIX010000074.1:9571-17152 GCA_964431205.1 uncultured Phycisphaeraceae bacterium
CCCGGCGACGGCGGCGTACTTCGTGGCCCGCGCGATCGCGCCGCTGGGGGAGGGACGCGGCGCGGGCGTGGCGTTGACGATCGCCCGGCCGAACGAGCTGGACGGCCTGGTTCGATCGTGGATCGAAGACCGCGGTGGCGACGGCGTGCTCGACGTCGAATCGCCGCGGCCGGTGGCGATCATGCTGGAAGTCGAAGCCGGCATCCAGGCGTCCGGTGCGGCGGTGTCGCGATTGCTGTCGTCGGGGGGCGGGCTGTGGTGGATCGCGGACAGCGCCGCGTCGGTGGCGGCGCTGTCGGGCCTGTCGAGTTCCGCGGGCGAACCCGTCGCGCCGATCGTGCCGGCGGACACGGGTGCGTGGCGGCGGTCGGAGGCCGAGCGCTGGGCGGTGGGGCGGTTCGATCATCCGGTGCTGTCGGTGTTCGAGGGCCCGTCGCGGAGCGAGCTGCTGGGCCGGCGGGTCGAGGGGGTGATGCGGGGCCGGTTGACGCCGGATGCCGAGCCGCTGCTGTTTTTCGAGACGGGCGAGCCGGCGCTGGCGATGCGTTGGTCGGGCGCGGGCCGGGTGGCGGTGCTGGGCGGGAGCCTGTCGCCGGGCCGCAGCGGGCTGGCGCGGTCGGCGATGCTGGTGCCGCTGGTGCACCAGATGATCCGGCACCTGGCGCCGGGGCCGACGCGTCGTGAGGCGTTGCACCCGGGCGCGGCGCTGGCGTCGCCGCCGGACCAATCGTGGCAGTGGTTTTATCAGCAGACGGCCGTCGGCGCGGGGAGGCCGGTGCGGTACGAGGGTTCGACGGTGGCGGCGCCCGGCTGGTACACGCTGCGGCGATCGGCGGGCGACGAGATCGCCGGCGGCGTGTGGGCGGTGCTTGATCCGAAGGAGAGCGACCTGCGGGTCGCGCCGGAACGAGCCGCGGCGGCAGGGGCGGAACAAGTGGATGATGCGGATGGCCAGACGGGCGCGGTCAGCGCTATGGCCGATCCGGATGGTCCGGGCGTTGAGGAAGCGGTGGAGCTTTGGCCGTACGCGGCGCTGGCGGCGTTGCTGCTGGCGGGGCTGGAGACGCTGTTGCTGTGGCGTTTCGCTCGGCCGCGGAAGGGGGGCGTGTGATGGCGTTCAGCGGTGTGGAGCTGTATCGCCCGGCGTTCGAGCCGTGGCTGCTGGCGCTGGTCGGCGTGGTGATCGGGTTGGCGGTCGTGTGGCTGTACGGGGCGATCGAGCGCGGGTCGCACCCGCTGCGGCGGACGGCGGCGCTGGTGTGCCGTGGCGCGGGGCTGGCGGGGCTGCTGTGGGTTCTGGCGGGCCCGAGCGTGATGGAGTCGCTGAGCCCGACGCCGCGTCGGCCGGCGGTGGTGGTGCTGGCGGACACGTCGGCGAGCATGGCCGAGCGGGACGTGGCGGCGAACGCGGTGGGTGGTGATGACCTCGAACCCGAAGGCGGCCGTGTGACCCGGTGGGAGGCGGTGGCGCGGACGTGGCTGGCCCCGGAATACCTGGACGCGCTGCGTCGGGACGCGGACGTTTCGGTGTACCGGTTTGATCAGGCTTTGGCATCGTGGCGGCCGCGTCAGGGGGAGGACGGGGCGCAGGAGCCGACGGGGGAGCAGACACGGCTGTTCGACGCGTTGCGTGAGGCGTCGGTCGGGGCGGGGGGGCGTGATCGTTCGCCGCTGGTGCTGGTGCTGTCGGACGGGCACGACACGTCGGGGGCGGTGGACGGTCGTCTGCTGGCGGAGCTGACGCGGTCGGGTCGGCGGGTGTTCGCGGTGCCGGTGGGCGAGGCGATGACGCGGCGGGACGTGGTGCTGCACGCGTGGGCGGAGGCGGATTACCTGTTCGACGGTCAGGCGACGACGATCCGCGCCAGCGTGCTGCAGAGCGGATTCGACGGGCGGGAGGTGGAGCTGGAACTGCACGAGGGCGGGCGTCTGATCGAGCGGCGTCGTGTGCGGCTGTCGGGCGCGTCGGGCGCCGAGGCGTCGTTCCGTGTTCGCCCGGAGGCGCAGCCGGGCGCGCCGATGACGCTGGTGGACTACGAGGTGCGCGTGCGCCTGGCGGACAGCGACGGCGGGGGCGACGAGCACGGCTCGATCGCCGATGCGGACGACGAGGAGCCGACGGGGAACAACCGCCGGTCGGTGTTCGTGCAGGTGTCGCGTCAGCGGATCAGGGTGGCGCTGTTTGAAGGTGAGCCGTACTGGGACACGCGTTACCTGGCGCAGGTGCTCCGGGACGACCCGCGTGTGGAGCTGACGGCGGTGTACCGCCTGGGCCCGGGGCGGGTGGTGCGGGTGCTGGACGAGGCGGCCCCGGCCGAGCCGATCGACCCGGCGTCGCTGACGCAGGCGGCGTTGAACGAGTACGACGTGGTGGTGCTGGGCCGCGGGGTGGAGCATTTTTTCCCGGGCGAGCGTGCGGCGATGCTGGCCGACTACGTGGAGCAGCGTGGCGGGGCGTTGGTGATGGCGCGGGGTCGGCCGGTGTCGGGCGAGGGAGAGGCGGTCGAGCGGGCGCGGGCGATCCTGTCGCGGCTGGAGCCGGTGCGCTGGGGGGAGGAGGCGGTGCGGGAGCTGGAGCTGTCGGTGACGCCGCAGGGCGCCCAGGCGCCGGTGCTGAGCTTCGAGGGCGCGGGCCCGGCGGAGCGTGTGCTGACGCGGCTGCCGGGGATGATCGCGGCGACGAAGATCGCGCGGGAGCGTGCGGCGTCGGCGGTGTGGCTGCGCCAGCGGCCGAGCGACGGGCGGACGCCGGCGATGGCGGCGGTGGTGCACCTGCGGCTGGGGCGGGGTCAGGTCTTCGCGGTGCTGACCGACGGGTTGTGGCGTTGGTCGCTGCTGCCGAGCCGGCTGGCCGAGTACGACACGGTCTTCGCGCAGTTCTGGACGCGGGCGATCCGCTGGCTGGCGACCGGCGGCGAGTTCCTGCCGGGCCAGGAGGTGTCGCTGACGCTCGATCGGCTCACGGCGTCGCCGGGAGAAACCGTGCGCACGATGATCCACACGCGTTTCGTCGATGCCGAGGCGTTCGAGCCGAGCGTGCGCGTGGTCGGGCCCGAGGGCGAGGACCGGACCCTCGCCGCCACACGCCCCGACCCCAAGGCCCCGACGTGGGTCGCCACGTTCGAGCCGACCCAGTCCGGTATCCACCGTGTCGAGCTGGTGACCCGCGACGGTGAGGGGCCGCGCGACGACGCCCCGGCCGTGTCGCCCACCGCGCCCGCGCTGCGCCTGGCCGTGTACGACCGCTCGATCGAGACGCTGGACACCTCGGCCCGGCCGGACGTGCTCCGGCAGATCACCGACGCGACCGGCGGGCTGTGCTTCGGCCTGGACGAGCGCGACCGCCTGCGCGAGCACCTCGAGAGGATCGTCGAGGCGCGCCGGGTCGAGGACGAGCCGCGCTACGATTTCGCACGCCCGCCGGTGTTCGCCCTGATCGTCGCGGCGTTCGGGGTCGAATGGCTGCTGCGGCGTCGCGGCGGGATGTGGTGAGCGCGGGGACCCGATCGTGGTCGCGAGCGATCCGCGGAAGGCCGCTCGCGGACATGGGGCCATCCCGCGGCGTCCGCGATGAAGCGCCGCGGCGGGTGCCACGGCCGCTCGCGACCGTGCGCACGACAAGAGCGCACGCCTGCAGGCAAGCCCGGCACCCGCGCAGATGGACGGGTCGGTTACAATGCCGACGGGAGAACGCGTGATGACACAGGCCGACGCCATGCGGATCGACGCGCTTCGCCAGGCGCTGATCGACGCCGGTCAGCGCCGCCGCTGGCTCACGTTCACGGCCCGCGCCGCCGAGGCCGGCGCGTGGTGGCTCGCCGCCGTGCTGGCCGTGATCGTGCTCGACGCGATCGCGCCGCTGCCCGGCGAGTGGCGGCTGGCGATCGGGCTGGCGCTGCTCGCCGCGATCCCAGTGCTGCTCTGGCGGGAGCGCGTGCGATCGGCCGATCCCCGCCGCGCCGAGCTGCGCGAGGCCCGCGCGCTCGAAACCCATCACGGCCTCGCCCATCACCCGCTGACCACGGGCCTGCAGCTCGACCCGGCGCGTCAGCCCCCGACCGATCCGCTGGCCGCGCACCTCGCCGAACGCGTCCACCACCGCGGGCAGACGCTGGCCGACTCGCTCGACACCGCCGCGGCGATCGACCGCCGACCGCTCCGCCGCGCCACCGCGCACCTCTGGCTCGTCGCCGTCGCCTGGCTGGTGACCGCCGCGATCCTGCCGCACCTGATCCTCGGCGGGCTGGGCCGGCTCATGCTGCCGCTGGCCGACATCCCGCCGTTCAGCCTCACGCGCATCGCCGTCGCCGCCGATCCGGACGACCCGACCGCCGGCGACGACGTGCTCGTGCACGCGGCGATGGCCGGGCTCGTGCCGGACACGGCGCACCTGGTCGAGCTGGACGGCGAGGGCCGCGAGCGGCGCCGCTGGCCGATGCGGCCGGCCGCGCAGGACGGGTTCATCCGCACGCTCGAGGCCCTGCGCGAGCCGATCACGCTGCGCGTCGAGGCCGGCTCGGCGCGCTCGCGCGCCGTGACGATCGAGCCGCGCCCGCGTGAAGACGATCCCGATGCCGAAGACGAGCTGGCCGCGCGGGGCCCGGGTGAAACCGGCGAATCGGACGCGGGCGAGGCCCCGCCGACGCCCACCCTCCGCGACGTCTCGTTCCCCGAGAACGAGTGGGACGGTTTTCTGCAGTCGCAGCTCCCCGAGATCTACCGCAACCTGCAGGAGCTGGCGCGACAGGCGGGTGAGATCCAGCGCATGGCCGCGGCGCTGCAGGAGGCGGCCGACGCCGGCGCCTCACCCCAGGAGCTGGCCGAGCGCATCGCGGAGCTCGAGTCGGCGCTGCAGGGATTCCGCGGCCTGGCGTCGCAGACGGCGGGGATGTGCCGGGCGGCGATGGAAGACGCCTCGCCACGCGAGCGGGAGTTCCTCGAACGCCTGGCCCGGCAGCTCGACGCGCTGAGCCTCGCGGGCCTGGGCATGTGCCCCGGCGGCGGCTTGCCCGGCGAGGGCGACGGCATGACCCCGAGCCTCGGCCAGGGCGAGGGCGTCGGCACCGGTTACGGCAGCGGGATGGGCATGGGCGGCGGCGGACGCATGGTCGGCCCGGCGGGCGCGTGGATGCTCGCCGCTCAGGCGGCCGCCCTCAGCGACCTGCAGATGATCGAGTCGATGTTGGGCCAGTTCCTCGCGCTCTCGCCGGTCGGCTCCGCCGGCCCGCACGACGCCGAGGCCACCGCCCTGCCCGAGCCCGAGCAACCCTTTGAGCCGGGGCGCTACGATGAGACGATGCGCAGCCGCGGCGACGTGCGCGGCCCCGCCGACGCCGCCATGCAGGCCGCTCCGCCGGCGTATCGCGACCTGATCCGCTTATACTTCAACCGCCTGGCCGAAGACGACGCCCCGTAGGAGCACACCGCATGAGCACCACGCGACGCGATCGAGTCCGATGCACGTATTGCCTGACCGACGTGCGCGAGGCCCGCTCCCGACCCGGGGCGCAGCGAGGCACGAGCGAAGCCCGGGGCTCCTCCCACATGCGCCCATGGGCGGGTGCCACGGTCGCTCGCGACCGTGCCGTTCTGTCTTGTCTCCCTCTCCCCTTGGGAGAGGGCCGGGGTGAGGGCCGAACGCCATCGACGCCCGCCATGCCCATGCCGGGTGCCACGGTCGCGCGCGACCGTGCCGAGCGACGTGGCCGCACGCTTGCAAGCAAGCGTGGCACCCTTGATCAATGGCTCGTCGCCGCAACGGTCCTCCTGCTCGCCGTCGTCCCCCTCGCCCACGCCCAGGACGCCGCCGCTCCCGACGATCAGGGCGTTGTCCACGTCGGCAACCTCATCTACGGCGGGGGCAAGAGCGGCGCCTGCTTCGCCGACGGCTTCCTCGACACCGTCGCCCGCGAGACCGGCATCCGTGTCACGCGACACTTTCAGCCCGTCGACCTGGCCAGCGAAAACCTCTTCCAGTACCCGTTCGTCATCATGAGCGGCGAGGGCGCGTTCGAGCTCAACGACGCCGAGAAACGCAACTTCAAGGCCTACCTCGACCGCGGCGGGTTCGTCCTCGCCTCCGCCGGCTGCTCCAACGCGAGCTGGTCCGCCAGCTTCCAGCGCGCCATGGACGAGCTCTACCCCGACACGCCCATGCCCGCGATCGACCTCGACCACCCCATGTTTCACACCGTCTACGACATCACCGAGATCCAGGTCAAGAAGAGCACCGGCGGGCCCGCGGCGGTCTACGGCCTCTCCCATGGCGACCGCCTCGCCGTCGTCTTCTCACCGCTCGGGCTCAACGACACCGGCAACGCCGGCAAGGGCTGCTGCTGCTGCGGCGGAAACGAGGTCCGCAACGCCAGGCACATCAACGCCAACATCCTCGCCTACGCCCTCACACACTGACCCCTCGCCGACGCGCACCGACTCCGTCCGGCTCAACCCGTCGCCTCCGTCACGGCAAGGAGAAACCCATGCGATCCCCTCACGCCCGCTCGACCGCCCACGCCCGCCGCCACCTTCTCCCTCTCCCCGCGGGTGCCGCGCTGTCTTGTGCCCCCCTCCCCCCGGGAGAGGGCCGGGGTGCGGGCCGAACGCCATCGACGCCCGCCACGCGCCTGCGCGCGCCGCGTCTGACAACCGCCCTCGCTCTGCTCACCCTCGCGTGCCTGCTCCCCGCCGCGACGGCGCTCGCCTCGCCCATCACCGGCCTGACCGCCTCCGGCCACGACAGCCGCGTCGACCTCGTCTGGGACCGCGTCTCCCAGACCGACGAGGACCGCTTCAACGTCTACCGCGCCGCCTCGGCCGACGGCCCCTTCGAGAAAATCAACGACCAGCCCCACCGCATCCACGTCTACAGCGACTTCATCGGCCGCAACGACCAGACCTTCCACTACCGCGTCACGCAGATCACCGACGCCGGCGAGTCCGAGCCCTCCCCCGTCGTCTCCGCCACCCCCCACGCCATGACCGACGACGAGCTGCTCACCTCCGTCCAGCTCGCCACCTTCCGCTACTTCTGGCACTTCGGCCACCCCGTCAGCGGCCTGGCACGCGAGGGCTACGGCCACCCGCGGCAGACCGTCACCACCGGCGGCAGCGGCTTCGGCATGATGGCCATCATCGTCGGTGCCGAACGCGGCTTCGTCACACGCGAACAGGCCGCCCAGCGCCTGCTCACCACCGTCCGATTCCTCGAAGACGTCACCCCTCGCTACCACGGCGTCTGGGCCCACTGGCTCAACGGCGAAACCGGTGAAACCATCGCCTTCGCCACCGAACGCGACAACGGCGGCGACACCGTCGAGTCCTCCTTCCTCATCCAGGGCCTGCTCACCGTCGCCCAGTACTTCAACCGCGACAACCCCGTCGAGAACGAGCTCCGCCAGCGCATCAACCGCCTCTGGCGCGAGATGGAGTGGGACTGGTACCTCCGCGAGCCCGACGGCCGAACCCTCTACTGGCACTGGTCCCCCGACTTCGGCTGGGCCATGAACCACCGCATCCACGGCTTCAACGAGTGCCACATCACCTACCTGCTCGCCATGGCCTCACCCCCCCACCCCACCCCCC
>CAYSIX010000075.1:0-17026 GCA_964431205.1 uncultured Phycisphaeraceae bacterium
GATACGGGCTCTACGTCGGTCGGTATGGGTCCGGTTCGGCCAAATGCGTCCGGTAACTTTACGATCGGTTGCCGCCGGGCGCACCCGGACTCCCGGCGGTGAGCCGCGGCTCACACGCCCGGCCGCACTCGGGGCATCGGCCGCTCACGTTGCCGCGCAGATCGTACCCGCAGCCCGCGCAGAGGCCTTGCCCCGCCAGACGCGACCGGCGGTAGGCATGCGCGAAAATCCCCGCCGACAAGCCGGTGACGAGGACGAGGAACCAATAGGGGATGGCAAGGCCCTGCCACCGATAGACCAGGGTGCTCCAGTGTCGCGCGAAATTGACCCGCCCGAATCCAAGGTGGGCGTTGGCGAGTTGTTCCCGAACTCCGGAAGTATTGGATCTCCAGTTATCCCAAACGATACCCCAATACAAGCGCGGCGACGGTCCCTGTAAGCTGCTCCGAGCGATCACGAGAACACCGGCCTCGGAACGAAGCCCACTGCCCTAGATCAACTCGAGTTGGCCCGGCCCGTAGAACATTTGCTCACCAACGAAGTCGACTCGTGCGTGACTGCGGACCCAGAAGCCAAGGAAGGCGACGGACAGGGCGGCGCTGAGAACCAAGGCCGCGAGCAGAGAACCGGTCTTGAGCCGCGATGCGAGGGCACCACCGAAAGAGGGGACTTCCGATGCGCGGACCAGCCTTCGAGTTCCTCGCGCTATCAGCCATCCAGCGACCGCAACGGTCGCCGAGATCAACACGAGCACCCAGAACCGAGCGCGTAGCAGCACGATGCCTGTAATGTCGTGGTTGTCGCCGTACAGCCGTCGCGCGTGATGGAGATCCACCCACTCGACTCCGAGTGATCGCGTCGCGGCCGGTGAACGGAAGTATTGATCAGTGGAGGGTCTCGCAGGGTATGCTCCGTGCCACCACGACGGACTTGTCCACGTGAACGCCGAATTCTGAAATGGCTCCGGCGCGGCCCGAACGGTTAGGGCGCCGGACGACGACGCCAGCTTCACGTAGTAGGTGCCCACGTAGTCGGTCGCCTGGTAGCTCCGCACCCACAGCAGCACCAGCGCGACGGTGAGCGCGCAGGCCACGACGAACCAGGCGACGCACAGGCGGTGGAGCATCCACGGGATTGTACCCGCGCTGGGCGTTCAACCGGCGTGGCGTGCGTGGTGTATCAGTGGGGGCGTGATCCGAGCCAAGGCCGCCGCGCAGCCATGACCCGGCGTCCGAACCTTTGGACATCGAACCCACGGCGCGGCCATGATCCGGCGTCCTGTGTTTGGGTGGGCCATGCGGCGCGGCCCGCGCGTGGACCCCTCCGGCTCCATGCAGCTCTGCTTCTTCGCCCGCGCGGCGGAGGGGTGACGCCGTCATGCCCCTGTGCGCAACCCATCGCGCGCCGAAAAGCGCGAGGTGATATATACTTTTTTGGCGTTAACCAGACGATTGATTCTGGCGGGTTGCGTCGGGCGTAAGTGCCTGACGGCAGGGCGTTTGCGCGTTAAAGCCGAAGGCGGCCCAATCGGGGGTCTAGAGATGCTCGCGCGCGACTTTTCTTAGACTGAACCATTTGGTTGGCCGTTGTCGCGTGTTGAGCATCGAGACGATTGAGCTCGTCGGCGGTCGGCATCGATGGCTGGGCGCCGCGCTTCGTGCAGGCCAGGGCGCCGGCGAGGCAGGCGCGGCGCATGGCGTCGGGCATGTCGGGTTTTCGGGCCAGGGAGATCGCCAGCGCCACCGTGACCGCGTCGCCCGCGGCGGTCATGTCTATGGCTACGACTAGCACCGCCGGGGCGCGTGGGCAAACCTAATCGCTCACCCAGCGATGATCATGGGGTGGCTGGGGACGGGTCGTGACAGGGGTGGCCAAGGATCGAGAGATGGACTAGACATAGGGCCGCAAACCAAAAGACTCAGGAAGGAAAAGAATGAATGTCGTTACGATTCTCTGCGACACGCTGCGCGCGGACCACTGCGGGCCTTACCACCAGGGCCGATCCTTGCGCGGAGCTGGATGTCCGCAGCAGCCGGACTGGGTCGTGGCGACGCCCAACCTCGACAAGCTCGCGGCGCGGAGCACCGTGTTTGACAATGCTTGGTCTGGCTCGACTCCGTGTATGCCGGCAAGACGTGACCTGTACACCGGGCGCTATGAGTTTCTTCACCGCGGTTGGGGTCCGCTCGAGGATGACGACGCCGACCTGCCCCGAGAGGTATCCGGCCCGCCCAACCGCTCCGTCACGCTCATGCAGCGCGAGGGCCGACCGATCAGCCACCTCGTTTCCGACCATTTCCACCTCTGGGAGCAGGGGGGCGAGAACTACCACACGGGTTATACCGGTTTTGAGTTCATCCGCGGCGCCGAGGCCGACGCCTGGCACACCGATCCGATCGAGTTCGACTGCCCGCCCGCGGACCGGCTCGAGAAGACCGAGCGACACTACCGCAACGTGCACCTGATCGGCCGCGACCCAGAGCAGGCCTTCCCCGCCCGGGTGTTCCGCGCCGCCGCTGACTGGCTGCGTCGCAATCACCGCCATGAGCGGTTCTACCTGCACATCGACTGCTTCAGCCCGCACGAGCCGTGGGATCCGCCCGAGGAGCTGGTCAGGCGGTTCGACCCTCGCGGCTACCTCGATCGTGTCCGCGGGCGCGTGCCCTACGGTCCGTGGCGCGACCGCTACAGCGAGGACGAGCTGCTGAACATCCAGGCGCGCTACGCCGCCCAGGTCGTGCTGACGGATCAGTGGCTCGGCACGCTGATCGACGCGCTCGACGGCCTGGATCTATGGCAAAACACGCTCGTCGTCCTGACCACGGATCACGGTACGTTCAACGGCGACCACGATCGGCTCGGCAAGATCCAGACGCACGACTTCCCGGGGGTGTCGCGCCTGCCGATGGTCATCCACCACCCGACGGCCGCTCACGGGGAACGGCGGTCACAGCTCGTGCAGCTCGTGGACCTGTACCCGACGACGCTGGCTGCACTCGGACTGCCTGTGCCGGAGTCGCGCCTGGACGGGGTGAACCTGCTGCCGTTGTTCGACGACCGTCGCGCGTCGACGCGAGAGGTGGCTCTGGGCGGGATGTTCGGCAAGTCGCTGATGGCGACCGATGGGCGGTGGATGTTGCACCAGTCCCCGAGGCCGGATAACGAGCCGCTGTACTGGTACGGCCTGCGGGATTCACGATTTCCGCCGGTGGAGTGTGAGCTGGGTCCGTACCGGCAAGGGCGCCGGGCGGTGGGGGGGGTCGAGTCGTGGCGGGAGCCGGCGTGGCTGTCGGACCTGGAGACGGACCCGGCGGGGCTGAGGAACGTGGCGTCGGACCGCCCGGAGGAGTTGGGCCGCATGCGTGAGCGGGCGGCGGCAGCGCTGCTCGCGGCCGAGGCGCCGCCGGAGCAGTTCATCCGGCTGGGCTTGGCGTGACGGCCCAGAAGCGGGATCACCGGGCGTTAGTTTCAATATTGTTGCAGAAAACTCTTGCGAGCGGATCCTGATGGGCTATAACCAAGAAGGATGACGATCGAGCAGATCGCGAAGATGGCGAAGGTCAGCAAGGCGACGGTTTCCCGTGTGATCAACGGGCGACCGGGCCCGTCGGTGGCGACGGTGCGGCGTGTCAAGGCGGTGATCGACAAGGTTGGTTATGCGCCCGAGCCGATCGGGCGTCGCCGGGGGATGCGCAAGCAGGTCGCCGCGGCGCTGCGTTACCGTCAGGTGGCGTTGATCATGGTGGACGACGGGTACCTGGCACACCCGGGCATCTTCGCGCAACTGGTGCTGGGCATCGGCACGGCGTTGGCGGAGCGGGGGCTGATGATGGTCATGGTCAACCACCCGACGCGTCTACCGCAGGCGGTGCGACAGGGGGAGATCGACGGGATGCTGTTGGCCGGGGGAGCGATCTCGCCGGAGCACCGCCGGACGCTGCCCGACGTGCCGTCGATCTGGCTGACCTCGCACGGCGACCACCGCGACAGCTACGTGATGCCGGGCAACGAGGTGGCCGGCCAGCTGGCGGCGGAGTACCTGCTGGAGCACACCGAGGGGCCGCTGGCGAGCGTGAACTTCGAGCCTTCGTACCTGGCGTTGCACCGTCGCAACCACGCGTTCCGGCTGACGGTCGAAGCCGCGGGCCGGCCGTACGTGCCGCTGAACGCGTCGCGTCGGCCGTCGATCCGCATGGCGACGGCGCGTCAGATCTACGATCTGCTGCGACCGGTGGCCGAACGGATCGCCGCGATGGACCCGCCGCTGGGCGGGCTCTTCTCGCCCAACGACCGGGTGACCGCGCACTTGCAGCCGCTGCTGTTGCGCGAGGGGATCCGCCCCGTGCTCGATCTGCCGCTGGTATCCTGCGGTAACGAGCAGTGCTACCTGGCGGCGATGGATCCTCCGCCGGTAACGGTGGACCTGGCTCAGGAAGTGGTGGGACGGCGCGCGGTCGAGCACCTGCTGCACCGGATCACCAGCGGTCAGAAGCGGGCCGAGAGCCTCGCCCTCGGGGCCGAGCTGATCGTCCCGGATGGGCTGGCGTCGGCCCTGGCCGGGGCGTCCGCTTCAACTTAGCGGCCCTCAAACCCCGTCAGTTCGTCTCAAAATCTGCCCAATCAAGCACTTGCGGCGGCCTCTGATGTTGCGTTGTTTGTTGCCGCAACGTCATGGAATGCCCGCCGCGCCGGTTTACAGTATGCGTCAGTTCGCATGGAGGTTTCGTTGGTTTGGTATCGCCTGCCACCTCAACCTTGAGCACGGCTTCACTCACTTTTCAACGGAGGTAGACAGATGCTTCAGAAAACCGCGACCGCGTGGACGATTCCGCTGGTCCTGGCGTTTGGCAGCGCGGCCCACGCGGCACCGCTGGTCGAAGACCTTTTCGATTACGGCGCCGGCGACCTGCAGGGCCAGGACGGCGGCACCGGCTGGTTCAACCCCTGGTCGGTCACCATCCCATCGGGCGTCTCCGGCTCGATCCAGGTCACCGAGGGCAGCATCGCCTTCAGCGATTACGTCACCTCGGGCAACAAGCTCACCCTCGATTACCTCGCGTCGGACGGATTCAACGCCATCATCGCCGACCGCAACGTCGCCGTCGGCGTCGAGTCCGGCGACGTCTACTTCAGCTACCTCTACCAGCGCACCGACTCCGAGGACACGAACATCAGCCGCACGGCCGAGGTGCGCGCCAACGACGGCGTGATCAACTTCGGCCTCAAGGCCAAGGGCCCGTCCTCGCAGGGCGTTCGGGTCCGTTACGACGGCTCGGACAGCCCCAGCGCGGCGTCAACCAGCATCCAGGACGGCGCGTCGTACCTCATCGTCGCGCGGTTCACCAACCTGGGCACGACCGAGAACGCGGTGGGCACCCTGTGGGCGGTGGACGCGGCGGGCTTCGACGCCATGAAGGCGGAGGGCATCACCGCGGACGAGCTTGACGCCAACGCCCTGCTGATCGCCACCGACATGCCCACCCAGCCGGAAGACCTGATCATGGGCGAGGCGATCCAGCTCGTGAACGCGACGAGCTCGGCGCCGTTCACGTTCGATCTCGACGAGTTCCGCATCGGCCTGACGCTGGACGACGTGCTGAGCCTGCCGGAAGCCGGCGCCGTGGTGGGCGACGCGGACGGGGACGGCGATGTCGACGCGTTCGACCTGGGGATCTGGCAGACGCAGTTCGGTACGACCGGCGACGACCTGACCGCCGACTTCGACTTCGACGGCGACGTGGACGCTTTCGACCTGGGCCTTTGGCAGACGAACTTTGGTACGGGCGTGCAAGGCGCGGCCGTGCCCGAGCCGGCCATGCTGAGCCTGCTCACCGGCGGGCTGAGCCTGCTCGTGACGCGACGACGATGACCGACTCCTCCAAGGCCACGCCCGGCGATCGGGACACCGATCGCCGGGCGATTCGAACCGAACGGAGACACGCCCATGTCTGGTATGCACCGTTTTCGTGGCTTTACCCTGATTGAGCTTCTGGTCGTGATCTCGATCATCGCGCTTCTGATCGGCATCCTGCTGCCGGCGCTGGGCGCGGCCCGCGAGACCGCCCGCCGCGCCGTGTGCCTGAGTAACGAGCGCCAGATGATGATCGCCGCCTCGGCCTACATGGCCGACAACCGCGACCGCTTCATGTTCCAGCGGGCGCCGGACGGCGAGGTGCTCAATGCCATGAGTGATTCACAGCTCGAAGAGAACTGGCTCGTGCTGATGGTCGACTACTTCGGCGTCAACGGCCCCGAGGACACGCTCGTCTGTCCCACGGTCCGGCGCAACACCAAGGTGTCCGACATCACCGACCGCGCCAGCTACTCGGCCCACGGCATGCTCACCTGGTTCGGTGGGCTCGAGGTGCCCGACCCCTCATCCGTCGCGTCGTTCTCCGACGAGCTCGAAGTGACGCTCAGCTCGCTGGTACGTCCGCATGCACCCGGCGGGCTTGGCGCGTACAACCGGCCGCCCGGCAACTTCACCATCGAACACTCGGCCTGGGTCGGGTGGATGCGCTTCGGCAGCGGTGAGCTGATCACGGACCGACCGCACGACGGCGGACGCAACATCGCCTTCCTCGATGGTCACGCCGAGGCGCTGCAACAGGCCGACATCACCAGTCGCGTTTACGGTCTCTTGATTCAGGGCGAAGACACTTACGAACCCGACATCGGCGGTTATCGCAACCCATTCCGTGCAGGGCGGCCCTACTGGTTGAAGTGAACCCGTTCCTTGCATCACCACCTCATAGTTTGATCTTCTGAAGGAGCCCTCCGATGGACCGTTGGCTGAAGTGGTCGACATCGCTCCAGTTGGCCCTGTTGACGGGCGCTTGTTTCGCGGTCCCGACGCTGCGGGCCCATGCGCAGCAGGCGAGGGCGAATGACCTCCTGCTGGCCGCGACGTTTGACGAATCGCTTGACGCAGACGCATCGCGTGGGGACGGTCGGGCAGTGTTTCAGGACGGGATGACGCCGGTGCCGGACGGCTATCGCGGTCGAGCGCTCCGCGTCCGCCGATACGAATTCATCCGCTACGATATCGAGCGCAACCTCTCGCTCGAGGAAGGTACGATCAGTTTCTGGGCTTGCCCAGACTTTGCCCCCGCGCGGTTTGACGAACAGGCCGACGGCACGCCGGTGCAGAACCTACTGGCGGCACGGATCCGCACGGGCGATCGCATCGAGCTGATGCTCGACACCAGGGGTGAGTCGCCCGTCCTGCGATGGACGTTCAGCGACGGCGAGATCCAGGGCGCGATCGAACAGGACGTTTCCGACTGGGAGGCGGACGAGTGGCGGCTGGTGAGTGTGGCGTGGAAGCGGCCGAACCGCGTGGCGTTGCGAGTAGGCGAGGGCGAGTGGGTCGAGCGACAGACGGGCGCGTGGCCTCGGGTGCCCGAGTCGATGTTCTACGACCTGTACCTGGGCTCAGGGGCGACGCAGTCGCCGGTCTCGCCGCTGGGCCGGCCCCACTGGTTTCACGGGCTGATCGACGAGTTGCGGATTTACAGCTCGTACCGGCACGACCACGAGATGACGGTGGCGGAGCCGTCGCCGACACGGGTGGACCTGCCGGCGTGGCCGTGGGCGGTGGAGGATCGGCCGCGGCGTATTCAGCTTTACCTGGCGTGGTCGATCGGGGAGTACGGGCGTTGGCCGGCGGAGGTGGAGGTGACGCCGGGCGGGAGCTGGGACCGGCTGGACGCGGCGGGCCGACGCCGCGCGCTCGACGCGCTGCGTCTGGTGCAGCACGATCGAGAGACAGGCGAACCGATTGAAGACGAGGAAGGCGGGTTGTTTCGCCCGCTGACGGTCGGCGACGAGGCGTACTGGGCGGACACGTTCAAGCTACGGTTCAACCACGAGGGCGAGCTGCCGGCGACGTATGCGCTGTACTACGACCCGAAGCCGGGCGCGGGCGTGCGGCCCGAGCCGGTGGCGGTGCCGATGGTCGGCGTCGGTGAGCGGCTGAAGGTCGGCGACCGCGAGACGGTCGGACCGATCGGTCTCGGGCTGCGTGGCGCGTTCGACGTGGCGGACCTCGACGGCGACGGCGACCTGGACATCTGGATGAGCAGCGGCACGTCCCACCGCAACAACTGGGACCTTTTCCACGGCCACTACTTCCTCGAGAATCTCGGCGAGAACAGCGGCCAGCCGGTGTTCGCCCCGCCGACGCGCATCCTTCGGGCCGCCACGCCCGTCGGCTACCTCAAGCAGACCGCCACGCCGCAGCTCGCGGACGTTAACGGCGACGGCAAGCTCGACCTGTTCCACTTCTCACGCGACGCCAAGCAGTGGATCGAGTTCGACGTGAGCGACGGCAGGATCGTCCCCACGGCTCATCACGAGGTCCCGTTTCGGCCCGACACCAAGGGCGAGCGAGGCCGGCTGATCGACTGGAACGACAACGGCAAGCTCGACCTGCTGCTGGGCAAAACGGTGTATTTCAATCAGAGCGTCAGTGCCGAGCGGCTGCTGGTCTTCGATGAGCAGCACAAGCGCGACCTGGTGATCCCCTCGGTGGAAGACGCGGACTGGTCCTCGAGCCCGCTCGCGGTGATCCCGATCGATTGGGACGGTGATGGGCAGCGCGAGCTGATCGCGACGAACTGGGCAACGAAGGTGTTTGTGCACGAGCCGGCGGGCGAGAGCGGGTTCCATTTCGATGAGGGCCGACTGCTCAAGACGTTCGACGATCACGAGCTGGAGATCCCGGCGGTGTTCCCGTTCCCGGTGTTCGCGGACTGGGACGGCGACGGGGACATCGACATGCTCTGGAGCAACGACGGCGCGTGGATCGGGTGGAACGAGAACATCGCCGGCGGGGGCAAGACGCCGCGGTTTCGTCAGACGCGGTACGTGATGCAGTTGCGACCGGACGTGGACGCCGGCTCGCTGGCGATCGCGTTTGCCGCGGACTGGGACGACGACGGGGACAACGATCTGATCCTGGGCGGGTCCGACGAGTACGTGTATCTCTACGAGAACATCGGGGACGCGAACCGGGCGGTGTGGGGGCCCCGGCAACGGATGGAGGCGGCGGGCGTGCCGATCGAGCTACGCGCCGGCGAGGACGGCTCACTGCTGGGCCCTCAGGAGACCGACTGGGGCTATACCAACCCGCTGGTCGCCGACTGGGACGGTGACGGGCTCAAGGACCTGATCGTCTCGGGGATTCGCGGCGAGCACCATTTCTTCCGCAACGTCGGTCGGCCGGGCCACCCGCGGCTCGACGGCGGTCGACTCATCCGCGTGGACTGGGGCGACCAGCCGCGCGCGACACCCGAGTGGATCCGTTACGAGCCGCAGGGCGATGAGCTGATCACCGCGCACCGCTGCCGCCCCGCCGCGCTCGACTGGAACGGCGACGGCATCATGGACTACGTCACGCTCGACCACGAGAGCCGATGGGCGGTTTACCTTGGCAAGCGCGTGGAGAACCACGAGGTGATCCTCTCACCGGGGCAGCGGTTGTTCGGGCTGGATGACCCGTACGCCCGGGCGATCGTTTGGAATCGGCTTTCACCGGACGCCAAGAGCTGGCGACCGCACTACGCCGGCCGCACCGTGCTGCAATTCGTGGACTGGGACGGCGACGGTGACCGCGACTTGATCCTCGATAACGTCAACGCCCGCTACTACGAGAACGTCGGCGGCAGTCCGCTGACGCGGTTCGTGGACCGTGGTGACATGGCCAAGGCCCGCTTGGCGTTGCACAACAGCGGTCCGTTCGCCGCGGACATGGACGGCGACGGCCGGCTCGACCTGCTGGTCGGCGGTGAGTCCGGCCACGTGCACTACTTCAGCCGCGCCTTCCTCGACGGCGCGGCGCCAAACGTCATCGTTGTCGATGACCAGGCCCGTTAGCCGCGATGCTCGACGCGCCCACCACGACCGAACCGCACGCGCTGCCCTGGATCGACTTGGGCGTCGTGGCCGCCTATCTCATCGCCACGGTGACCATGGGCGTGTATCTTATCCGTAAGAACCAAAACACGGAAGACTACTTCCTCGGCGGGCGCGCGTTTCCCGGCTGGGCTGTCGGTCTGTCGATGCTCTCAACCAGCATCAGCTCGATCACTTTCATCGCCCTGCCTGCCGCGGCCTTCGTCCGCGACTACCGGTTGATCGTCCCCAATCTCATGTACCCCGTCGCGGCCCTGCTCGCCATCCTCATCTTCATACCTCTATTTCGTCGCGGCCGCATCACCACCGCGTTCGAGTACCTCGAGCAGCGTTTCGGGCCCGGTGTCCGCCTCTACGCCGCGGCGATCTTTCTGATCACTCAGGTCATCCGCGTCGCCACCGTCCTCTACCTCGTCGCCATCCCCGTTTCGATCATCACCAACGTTCCCGTGCTCTGGGTCGTCGTGATCGGCGGGCTTTTCATCTGCCTCTACACCATCGCCGGCGGGTTCGCCGCCGTCATCTGGACCGACGTGGCTCAGACGGTCATCCTCCTCGGCGGTGGAATCATTGCCGTCACGATCATCCTATTGCGGCTGCCGGAGGGGCTCTGGGACGTGATCCACATCGGTACGGTGCACAACAAGTTCAGCGTCGGTGAGCTGCACTGGAGTCTCTCTGAACGTACTGTGTATACCATGATCATTCTCGGCCTGGTCAACTTCTGCTCGAGCCTGGTCAGCGACCAGAACATGGTCCAGCGGTATCTGGCCGCCAGCTCGGACCGCGAGGCGAAAAAGGCGACCATCCTCTCTGCCGCGATGTCGATCCCCGTCTGGCTGTTTTTCTTTTTCTTCGGGACCTGCCTCTTTGCGTTCTACGAGCTGTTCCCCGACCCGGTCGCCGGCGGAATGAACGGCGAAGAGGCCGTTTCCTATTTCCTCAAGCTGCAGATCCCCGTCGGACTCACCGGACTGATCGTTGCGGGCTGTCTCGCCGCCGCCATGTCCACTCTCGACTCGGCCATGAACGCCTTCAGCGCCGTCGCCGTCACGGACATCATCCGACGGCACACCCACCCCGACCGTGAGGAGCGCTTCTACTTCCGTGCCGCACGCGCCTGTTCGGCCAGCGTCGGGGCGATGATGATCGGCGGCGCCGTGATCCTGCACTTCGTCCCGCGCGAGAGCATGGCTAACCTCGGCCTCATCGCCGGGTCACTCTTCGGCGGCGCACTGCTATCGATCTACCTCGTTGGCTTCTTCGTCCCACGCGCCGACAACCGCATTATCCTCATCGCTCTTGCCTGCTCGATCGCCGCCAACGTCTACCTGACCCTCAACGAGTTCGGCCTGCTGCCTCCGTCCCTGAGCTTGACGATTCACGCCTTCTGGACCCGCACGATCGTCAACCTGGTCATCCTGGCTGTCTCGCTTCCATTGGCGTGGCTGGTCGGCCCACGCCGCTGGCCCATGCCCGGCTTGACGTTTCAATCGATCCGTGAGAATCCATCGAGGCTCCAACGCCCTCGACCGACGCCTGAAAGCGCAGTTTCATGACCCACTCATCCGAGTCGTCTGCACAACACCCGTGGCGCGGCGCGTGGCCCGTCATGCTCACCCCGATGCATGAGGACGGATCCGTCGACTTCGACGGTCTCGACGCCTTGACCGACTGGTACCTCGACGGCGGCGTCGCCGGCCTGTTCGCCTGCTGCCAATCCAGTGAAATGTTCTTCCTCACAGATGCCGAGAAGAGGCAGATCGCCGCGCGCGTGTTCGCTCGTGTGGATGGTCGCGTCCCCGTGGTGATCGGGGCGATCGGCCATGAGGACGCTGCCAGACGCGCCGATGCGGCACGGTGGCTCTGGGATCTCGGCGCCGCGTCGGTCGTCCTGGCGCTGGGCGAGTTTGCTGGTCCGGATGAAACCGAGGACGCTCTCTGTGACGCGATCGAAGCGTTTGTCGCTCAGGCGCCGGAGGTCAGCTTCGGCGTCTACGAGTGCCCGATGCCCTACCACCGCCTGATCTCGCCCGCTGGGCTCGGCCGCCTCGCCCGGACCGGTCGATTCAACTGGGCCAAGGAAACCAGCCAGAACGCGGACATCCTCCGCGAAAAAGTCGTCCGTGTCACCGGTCTCGGCCTGCACATCTTCAACGCCGACGGCCGCCTCATGCGCCGGGCGCTGGACCTCGGCTGCACTGGTTTCTCTGGGCTGGCGGCCAACTACTCGGCCCAGCTCACCGCGCTGGCCTGCGACGCACGCCAACCCGTCGCCGCCGTCGAGCCAATGGTCCGCCTCCTCCAGGACACCAACCGGGCCATGCTCCGCATCGGCTACCCCACCTCGGCCAAGATCGCGCTTCAACGCCGGAACCTGCCGATCACGCCCAGCAGCCGCATGAACCCGATCACCGTCTCGCCGATCATCGTCCGGCAGGTGGACGCCCTGCTGAGCCGACTCCTCCAAGCCGAGTCGCAGCTGGCCGCGCGCGTCACGGCTGCTCCCGGCGAGCAATCTGTATGAGACTCACTGCTGATCGGCATGCCGTCATCTGATTGATGCGGCCGGAGTCTGAACCACGCACACAATAGGCCCGTCGCGCGACTTCATCGGATCCGGCCGTGATGACTTCCAGACCGATCAGTCTCAGAGGCATCGATTACTTCGCCTTTCGGCGGCGCAAGTCGCTTCAGAACCCCAACAGCAGGAGGGACGACGAGGCTGACCCAGAGCTCGCCCGCGAGCTGATGGAGGCCCGGGTGGACCTGGCCAGGGCCCGCGGCGACAAGCTGCGGGCCGAGAACGAGAAGCTGCTGGAGCAGTACGTGCCGTGGGAGCAGGTGGCCGGCATGCTCGGCGGGCTGGCGTTCGTGTTCCTGGAGATCCTCGACGAGATCGAGGCCACGTGGCCGAGCCGGTTCGAGATCGACCGGGCTGAGGTGGGGCGTCTCGTTGAAAGCTACCGGCGTCGCATCATCGAGAAGGCCGAGATCGAGCTTCGGCGCCTGTCCGACGTGCGGACCGAGACGACGCGAGCAAGCCGAGCCCGGCGATGAGGGCGAGCGTGGCCGGCTCGGGGACCTCCGCGCCGACACCCGTGCCAAAGTTGGTCTGCCAGATGCCGAGGTCAAAGGCGTCCACGTCGCTGTCCTCATCGAAGTCGGCTGAAAGATGGGCACCTTTCTGACCAAACTCGGTTTGCCACACGGCCAGGTCGAACGCGTCCACGTCGCCATCACCATCCGCATCCCCAACCAGCAACTCAATCGGGCCAAACAAATAGACGCGTCCGACATCCACGTTCCTGATGTTCGGAAGCTTTCCTCGCACGAGGATTGTGTCATCTGCGATTGCGACAAGGCCGCCAAATCCGAGTGTATCGGCCTCGTTCGATGGCAGGAGCGTCGCGGTTTCGATCCACTGACCGTCATTCAACTCAAGGACGAATGCGACGCCCTTGCCTCCGACAACCATGCGGTTGCCACTGACCGCGATCGATGAGCCAAACTCGAGTCCGGGTTGAGGATCGGCGGGAAAGATGCGATCGACTTCGAGCCATTCGCCGAAGGCATTCCGTTCGAAAACGGACACCGAGCCGGTATCCTCACCGAGCACGTCACTGCCCGGCGAACCAACCAGCAGGAGGTCACCTTGTAACACGAGCGACCACCCGAACAGATCCGCACGTTCTTGCCCACTTCGGTCAATTTGCACCGTGTCCGACCATGTACCGTCCGTCTGGCGGGTTACCACATAAGCCTTGCCCCACGGGCCGGGGTTCGTGTCGGTGCCGAGCGTGCCCGGTGCGGCGATCACGAGGGTATCCGCTTGCAGATCAAACGTGTGGCCGAACGTGGCGGAGTGGCTCGCACCGCCGGGATTCTGGTATATGGCCTCCTGTTGCCAGAACAGGAATTCGGGAGGGAGCCCTGTGAATGGCTTGTATTCATGGATCTGCACATGTCCGTTCCCACCATAAGGGTCCGTGCCAACGACCAACACGTCATTCTCGCGATCGAGATTAATCCCGAACTTGCGTTCGCCGAATAGCGTTCCAGTGCTTGGGCCGGGCGCGGATTCGACCACGTCGTAGAACATGACCTGGTGCGGCAGGCTGTGACGGCGACCGGGCACCCCGACCGTCAGTGTGTCGCCGTCCAGGTCGAGTGAAGAGCCGAAACTGTGCATCTCGTCGTCGGACGGAGCGTTCAAGGTTTCATTGTATCTCCATGAGCCGTTTGCCTGCCGTTGGTAGAAATGAATCGAGCCGGTGTAATCAAGTGACAAACGTGACGGTTCACCGATCACGAGCGTACCGCCCTCGATATCAAACGTGTCACCAAACGATCCGCCCGGCGTCGGAAACGGTGAAGTGAGGACGGCCTGTTCACCCCACTCGGAACCGCTGGCCACGGCACCAATCATCAACGGGTACGTTACCACGATCGCCCAGGTAGCAGATCGCAGACGTAATGTGAGACACAGTGGGATCTCCGCGATCAGCTCAAACACAGGCATAAGTGATCCTTCCAATGACCCACGCTCGACGCGGGCTGTGCGGCGTCGGAACCTCAGCATCGGGTCAGAACTCGTCGGCGTGACGTCAAGACAAGTCCGAACGCCAGCACCGCGCACGTTGCAGGTTCGGGGACCGACGAGCCGGTTTTGCGGCCAAAGTTTGTCTGCCAAAGTCCAAGATCGAACGCGTCCACGTCGCCATCCTGATCCGCGTCGCCCTGCTCGAACGCCGCGCCGGTCGTTGTGCCAAAGGCCAGCTGCCAGAGGCCGAGATCAAACGCGTCCACGTCACCGTCGAGATCGAAATCGCCGCTGATCGCAAACGTGACGATCTCCAGCAGCGCAGTCGATTCTCCGTAAATAACGTTGGCGTCGATGTAGTTTTGGTCGTCGTCGCGCACGAACAGCTTGTCGAACTGGCCTGACATGGCACCGGTGGTGGAAATGAGGGGGAAGGTGTCTCCACGATTTGGCTGAAGACCGTCGGTCAGTGTGATGCGAACAGTCCCAGCCAGCGCGGCGTCGCCTTCGACGAGGACGCGAGTTGGCAGCGGAATCCCGGGGAACCGTCGACTGAGTCCCGATCGCCCAACCGTGATCTCCAGGGCGCTGTCGTCAGACATCGATAAGTCGCCTTCAATCTCGATCTGATTGATTGGCCGAGTTGGTTGCAATCGAACGGAGCCAGCGTCAAAGTCACCGACGATCCGGTCGGTCTCCAGACGCGCGTTTTGGAACTCATATAGGCCTGAGCTGAGGTCCAGTGAGTCGGTCGTCAGGGCGCTGTCTAGGACGCGCACGGTGCCTTGATTGCTAAACAGGGCGTTGATCTCGAGCTCTCCTCCGTTCGTGATCTCGATAGAGCCCAGATTGTCCCATGTCGATCCGATGAGTCGGATCACACCGGCCGGCACCGTCGATGAGATGAGGCCGTGGTTCTCATTGGCCTGCGCCCACGTGCCGATCCTGCCACCTCCTCCACGGTTCACGATGGACACGTCCGGACCGATGTACAGGGCCGTCGCGCCCCCTTCGACCGAATGCCCATCCGAGTCCCCCTCGAAACTGATATCGACACGCGCCGTCCGCCCGGCGTCGCCCACCAGAACAAGGTGGGAGCCGTGCGTGGCGCTGAGTTGGTTGATCGTTGTGTCTTCAAGGCGTGCTGCTTCGTCCACAATCAGCGTCCCGCCGCCGATCGTGAGCGTGCCCATGAACTGTGTCCCGCGCAGATGGTTTTCGCCCGACCGCACCTCAAGCACGCCACCGCCAAGCGCCTCCACTGAGCCGCCCTCAAGAGAAGACTCATTCAATGCGATAACGGAAAGCTGGTCATCGAGGACAAGGATATCCTGGGCATTGTCGAAGGCAACTCCACGCAGTTCCAAGGTGGCATGATCGAATGTGAATGCCTCCAATACGTCGGCGACGATATCTTCCTCGATAACGGCCGTTGCGTGGCTCACGTCCATCTCGCCGAACACATTGGGAATCCTTTTGAAGTGAATGGTCGCATCCGACACGCGCAATGCTCCCTCATTGCTCCATTGGCTCTCGAATATTGCCAGTGAATCGTTGGAGACTTCGATGAGACCTTTATTGGAAAGCGGACTTCGGAACGTGACGCTCTGATTCTCCGATTCCGCGCGGATCGTGCCCTCGTTGATGATCAACTCACCCGACCCGAAGATCCCGCTGCCACCGGCGGTGCGGATGACGATGCCCTCGCCGATTGTCATGGGCGCGATGGATGCTCGGATCGACTGATCAGCCTCATCTCCACTGAGAAGAATCTGCCCCGATCCACCCAATACGCCACCAGCGAAGCTTAGGGAAGGGTGTGAGTTGTCCGGGCCTTCTCGCAGGACCATCGTCGCGTCTTCGAGTGTGATGCCGTTCAGGATCGTGAGGCTTCCCTCAACGAGAACCTCGACACCCGGTCCGAGGCGGATGCCGTCCAACTCGCTGCGGCGGGTGACAAGGCGTTGTCCATCGGTCGCGCCAATGCGCCCACCGATGATGGAGCCGCCGAAATCCAGGCGCCAGGGACCGGTGTCGTTGCTGAGCGTGATGGCGTCACCTGTGTTGTCCAGATCGCCCGAAATCTGAAGCCATCCGCCCTCGCCCGTATTGGTGATGGCGCCGAGGTCAGCGGTAGTGAAACTTCCGCCGAGATGAAGATCCCCGCGACCGATCCGGATCGTGCCCTCGTTGGTCCAGGTGTCACGGATCGAGACAAAGCCGCCCGGAGCGTCGCTCCAGATCAAGCCGCGATTCACCAGCCCACCGGAGTTGGAGTTGCCCTGGAAGAACACGTCTCCCTCAGTCGCATGGATCCGGATGTCTTGTTCGACCGTGAGGATCCCATCACGGACCTCAATCTGGTGCATCTGGGCGCCCTCAAACACGATCTCTCCCGACCCGTCAATTGACATGGGGCCGATGACCCCGATCCCACCCGACAAGCGCATGCGCCGTCCGTTGTCCAACGTAAGCCCCTCGCTCAGTCGGACACCCCCGAGCCGAACGTCTGCGTCTAGTGTACCCCGCCTAACGGTCTATGACTTATTCAACGCCTTTCGCGCCCGC
>CAYSIX010000076.1:0-16974 GCA_964431205.1 uncultured Phycisphaeraceae bacterium
GCCGCGACCGACGTGATGACCTGGTGGGGCCACTGCGCCCACGGCGACGTGCAGGACGCGATCGTGGACAAGGTGCATCGGCGCGTCCTCGAGGGCATGGGCCTGATCGTGCTGCACTCGGGCCATTACTCGAAGATCTTCCGCAAGCTGATGGGCACGACCTGCTCGCTGCGCTGGCGCGAGGCGGCCGAGCGCGAGCGGCTGTGGTGCGTCAATCCCGGCCACCCCATCGCCGACGGTTTGACCGACGAGTACTTCGAGCTCGAGCACACGGAGATGTACGGCGAGTACTTCGACATCCCCGAGCCGGACGAGTTGGTGTTCATCAGTTGGTTCGAGGGCGGGGAGGTGTTCCGCTCGGGCTGCTGCTGGACGCGGGGCAAGGGCAAGGTCTTCTACTTCCGCCCGGGGCACGAGACGTTCCCGATCTACTACGACGCGACGATCCGGCGGGTGCTGGCCAACGGCGTGCGGTACGTCGCGGCGCGGTCGAGCGCGCCGGTGCGGCTGGACGCGCCGTGCATCAAGAACCCGCTGTCGCCCATCGCCGCCGCGCACGAGGTGGACGAGGCGCTGCACCGCTGATTCGTCGTCGCGTGGGGGTTTCGCCAACAAGCCGGGCCCTGAGTGAAACGAAGGGCCGGATCCGACGCTTCGCTTCGCTTGGCTCAGCGTTCGGCTTCGGCGCGCGTCGGCGGGGCCGAAACCGCACGCCACCCCTTGCGATGACAAGGGGTTGCGTCGAGTGGCACATGGAGGATCCGAACTATCTTCCGCAAGTGATTGTGATAGCAGGGACATAGCGGCATCGGCCGAGCGAAGCGCTGCAGATTCCGGTGCAGTCGACCTGCCGCAAGCCCATCATGACCCGGAATTGACCCGGTTGCTGGATCGCTGGCCACGCCTCCGCGCTCGAACAAAGCAGGCCATCCTGATGCTCGCAAACGCCGACCGAGCGACGTCGAGTGAAGGACGAGGCCGGACGTTCACTGGCCGGCCGCACGGCCAACCGAACGCGAGAAACCCTCAGCGGTACGCGGAGTTCCGCTGGTCGGCCGTCTAGAAAACCACATGGCTCGGAGTTGAGACGGCCAGCGAGAGGTCGATTGCCCCTGGCGGATACGCGGCCGTCGTCGAGCGACCGAACGAGTCACGATCCCGGGACGGGCGGGGGGAGGGGTCCCCAAGTTGTTGGTGATCCTTGAAACCGACGTTGGCCGTGAAGACTTGCGAACACCTCGCGGTCGATGACTGCTACGAACTCGGCCGCCTCGGCCACGTCAGCCGCAACATTCAGATCACGAACCTGAACCTGCTCGCCCCGATATCCAGGAGGCGATCCTCGACCTCCCGCGCGTGCCGTCACCGTCGCCAAGATCACGAACCATCGCACGCCGCTCATGCGCAACGACCTGGACCTCCCATCGCACGTGGCCCGTGACCTTCAGGACCGCGTCAATACAGCACATCGCACCGCCTCGATTGACGAACTGCGGGGCAGCGGGCAAGACCGAGAACCGGGTGGTAAGCGTGCACCTGGGTTAGGCGACGCTCCCACCCCGGGGGTTTCACACGCTGCTCGACGGTGAGTTGTAGCTGCCCGAGAATACCTGGGACGGCGCTCCGCAGCGGCGATGCGAAACCGGCAACCCCGACGAGCTGTGCGTGACGCCTGCGGCGGTGTCCAAGTGGGTGAAGGATCGCCAGGCGTTCGCCGGGATCGTGATTCTCGATGGAGTCGATATCATGCCGCCCTCGCGGGTGGCGTCCGGCGTACGGCACGCCGCCGCGCATTCCTTGAGCAAGCGTCATGGCGTCGACACCATCGCGGGCCTGGCAAGTCCTGCTGATCCACCACGCCCACACGGACATCGGGTACACCGACGGCCAGCGACGGATCGAGCGGTCTCACCGGCAATACCTCGACCGCGTGCTCGAGCTGCGGCGGCGCGCCCGCGAGCCGGGCGATGAGTCGCTGCGCGGCTTCCGCTGGTCCAGCGAGTGCTACTGGTCGATCGAGTCGTGGTTGCGCCACGCCGACGGCGACCGGGCCGACGAGATGGCCGAGGCGATCCGTGATGGCACGATCGGCCTGTCGGCGACGTACCTGCACTTCAACGAGCTGATCGACCGGCCGTTTCTGCTCGAGACGACGCGGCGGGCGGTGGACTACGGTCGTTCGATCGGCGTCGGGGTGGACAGCGCGCTGTCGGCCGATATCAACGGGTTTTCCTGGGGATACGCCGACGTGCTCGCCGAGCTGGGCGTGCGGAACCTGATGGTCTGCTCGCACGCGCACCACGGGCTGGCGGCGATCGGGCGGCGGCAGGCGGCGTTCCGCTGGGTCGCGCCGTCCGGGGCCGAGGTGCTGGTCTGGAACGGCGAGCACTACATGCTCGGGAACGTGATGGGCCTGTGCCCCGGCGCGCTGCTGTCGTACACGTTCCGCGACGAGCTGCGCCCCGGCGCGGGCTCGCCGGATCATCTTTTCTACGCCGAGCGCCGCCTGCCGCGCTACCTCGCGCAGCTCGAGGCCGACGGATATCCCTACGACTTCGTGCCGCTCAACGTCGCGGGCATGACGACCGACAACGCGCCGCCGAACCCCGAGATCGCGTGGTTCATCGCGCGCTGGAACGAGAGGCACGGCGATCGGATCAAGCTGAGCATGACCACGCCCAGCGCGTTCTTTGCGCGCCTGCGCGAAGCGGCCGAGCCGATCCCCAGCCACGCCGGCGACTGGCCCGACTGGTGGTCGGACGGGTTGGCGGCCAGCCCGGATCCGACGCGCCAGTTCCGCGACGCCCAGCGCTGGTACCGTGCGATCCTCGAGGATCCCGAGCTGGCGGCGACGCTCGCGGACCCGCGACGCGCTGAGATCGAGTCGCTGCTGCCGCTGTACCCCGAGCACACGTTCAGCCACCGCGACTCGATGTGGCGGCCGTGGGACCGCGCGGTGAGGCGGATCGCCGGGCAGAAACAGTCGATCGCGTACCGGCTCGCCGGCGCGGTCGAGCAGGCGATGGACGAGGCGCAGGTCGCGTTGGGGCAGGTCGGGCCGCGTCCCGGTCGGGCGCTGCGGTACCGGGTGATGAACCCGTCGGCGGCGTCGGTGCGCGACGTGGCGTGGCTGGAGCTGGAGGAGCTGGAGCACGACGTGGCGCCGCTGGCGGCGGAGGTCTGGCGTGTCGGGGGCGAGGCGCCGCTGGCGCATCAGGTCCGGTCGGGGTTGCACGGCGTGGCGTACGGCGTGCGGCTGGACCTGGGCCCGCACGAGCGGTGCACGCTGGAGCTTCGGCCGGGCCGACCGACGCTGCGTCACGACCGCCGGGTGTTCAGCGATCAGGCGGCGCTGCCGGGCGGCGTGCCGGACGCCGTGGGCATCGAGGCCCAAGCGGAAGCCGGCGCGAACGCCGACGGGTCGCTCGGCGTGCGCCTCGTGACGCCGAGCACGGCGATCGCCTGCGAAGCGCCGATCGGGGTGACGCGGTGGATCGATCGCGGCACGGGACGGTCGCTGCTGCGGCGGGACGCGCCGCACCCGCCGTTCACGCCGGTGTACGAGGTCACGCCGGTCGAACCCGTGGACGACGCGGCGGCCCAGGTGCGCGCCCGCGGCGCGATGGGTCGCAACCGCAAGGGGCGGGACGTGCGGCGATGCGTCGGCGAGCTGATCGACGCGCAGCTCGTCGAAGCCGGGCCGCTCTACACCACGGCACGACTGCGATTCCGCGTCGAGGGCGTCGAGTTGTACCACGTGCTTCTGGCCGCGTGGGCGGACCTGCCGCGGGTGGACGTGGCGGTGCGGATGAACAAGCAGTCGGCGTGGTCGCCGGAGAACCTGTACGTGGCGCTGCCGCTGGGAACGGGGCTGGACGGGCAGGAGCTGTGGCTCGACAAGGCCGGGGCGATGGTTCGGCCGTGGCGTGACCAGTTGCCCGACACGCTGACCGACTTTTACAGCGTGCAGGAGGGGTTCTGCTGGCGGGCGGAGGGGTTCGGGCTGGTTGTCTCGACGCCGGACACGCCGCTGCTGCAGCTCGGCCCGCTCGAGCACGGCCAGCGCCGCCTCATGGGCCACCCGGGGCTGTCGGACGCGCCGATGCACGCGTACGGTTGGCTCATGACCAACTACTGGGAAACCAACTTCGAGGCGAGCCTGGGCGGGTTCTATGAGTTTCGGTACCGCGTCGAGTGGGGCGAGCACCTGGCCGAGCCGGGTGCGTCGCTTGCGCGGTGCCGGGCGTTGAACCTCGGCCTGCCCAGCTTCCGCGTGGACGAGTGATGGCGCACGCCCGCCGCCCCGAACGACGAAGGTCGCCGCCGGCGGATCAGCGTCGGTCGGTGGATTCGGCGGCGCCGCCGGGCGACGCGGCGCCGACGCCGCTGGGCGCACCGCGCCGCGATCGAGGGGGGACGACCACGACCGCGGGCGCCGCCTTGGCGTCCGACGGCGTTTCGTCGTCGGCCTGTTCGATCGCCGCCGGCCGCTGCTGGACCTGCCGCAGCCTCGCCAGGTCGAACTTCGCCCGCCGATCGAAGAAGAACACGCCGTTCTGTTCCTGGAAGACGTCGGTGAGCTGCGTGTAGCAGTAGCCGAACATGTGCGGGTGGTCGAGCAGGGCGTCGCAGAGCCCGCGGAAGCGTTCGTGGAACTCGTCGACGGTGCGCGGTCGATCGCCGTAGCCCCAGGAGTCGGCGTCGTTCGCCTGCTCCGGGTTCCACCATGTACCGCCGAACTCGCTGACGAAGAACGGCTGGCCGCGGTAGGGGATGGACCAGGGCCGATCGGCCGGCCCGTTGATGCGCGGCTTGCCGCGCGCCAGGTTCTTGTAGTGCTCGGCGAAGGCGGCGGGGTCCTGCTCGTAGTCGTGGCTGTCGTAGATGTCGGACTCGGGCACGAGGTGCGCGCCGCCGGAGGCGTCGAGCACGGGCCGGGTCGGGTCGATCGCCCTGGCGGCCAGCACCGTGCCGCGGGTCAGGTCCTCCAGGCCGCTGATCCGGTCGGTGATTGGCACGTGCCACGTCTCGTTGAGCGCGCACCAGCCGACGAGGCAGGGGTGCGAGCGGTCGCGCTGCAGGACCTCGAGCCACTGGGTCAGGTACGTCGCCGGCGGGTTGATCTTGTCGATGCCCCAGTCGCCGAACTCGCCCCAGCACAGGTAGCCGAGCCGATCGGCGTGATACAGGAACCGCTCCTCGAAGACTTTCTGGTGAAGCCGTGCGCCGTTGAAGCCGGCCTCCTGCGCGAGCGTGATGTCCCGCTGCAGGGCCTCGTCGCTGGGCGCGGTCATGATCCCGTCGGGGTAGTAGCCCTGGTCGAGCACGAGCCGCTGGAACACCGCGCGGCCGTTGAGCTTCACCGCCGCACCCTCGATCGTGACGCTGCGCAGGCCCGCGTAGCTCATCGCCCGGTCGATCACCTCGCCGGTTTCGTCGAGCAGCTCGAGCGTCAGGTCGTAGAGGAACGGGTCGTCGGGCGACCACAATCGGCGGTGCTCGGGCGGGATCGGCAGCGTCAGCCTTGGGCACAGGTCGCGGTCGGTGTGGATCGTCTGCGTCGCCACCGTCCGCCCATGCGCCAGCAGCGTGACACGCAGGCGCACGCCGTCACGGGGCCCGCGGATCGGCTGCTCGACGTGGAAGCACGAGCCGGCCACGTCCGGCGTCACGACGGGTCGCTCCAGCCGCGTCTTCGGCACCGGCTCGAGCCAGACCGTCTGCCAGATCCCCGTCGTCCGCGTGTACTCGCACGCGTGGTTGTGGTACTCGGCGGACTGCTTGCCCCGCGGCTTCAGCTCACGCATGTCGTCGCGGGCGCGGACCACGATCGTCGCCATATCGCCCGGCTCGACCACGCCCGCCAGCTCGCACGTGAATCCGCACCACCCGCCTCGGTGCCGGCCGACCTCCACGCCGTTGACCCAAACCGTCGCGTCGTAGTCCACCGCCTGGAAGTGCAGCAGCACGTCGCGCCCGCGCCACGCCGCCGGCACCGGGACCTGACGCCGGTACCACACCGCCTGCATGAAGTCCGTGTGCCCGACGCCGGACAGCTCGGACTCGGGGCAGAACGGCACGACGATCCGGTCGCGCAGCGCGCGGTCCTTCAGCCCGCGCTCGACGCCGCTGTCGCTCGGGTCAATCTCGAACGCCCACGGGCCGTTGAGGCACAGCCAGTCTTCGCGGACGAACTGCGGGCGGGGGTACTCGGCTCGGGGTATCGACATCTCGGTTCCTCGGTTGCGGTTCAAACGAATTCACTCCTTGAGTCCGGACAGGGCGATGCCCCGGACGATGTGGCGCTGGAAGATCAGGAACACGATCAGCGCGGGCGCGGTGGCGATGGTGCTGGCCGCCAGCGTCAGGCTGTACTCGTCGTAGTAGGACGCCTGGAACAGGGCGATGCCGACCGGGAGGGTGAACTTGTCGGCCGAGTCGAGGTAGACCAGCGGGCCGACGAAGTCGTTCCAGGCGCCGATGAAGGTGAAGATGCCGAGCGTGGCCAGCGCCGGGCGGGACAGCGGCATGATGACGCGCCAGTAGATGCCGAAGCGCGTGCAGCCGTCGATGGCGGCGGCCTCCTCGAGGTCGCGGGGGATGTCGCGGAAGAACTGGTGAAGCAAAAACACGCCGAACGCGTTGGCGCCGGCCGGGACGATCAGCGCCCAGTACGTGTCCAGCCAGCCCAGGGCGTTGAGGATCAGGTACATCGGCACCAGCAGCAACTGACCGGGGACCATGAGCGTGGCGACGATGACGGCAAAGACGACGCGCTTGCCCGGCAGGTCCAGCCGCGCCAACGCGTAGGCCGCCAGCGAATCGACCGCCAGCACCAGCGCCGTCACGGCGCCGGAGATGAACAGGCTGTTGAACAGCCAGCGGAGCAGGGGCGCCTCGGCCGCGTGCGCCAGCAGCTTCTGGTAGTTGCCCAGCGTCCAGTCCGACGGCAGCAGCCCCTCGAAGTGCACGATCTCGTGCTCGGGCTTGAACGAGGTCAGGAAGATGATCGCCACCGGCAGCAGGAACGCCACCGCGCCGATCAGCATCAGAACCTCGACCCAGGCGTCCCGCCACTTCACGTCCGCGCCCTCCACGCCCGGAACTGAACGATCGACACGACCGCGATGATCACGAACAGCAGCCAGCTCATCGCCGCGCCGTAGCCCATCCGATAGTTCATGAACGCGATCTGGTAGATGTAGTGCATCAGCACGCGGGTCGAGAGCTCCGGCCCGCCCTGCGTGACCAGGAACGTCTGCCCGAAGACCTGGAACGACGCGATCAGGTTCATCACGATCACGAACAGCAGCGTCGGGCGGAGCAGCGGCAGCGTGATGTACCAGAACCGCTTCCAGCCGGTCACGCCGTCGATCGCGCCCGCCTCGTAGTACGGCGTGGGGATCTGCTGCAGCCCGGCGAGCAGGATCACGGCCGGCCCGCCCACCGTCCACCACACCGTCATCAGCACGATCGAAACCATCGCCCAGCCCGGCTCGGTCAGCCACGGCGCCGACAGGCCCACCTCGCCCAGGTACGCGTTGAACAGACCGAACGACGGGTTGAGAAACCAACGCCACAGGATCGCCACGACCGTGATGTTCAGCATCAGCGGCACGATGAACGCCGCGCGGTACCACGCCTGCCGGTGCTTGAGCGCACACAACCCCAGCGCGACCAGCAGCGCGAGCACGACCGTCGTCGGCACCGTCAGCACCACGAACCAGACCGTCGCGCGCACGGCGGACCAGAAGTACGCGTCGGCGAACGCCTCGGCGTAGTTGCCCAGGCCCACCCACCGCGGCGGCAGCGGCGAGAGCATCTCCCAGCGCACGAAGCTCAGACCGAACCCGAAGCCCAGCGGCAGCAGCAGGAACGCCGCCATCAGCGCCAGGTACGGCGCGGCAAACGCGTAGCCCGAGAGGCGATGCATCCGCCGACGCCAGCGCGCCCGGCCCGCACGCGGCCGCGTCGCGGCCACTGCCGCCGCGCCCGCGCGCCCGGCCGTCACCCCCTGCGCCGGTGTGGTCCCGTAGCCCGTCATGGCGCGGCCCCCTCGTCCGTGGCGGTCATGTCGGCGGTTTCGCTGGCGGACTCGTGGGTGGCTTGCGTCGCCGCGCCCGACGGCATCGGCTGCGGCGTCCGCGTCGGGCCCAGCACCCGCAGATCCACCGTGTAGTTCGGCCCGGTCGCGATCCGCACCCGGTCGATGTACAGGTCACGCCGCCGCGCGCCCACCCCGTCGCCGTGCGCATGGTACACGCAGAACCACTCGCGCCCGTCCGGCGAGCGGATCATGCTGTTGTGCCCCGTGCCTACCGCGTGCTCGTTGGCCGAGAGGATCGGGTTCGCCGAGCTCTTGACCCACGGGCCCAGCGGCGACGCCGCCACCGCGTAGCCCACCGCGTACTTGCGATCAAAAAAACCGTTGGCCGAGTACATCATCACGTACGCGTCCCCGGCGCGGAAAACGAACGGCCCTTCGTTCCACACCTGCCCCTCCCAGTGCTGCGACGGCCAGATGCAGCGGACAGCCTCGGCCGTCGTCGAGAGCAGGTCGTCGCTCAGCGGCACGCCGTACACCTCGCTCGTCACGTTCTCCGACGTGTCCAGCACGTAGTACAGGTACGCCTGATCGTCGTCGTCGATGAACACGTGCGCGTCGATCGCCGAGATCCCCACCCCGAACGCCGGCGCCAGCACGTCCTCGAACGGGCCCAGCGGCGAGTCCGCGACGGCGACGCAGAGCCGATGCCCGCTGCGCCCCCCCGTGTTCGCCAGCGGCCCCACCGCGCTGTAAAACAGGTAGAACCGCCCGTTCCGCTCGACCACGCAAGGCGCCCAGAAGTGCTCGCGGGCCCAACTGCTCTCGGTCTTGCGGAACGCGAACCCGCGGTCGGTCCAGTTCATCAGGTCCGGCGAGCTGTGCACCCGGTATCCCTCGCCCGGCGCCGTCGTGCCATACACGTAGTACTCATCGCCGGCGCGGATCACGTGCGGGTCCGGCACGCCGCGCAGCACCGGGTTGGTGTACGTCGGGCCGGTGACGGCCGGTTCCTGGGTGGTGCCGTGGTTCGTCGCCTCGGCGTCGTCCGTCTCGTCGTCGAGCGCCGCCGCACCGTCCGCCGCGAGGCGATTGGCCGCCACGCCCTCGCCCCGCGACGCCAGAAACCGCTCGGCCGGCAGCACATCGTCGCTGATCCGCACCTCGTCGATCCAGCCGCTGAGCCACATCGTCGGGTGCCCGTTGTGCATCCCCCGCCCGATCGTCCACGACGCGTCGCTCTCGATCAGCCCGCCCTCTACCGATTCCTCGCGCGCCTCGAGCGCATACCCTTCGCCGTCGCCACGGTCCAGGTAAAGCGACAGCGCCTCGCCGTCGCACGTCGCGGCGAACCAGTACCAACGCCTCGCCTCGACCGGCCTGTCGCTGCTCGCCGAGATGAACCGCCCGCTCGCGTCGATGATCTGCACCGCCACCGCGTTCCGCACCGTCCAGTCGTCACTGCGCCCCGCGACCACCACCTGGAACGGCGCGTTGGCCACGTCCTCAGCCGGCCGACCGTCCTTACCGATCACCACCTGGTAACGCTGATCCGGCCCGCTCGCCAGCCGCTCGAGCTTGAACGCGCCTTCGACCGTGAACCGCGGCAGGGCCCGGCCGTTGATCGGCGATCCGTCCGGCGTGTAGATGTCCTCGTGGTCCTCGAACCGCAGGCTCCGGCGGTCAGCCTCGCCGGTCCGCGGGACGATTCGCGCCGGCACGTCGTCGCTGTACGCCGGCGAGGTGTTCGGCGGCCAGACACGCAGGTCGGTGTTGAACGTCCGCAGCGCGTTGGCCGGATCGATCAGGTCGGCCGTGGTGCGGTACGGTTCCTCCGTGGTGCCGCGCACGGCCTGAAGCCGCTCGTGCACGCGCCCGTCCTCGAACCGCCAGTAGGCCAGCACATCGGCGTGGGGCGGCTGCGCGATCGCGACCGAAGTCCCGAAGCCGGCGACCACGGCGGCCGCCGCGGCCACCGCCCGGCCCCATGCGGGTCGCGGTGCGCGCTGGCCGAGCTCGCGCTTGGTTCGCCTCACGATCACGGCCACCGGTCGCCCTCGAAGATGCCCGTCTCCGGGTCAGGCTCGTATCGCTGCCGCCATCGCGTCGGCGTCGAGCGCGAACCGTCCGGGTTCTTGCGTTCCTGGCCGATCGGCTCCCACGTCTCGTCCCACGTCAGCAGCTCCGCGTGCCCGTCGGCGAAGACGTAACTCTGGATCTCGCGGTCGCCATGCCGGCTGAGCGCCACGTTGTCCGTCGTCTCCTTGCCGACCTTGCCCTCGACGTGCGGCTCCCACGTCGCCAGGTGGTGAAAGCCGCTGGCCTTGCCGTCGCTGATCTGGATCGCGTCGCTGGGCCGGGTCAGCTCATCCTGCTTGATCGCGCGGCGCGGCGCCAGGCCGAAGCCCGGGGGGGACGTGCGCGAGAGGTTGCTGATGTTGTAGCGGTACGAGCCGGGGATGTCGTCCTTGTCGTCGTTGGGCGAGACGGTCGTGCCGCGGAGGATGGCCGTGTCGTCCGACGGGCAGCCGAACACGTCCTCGGAGCTGATGTTCTGAGTCAGCAGGACGTAATCCCAGCCCCAGAACGGCTCCTCGTAGCCCCAGTCCGGCCCGCCGGGGTAGGCGTTGTCGTTGAACCAGGCCTTGGGCAGGAACTGCTCGTGGTCGTGGGCGAAGATCGCCAACCCGATCGCGAGCTGCCGTGTGTTGGATTCGCACGCGACCAGGCGCGCCGCCTGGCGGGCGGCGCCGAGGCTGGGCAGCAGGATCCCGATCAGCAGGGCGATGATGGAGATGACCACCAGCAGCTCAATGAGGGTGAAGGCGGATCGGCCGGGACGAACGGGTGAAGCGGGGGAGCGTCTCATGATGGGTCCTCGCGTCGTGACGGGTATTCGGTGACAGGAACGACCGAGACGATGTCGTGTCGCGCGGCGATCCGGGAGGCGTCGCGATCACCCGTAACCGACCACCGAGGCGACATTCTTAAGCGACCTTTAATAATGTACGCCCCCCTCCGTTTCCTGTCAAGCCCGGCGCCTCGATTCGCCCGCGGCCGGTTACGCTACGCTACGATACCTTCCATGGCGTCTCACAGCGTCAACCCCTCGCTCCTGCGACGCATCAACGAGCGAGCCGTCTTCGAACACCTGCTCCGACACGGCCCGTCCTCGCGCATGCAGCTCACCCAACTCATGCGCGTCAGCGTCCCCACCGTCTCCAAGGCCATCGCCCGCCTCCACGAGGCCGGCCTGCTCGAAGAGCTCGGCGCCGAGCCCGCCACGCAGGTCGGCCGACCCGGCCTGGTCTACCGCCTCGCGCGCGAGACCGCTCAGGTCATCGGCATCGCCGTCTCCGCTCACGATTGCGCCATCCTCGCCACCGGACTCGACGGCAACGCCCACCCCGACCGCACGCGACGCTTCGCTATCCCCAACTCCTACCCCAAGCTCGTCGACCGCATCGCCAAGGCTGCCCGCGACCTGATGCCCGACGACGTGGCCACCATCGGGATCGGCATCAGCGTCCCCGGTGAGGTCGATCTGCGAACCCAGCGCATCCTCCTCTCGCCCAACCTGCACATCACCGACGGCCGCTCGCTGAGCCTGGACATCCAGAAGCGCCTTGGCTGCGATCGCGTCGTCATGTTCCAGGACACCACGAGCGGGTGCATGGCCGCCCGCCTCTGGGGCCCGGCGCGCGGCCTGCGCGACTTCGTGCTCGTCGGCGTCCACGAGGGCTTCGGCGCCTCGATCGTCTCCGGCGGACGCATGATCGTCGGTCAGGCACGCATGGCCAGCCAGCTCGGGCACATCACCGTCGATCGCGATGGTCGGCTCTGCGGCTGCGGCAACCGCGGCTGCCTCGAGACCGTCGCCACCGACGCCTCCCTGCTTCGCCGTGTCAGCGAGCGCCTCGGCCAGGAACTCGAGTTCGACGACCTGGCCGAACGCGTCGCCTCCGATGTGCTCGATGTCACCGCCGAGCTCGACGAAACCCTCGAGTACCTGTCCATAGGCCTGGCCGCCGCCATCAACATCTTCAACCCCAAGGCCGTGTTTATCGACGCCCGCATGCTCGACCTGGCCGATGATGCCTTCGACCGCCTGACCGAAATGACCGAGCAACACGCCTTTGCGCCGCGCTTCGAGCGCTGCCGCATCGAGCGCTTCACCATCGATAACACCCGCGGCGCCATTGCCTGCATCCTCGACCAGATCATGAAGTCTCTGGGCCCGGACCTGCAGTAGAGCCCGCCGGAAGCCGAACCGTCCGGGGCCGACGGACGCGGTGATCGTGCCAAGCTCACGCCGCGGACGCCGACAGCGATGCGGACACCAGCAAGCACAGCGAAGCGCCCCAGCGCCCGCTTTGTTATCGCCTGCGGTTCAGCAGCCCCGCGCCCAGGAGGCAGTACACAGCCGCCCCGGCCGGCTCGGGCGCTTCCACCGTGCCGTTCGGGCCCGTCCCGAAGTTTGATTGCCACAGGCCCAAATCGAAGCCGTCCACGTCGCCATCGCTGTCGAAATCCGCGGCCAGCGCGCTGCCCATCATGCCGAAATGGGATTGCCAGACGCCCAGATCGAACGCGTCCACATCGCCGTCTGCGTCGGCATCACCCGGCAGGTGCCGCCGCAGCCGCAGGTTGTCGATCAACACGTCCCAGCCCGGCCCGTCCTGGCTCGCGTCCCGGACCTCCACGACCAGACGGAGCATCGTTCCCAGGCGATCGCTCTGCGTCCCCAGCGACGCCGCAACACCGAAGTCGCTGAACGCCTCGCCGTTCAGCGCCCGGCTGTCCACGTCGAACGAACTCAGCAGCACACGGTCGAGATTGTTGACCGTTCCGTCGTTGTTCAGTCCGATGCTCTCCAGCCGCAGGCGGACGGTGGCGGGGTTTGCCGCCGCCGCCTCCAACTCGTCCGATCGAAGGGCCAGCCCGGCGATCAGGCGATACCGGCCGCTGTGCAGCGCCCCGATGTCCTGGTAGAACCCGTTGTTGTTCACGGCGTTGACCCACGCGGCCTGCGGCCCGTCGCCTCTCGCCAGACGGTCGAAGAACCGGCCGTCGTTGCTGACAACGCCCACCGCGTCCGCCGCCCCGAACGTGCCGAACGACTCGAGTCCGACACCCCGCCCGGCGCCTTGGTTCACCGTCACGTCCGGCCGGTCAAACGCACCGTTGGGGATGAACGTCACCACGTGCTCGCCAGCAGGCGCGGGGATCGGCTGACCCGTCGCGACCGGTTCGCCGAAGTCCGGCAACCCATCGGGGCCGAAGGTGAACGGCTGAATCCGCAGATCACGGCGCACCGGCCCGCCCGGATCGTTGTCCGGCCGGTGCGCGTGGTACACGATCCAGTCTTCTGTGCCGTCGGGCGACTTGACGAACGACGCGTGACCGGTGCCCTGCACGCCGTTGCCCGCGTCAAACAGGGGCGCGGGATGCTTGGTCCACGACGCCGGCTCCGTGGGGTCGACGCCGGTCAGCTTCAGCGTCCCGACGGCGTAGTTCGGCGTCCAGAACCCGCTGGCCGAGAACGTCACAAACACATCGTCATCGTGCGTGAGCACCTGCGGCCCCTCGTTGATCGGCAGGCCGTGCTTCTCCCAGTCGTGGGTCGGCGTGCTGATCCGCCGCCGCGGACCGACGATCGTCCACGGGTTGGCCATCCGCGCGATAAACAGCTCCTGACGGACGTTCTCGTCGCCCTCCCACCCGGACCAGACGAAGTATCGCTGCCCGCCGTGCTCAAACACCGTGCCATCGATCGCCCACCGGTTTGTCGCGTCACCGATCTGCCCCCTGAACGTGTAGGTGCCCTGCGGGTCCTGACTATTGCCCTCGAGCACGTACATACGGTGGGTCGCGTTATCGCCATCCGACGCGGCGACGTAGATGTACCACTTGCCGTTCAGCCGGTGCAGCTCCGGCGCCCAGACCTGTTCCGAGTAGGCCGTACCCGGCGGCGGTCGCCAGACGGTGCGCTGGTTGCTCGCGACGTCCTGCAACCGGGTGGCCCGATAGACCCGCACGTTACCGCCCGTCGTGTGCGTGTAGAAGTATTGTCCCTGCCACTCGATCACCCAGGGATCGCCCGTCAAGGGTGCGATCGGGTTTGTGATCGTCTGGCTCCATGCCGCCGGCGCGATGAGCGTCGCGGCCAACCACATCGTGATGACTACCAGCCGCGCCATGTCCGCCGATTCAAGCACGCATCCTCTCCCGTGTGCCGCGATGTCACCCGTCTCGCCACATCATCCACGCTCAGCGCGACCGCGGCGCAGTGTCGGCCGCGGCCTCGTACGCCTCGTGCACCTCCCGATCCCGCGCCATCGCCGCCTCGATCCGCTCCGTCGCCGCCGCCAACGCCTCTCTGGGCTCCACCGTCCCCCGCAACGCACGCTCCACCGCGATGTCGAACTCCGTCAGAAACTCGAACACGTACGGAATCCGCGGCATGTAACGCACGTCCGGCAACTGCGAGGCGAACACCGTCTGCGGCCACATCCGCTCGAAACGATCCGACTCCCGCAGGCTCTGCCGTACCGGCACCTGCCCCGCCTCCGCCCAGTCCGTGCTGTGGTCCGACAGGAACCGGACAAACTTCCACGCCGCCCCACGCTCCGCGTCCTCCATCCCCGGCCGCAGGCACAGGTTGTGCGAGTTGCACCACACCGCCGCCTCCTCGCCCAGCACCGGCAGCGGCGCCACCCCGTACTCCAGGTCCCGAAGCTCCTCCAGGTCCCGAAGCATCCACGGGCCCTCCCACGCCAACGCCACCTTTCCCTGCCGGAACCCGATCCACGCGTCGCTGCCCTGCGGCGGCGGGATCAGCCCCCGGTCGATCAGCTCCACGCAGAACCGCAGCGCCTCGGCGTTCGCTTCGCTCTCCAGCGTACAACGCGTGCGGTCTTCGTCGAACATCCGCCCGCCAAACTGGCTCATGATCGAGTACAAGTTTGTCCGGAACCACGTGAACACGAAGCCCCAGCGATCGCCCTGCCGGGTCCGACGCAACACCTCGACGAACTCCTCACGCGTGCGCGGCGGCTTCGCCTCGCCCCGCCCGTCCACGATCCCCGCCTCACGCAGCAGACGCTTGTTGTAGTACATCGCGATCGGGTGCGCATCCAGCGGCAACGCGACCGTCCGCCCATCGAACCGCACCATCCGCCACACCGGCTCGTCGATGTCCGACGGGTCGAACCCGCTCTCGGCGATCAGGTCGTCGATCGGGCGCAGCAGCCCCGCCCGCTCGAACCGCGGCAGCACGTCGCTGTGCACCACGAACACCTCCGGCGCCCGCTCACCCAGGCCCGCGACGAACAGCTTGTTGTAGTACGTGCCCGCGTCCATCCGCTGCATCAGCACGCGGACTTCGGGGTGTTGCTCCTGGAACGCACGGACCAGCCGCAGCGCGTAACCCCCGTCCGGGCCGGAGAATGGGTTCCACCAGCGGATCGTGACCTCGGCCCGCGGCGCCGCCGGCGAGCACTGCACCAGCAGCCCCAGCCCGGCGATCCCCGCCAACAGGCCAATTCCCGAGATCACAAGCCGCGTGAACATCGTGCTTCACCCAGTGTAATCGTGAATCGTCGCCAGCGGCGCCACGCTTGCTCGCAAGCGTAGCATTGCCGGCCTGCCGCACGGTTGCGAGTCACCGTGACGCCCTGCCCGAGATACCTCTCGATGCCACGGCCGAACCACCCCCTCGATGCCACGGCCGAACCACCCCCTCGATGCCACGGCTTGACCGGTAGGTCAAGCCGTGCCACTCGCGCGTTAGATTCCCGACCGGCGCTCGACGTGAACACGCACGACCCTCGCCGCCCCTCACGGCCGGCGACGTCGCGCCGCGGCCGCCAGACCCGCCACCACCAGCGCCGCGCTGGCCGGCTCCGGCACGCTGACCGCGGAGAACGAATCGAACATCGCCGTGGCCGCGTCCGCCTCCGGCGGGCCGCCGAACGCCCACACGCCCACCTTGAACGACACCGGTTCCTCGATCGTGTTGCTGCCCTGGCCCTGCGGGTCGCCCGGCAGCGCCACGCCCTCATACACCGGCCCGACCTGCGTGAACGTCGCCCCGTCGTCGTCGCTGAACGACGCAACCGCCGTATTTCCGTCGCGCACGATCCGCAGGATCAGCTCGACCGGGTCCACCTGCGGGCTCGCCCCGCCCAGGCCGACGCGGGCGCTGACGATGTCGTCGCCCTGGCCCGGCGGGTCGGCGTTGACCCAGCGGTCCTCGTTCTCGCGCAGCGACTCGACCACGATCGGGCCCTCGAAGCTGTTGTGCGCGATGCCCAGTCGGACGTAGTGGTCCGTGTCGGTGCCCATCCAGATCCCGCCGCCGTGGAAGTTCGCGTTCAGCCCCGTGAGCTTGACCCGCGCCTCGACGGTGGTCATCTGCAGCGGGTCGATCTCGGAGTAGAACATGTTGATCGCGTTGTCGGGGTCGTTCTCGAACTGGCCGAACGTGTCGCTGGGCAGAGTGTCGATCGAGAGCATGCCGTCAGCGACGTTGAAACCCGAGGGTTCGAGGTTGTAAACGGCGTCGAAGCCGGTGGCCTCGAGGGTGTTGCCGCTTCCGCCGAAGTCCAGGTCGATGCTCGTGACCGCGGCCGCGGACAGGGGCCAGGCCACGGCGACGATCGTCACCATCCGCCAGATCGCTTTCATACCATCCTCCTTCTAAACGATGGGTTCGCCCGTATGAAACGGGCCTCGAATGCATCGGTCCGCCCGCACGCGGGGCGTCCCGCTCGGTCGCCGGGGACGGTCAGCGGCGTCGCCGCGCCAGGGCGGCCAGGCCGAGCGTCAGCAGCGTCGCCGCCGCCGGCTCGGGCACGGCCGCGCCGTTCAGGCCCGTCCCGAAGTTGATCTGCCAGATGCCCAGGTCGAACGCGTCCACGTCGCTGTCC
>CAYSIX010000077.1:0-16964 GCA_964431205.1 uncultured Phycisphaeraceae bacterium
GCCCGCTGGGCGCCGAGCGCCCGGAACATCTCGTGGGCGATCTTGGTGACGTCGCCCATCGATTCGGCACGCTCCAGCGCCCGGGTGAACACCCGCTCGCCCTGCTCCTGACGGCCCGCCTTCACCAGCGCGCTGCCACGCAGTCCCTGAAGCGTCGGCGAGCCGTTGACCAGCGCCGCGTTCTCCGACAGAAGCCGCAGCGCCTGCTCCGCCTTGCCCGTCTTGATCAGCAGCGCCGTGAAGCCCGAGACGTTGTCGACCGACGGGTCGAGCGTCACCGCCTGGAGCCAGTGCTCCATCGCACGCTCGTCGTTGCCTTCCCTGGCGGCGAGCTCGGCCATCAGCGCCGGCCAGACCGCGTTGTCCGGGTCCTGCTCGGCGCCCTCGGCCAGCAGCAGCCGGGCGGTCGTCGGCTCGCCCTGAGCGGCGTAGAGCTCGTACAGCTTCAGCCGCGTCGCGCTGTCGCCCGGCCGACGGTTCAGCAGGTTGCGCATCTCGCGGATCGCCTCTTGCGTCTCGCCGCGGCGCAGGTAAAGGTCGGCCAGCAGCCGCCGCGCGTCGTGCGCCTCCTGGTCGATCGAGAGCGCGCGGTTCAGGTCGGAGATCGCTGCCGATTGTTGCGAGCGATCCTGCGCCAGCAGGCGGGCGCGCTCGATGTAGGGCTGGGCCTTGCGTGTGTCTTTCTCGATCGCGCGGGTCAGCAGGCGGAAGGCCGTGGCCGGGTCGTCCCGGTCGCTGGCGATCCGCGCCCGCAGCAGCAGCGTGCCCTGATCCTCGGGCATGTCGGTGAGCAGTGACTCGGCCTCGTCGAGCTGCCCGTCACGGATCAGCGCCTCGGCCAGCCGCAGGCTCACGTTCCGCTCCTGCGGGTTCGCCTCGTGGACGGCGCCGTAGTACTTGGCCGCCGCCTCGAACGCCCCGCGGCGGAAGAGGATGTCCGCGATCTCACGCGAGACCTCCATCTCGAGCGGGTCCTCGCGCAGGCGGGCGGCCCGGTACGCCGCCATCGCCCCGTCGCCGTCGCCGAGGTTCAGCTTGTACCGGGCCATCATGACGTAGTCTTCGGCGGTCGCCTCGTCGCCACGCGACGCCAGGTAACGCTCGATCACGTTCAACCCGCCGACGCGGTCGCCGCTGGCCGAGAGCACCGTCGCAAGCGTCGCCACGTTGCGCATGGTCTGGCCCTCTTCGTTCAGCAGGCGGTTCGCCAGCTCCTGAGCCTTGCCGTGCTGCTCCAGCTTGGAGTAGATCCGCGCCAAGGCGCGCAGGTTCTCGGTGTTATCCGGCGCGCTCTCGGCCAGCTCCTCCCGCATCTCCAGAGCCGCCTGCGCGTCGCCGTACGTCTGCTCGTAGTCGAGGTACAGCTCCATGAGACGCGCGTCGTTCGGTCGCAGGTCCACCACCCGCCGAATCCGCTGCAGCGCCTCGGCGTGCTCGCCGCGCATGTCCAGCGCGCCGGCCAGCCCGCGCACCGCGGCGACGTCCGTCGGCTTCTGCTCCACCGCCCGCTCGTACGCCTCGACGGCCGCCCGCGCGTCACCGCGACGCAGGTGCAGCTCGCCCAGCGTCCGCCAGCCCTCGGAATACACCGGGCGCAGCTCCAGCCCTTCCCGATACTCGCTGATCGCCCGGTCCAGGTCGCCCTGCACCGCGGCGAGCCGGCCCAGGTAGAAGTGGCCCCGCGCCAGGTCGTAGTCCTTCTGCGCCGCCCTGGCCGCCAACTGCCTCGCCTTGTCCCAGTCCCGGTCGAGCAGCGCGAAGTCGAACTCGTGCTCAAAGACCTCCTGCGAGTCCGGGTCGATCTTCCTCGCCTCGGCCAGCGCGGCGCGAGCCTGATCCATGTCGCCCTGCATCCGGTGCAACCGCACGTAAGTCAGTTGGCGGACCAGCGGATCGTCGATCTTCTCGATCAGCCGCTCGTTCAACCGCGCCACGTCGATCTGGCCCTCGCCCGCCAGCGACTCCTCGAGCACGACCAGCGCCCGATCGTTCGCGCCGGCCTCGCGGGCCCGCTCGAGATACGCCAGCTTCTGGTCGGCATCCTGTGAAACCCGGAAAAGCACCTGCAGGCTCACGAGGTCGGTGGGTTCCTCGTCGAGCCGCTCGGTCAACAGCGCGACCGCGTCGGCATCCCGATCCGTCTCGGCGTACACCGCCGCCAGGGCCCGCACCACCGCCGGCTCGCCCGAACTGCGCAGCGGCTCCAGCACCGCCGCCGCCGCCTCGTACTCCCCCTCCGTGCTGTACCGCGTGCCCATCAGCAGCAGCGCCGTCGGGCGCGGATCGTTCTCCGGCAGCGATCCGATCGTCTCCGCGATCCGCGCCGACGCCTCGGCGTACCGTTCCTGCTCCAGCAGGTTCTTCGCGATCATCAGGCGCACGCCCGCGATCTGAGGATGCGCGTCCGCCAGACGTCGCAACGTGCGGTTCGCCTCGTCATACAACCCGCGCTGAGCCTGGCGGTCCGCCTCGTCGATCTGGATGCGCACCCGCAGGCGAGCGTCCTCGTCGTCCTCGAAGTGTTCGGCCAGGTCGCGGACCACCTGATCGCGGAAGACCTGATCGATCTGCGGGTCTGCTTCATCGAAACGCTGATCCTGCATGTAGAGCTGGGCCAGCTCGAGGCGCAGGGGCGTGAGGCCGGGCCGAACCTCGAGCAGGCTCTCGATCCGGGCGGCCGCCGTGCCGCGCTCGCCGAGCTTGCGCCACGCGTTGGACGCCAGCATCAGGGCCTCGTAGTCGCCGCCGGCGTTGGCCGCGCGATCGTAGAGCTGCGCCGCCTCGGCCGTCCGCCCCTCCAGCGCCGCCAGCTTGCCGCGCAGCAGCAGCGCCCGGGCGTCCTCGCCGCCTCCGGCCTTCTCGACCTCGGCCAGCAGCGACTTGACTCGCTCGACGATCGCCTGCCGCTGCACGTCGGTTTCCGCGTCGTTGACCGTGCCCAGCAGGGTGTCGGCGAGCATCGTCGTCGCCGAGAGCCGAAGATTGTGGTTCACCGCCGCCGGGATCGCCGGCTGATGCAGGTCGATCTGCCGGGCCTGCTCGAACGCGGCCAACGCACCGGTGGCGTCCCCCAGGCGCTTGCGCACGTGACCCAGTTGCAGCGCAAAGACCGCCTGATCCGGCTCAACCTCCGCCGCGTGCTCGTACAGCTTCACCTGACGCTGAAGCCCGCGCAGGACCCGACGATTGTCCGGGCCCATCTCGACCATCTCCTGATCGATCAGCGGCAGGAGCTGTGCCGTCCCCATCACCAGCGTGTCCACCAGCTCCGTGCTCTGAAGCAGGTGCTGCTCCAGTTCTTCGACATACGGAGCGGCCTCGGCGACACGGTCGATGCCCGCCTCGGGTTGAACCTGCTCGTCCACCTCACGCGCCTGCAGCAGGATCTGCGCGTACTCCAGCTTCCGCACCGGGTCGTCGGCGTTCCGCTCCAGGTTCTCCTTGGCCAGCTCGAGCGACAGGTTCAGGTGCTCGAGCGTTTCCTCCTCGGGTGCACGCACACGCGCCAGGCGCCGCGATTCGAACAGGTGCCACATCGCCAGGCCGTGGCGGACGTCGGCGTCCCCGGCGTCATGCTCGGCCGCGGCCTCGAGGTCCTGCAGGATCTGAAGCTGCTCGTCGCGAGGCATATCGAACGAGAGCCGCTTGACCCCCGCCAGCCCCCGATAACGCTTGGCGACCACGCTTTGCGGGTCGGCCTGAAGCCTGGTCGAGGCCTGCTGGTGCAGGTGGTCGTAGAACTGCTCGCTGTGCAGCCGCTCGGCGAGCATCGTGATGGTGTCGTAATACTCGGTGAGCAACTCCTGATCGGTGGGTCTCGCCTCGGTCTTCATGCGCCGGGCGGCGAGCAGGTTGCGGTAGTTGTTGCCCGCCTCGACGCGGTCCTCGACCGGCTTGGTCAGCAGGAGCTGAGCGTACTTCTCCAGCAGCTCGACGTTGCTCTGATCCCGACCGATCGCGCGGCGGTACTTCTCCAGCGCCAGCTTGTACTCACCCTGCTCGACGAAGCGGTCGGCTTCGCGCTCGAGGCGGACGGGGTCGCGGCGCAGCTTGTAGTAGCCGAACGCCGTGATGCTCATCACCAGGCCGATAATCACCGCGCTGAGGATCAGCACGAAACGAGTGTTCACACGAGCGGCCATGAGCCGTTACTCCCTGATTAGCCGTTAGGGTCCGTATCTTCCGCATCATCGACCGGCCAGCGGCCTTCCGTTACGTCCACCCAGTCGGGCAGGCAGGCCATGACCTCGGGCAGGACCACGCTCAGCAGCGACGCCGCCCGCTCCCGGGCCAGCTCCGGATCCTCGACGCCGGCCAGCCTCACCTCCACCTTGCAGTAATAGCTGTACTTGTCTCGCGGGTCGAAGCCCTGCAGCCGGACGTGGTCCGGGGTGGGCAGGAACTTGCCGTTGGCCGCGAAAAAGTAGATCACGTTGTCCACGACCTCGTGACCTCGACCGGTATGGCCATAGGTGAAGATCGTCGCCTCGATGTCCTTGGCCGGCACGCGCACGCGCTTGGGCCAGGTCAGGAACGCCGGGAAGAGGTATCCGCCGTGCTCCGGATCGGGCTCGTACCGCTCGTCGGAAAGATTCAGCTCGATCCGCGAGACGTCGATGGGGCGGACCCCGCCGGCGATGAAGCAGCGGTCGGGCACGTGCGGGACGGTGTCCGGCGTCCCCGTATAGTAGGCCACGTGCAGGCTCGCCCATTTGCCGGGCCGATTGCCCGACCAGCTCGTGTCCTCGTAGTGCCGTGTGAAGTACAGGTTCGTGCCCAGCGTCTCGAGGATCTCTCGCGACAGCGGCGGGTCCTCCCCGACCACCTTCCACGTGCCCGAGGTCATCGGGACCTGGTAGAGCTGGTGCCGCAGCGGCACCTCCTGCTTGATCATGATCGTCTTGGTCGCCGCGATCGCTGTGTTCTGCCCGGCCATGACGGTGACCATCATGCCGGCGACCAGCCCCATCGCCACCATGCGTCGGTTCAGCCAGGTCTCGGAGCTGCGTGCAGGCATCCGCCAGCGAAGCAGCGCCACGGCGGCGGCCGCTGCGGCCAGCGAGACCGCCAGCAGCACCACCGCCACCGGCTGCGACATGCCCTCGAACACGCTGTCGGGCCGAAGCGTGGCCAACGCGAACGCGTAGCTGAGCCCCAGCAGCGCCGTGATCCCCACGCCGAACGCCGCGCCCTTGAGCGCCGGACCCGCCACGAACCACCTCGGGTCGGACGCCGGCTGTCGGGCCCGCGTCGCCGACCGATGCGACCCCGCCTGCCCCGACGTCATTGCCGTCGCACCGCGCGAGGCCGACTCCGGCGTCTCCTCGTAGATCACGATCCGATCCATGACCCAGCCCAGGCCCAGGAACAGCAGCCCCGCCGGGATCAGCATCAGCATCCCCACAAACGTGTGGAAGTCGCCCTTGGCCAGCTCCGGGTTCACCAGCGTCAGCAGCCCGATCGCCACCACGCGGCCCATGTTCACCGCGATCGCGATCGGCACCGCCAGCACGATCATCACCATCCGCTGCCACCACGGCCGGTCCCACAGAAACGCCAACGCCACGCCCAGCGCCACGAACGCCATCAGCATCCGCAGGCCCGAGCACGCCTCGGCCACGTTCAGCGACTCCGCGACCCACTGGCCGTTCTTCATGAACGTAATCGTCAGCGTCGTGCCGGTGCGATCGGCCTCGAAGCCGCCGACCACCCCGATCATCTGCAACACCAGCGCCGAGCTGACCGACGCGATCTGCTGCATCTTCCACGCGATCTGGTCCCAGATCCGATCCGAGATCTTGACCGCGAACACCAGGTACGCGATCGGGAACCAGAGCACCGTCATGGGCTGGGGGCCCAGAAGGAACAGCACCAGGCCGAACAGCGTGACGATCATGCTGTAGCCCTGGAGCATGTCGTTGCGCACCGGATACAGGCACCAGGTGTAGGCCAGCAGGCCGGCGAACATGATCGGCAGGCCCCACCAGCACAGCCGCTTCTCGGTCGCGGCCAGCCGCTGGCGGTGCTGATGGATGAAGTAGGCGCTGATGAAGGGCACGACCAGGGCGTGCGACCAGTCGGGGTTCCACTTGGTGGTGGCGGCGGAGATCAGGACCTGAAAGAAGTTTTCGCCGCTGGAGTCGGTCACGATGCGGAACAGGCGTTCGAGGTAGATGCGGTGCAGAGCGATGAACAGGGCGCCCAGGGTCAGGATCCAGGCCCAGGCTCGCGGGGAGATGAGCGGGACGGTGCTCTCGGCGAGGCTGGGCGGTGCGGCGGCGACGGCCCGCGGGGTCGAAACCGCCGCTGCCCCCTCCGCGGCCGACTCCACCCCCCTGGGCGAGGCCCCGTGCGAACCGCTCAGACCCGTCATCGGATTACCCGTCGTCATGGATACCCTGTCGTCCTCTCTCGCCCTCGCGGATCAGCGCGCTGCCGGCTCCACCTCACCGGCCGGGCGTGCTGATCGCTGACATGCCCTCAGCCGGTTGATACGCCGATCCGGCCGGTCCGGTTCAGCCTTTTCCGCGTCCCGATGCCACAGCGCCCGATTCTAGACCGTCCGGGGCCCATCGGGGGCACGAGACAAGCATACCGCCGGCGCCCGGCCAGGCCAGCCGCATTAGGCGGCTTTCGCCCGGGCCCCTCGGGCTGTGACGGTCACGACGGCGGCGCCAAATCTGCCGGGCCGCGGGGCCGATATCCCTTGAGTTGACGGGACGACCGATCGAATCCGACCGCCCGCGGGCCCGCCTAGAGCGGGCCTTCGCCAAAGAGGTCGTTGTTGAAATTCCGATCGAGGATGAACCCGAAGCCATAGGTCGTCCGCAGGCCGTTGCGGAAGATCGCCAGCGGCGTGGCGATGAAGTTCGTGCCGACGTTGATCTCGTCGTTCGGCTTGAGGAAGATATTCGGCTCGGTGCCCTCGAAGATCGCCCGGAGGTTGATCCGAACAATCGCCTCGCGGCTGTCGCTGATGCGGCGGCGGATCTCCGTCCGCTCGGGGATGGCGATCTGCGACAGACCACCGGCGGCAAAGATGATCTGCGTCACCGTTACCTCGTCCTCACCCGGGACGGTGAACGTGCCCGGCCGGTTGACCGCGCCACCCAGGTACACGAAACCCGCCGCGGCGCCCGGCACCTGGATCACGTCACCCGGACGGATGATCACGTTGTAGCGCATGTCGCCGGCCAGCAGCCGCTGGTACGGGATCTCGATGATCCGCTGCGTCACCAGCTCGCCCAGCGCATCGCGGACCTCAGCAGCCTCCTCACCCCGCTTCGGGGGCTCCTGCCTCGGCTCGGTCACCTGCACCCACTCGCCGCCGACGTTCACCCACTGGGTCCCGCGTTCGGCCTCGAGCCCTTCCTCAATGCCCGGCGGCGGGGCCTCACCCTCTCGCGGCGCGGCCGGCGCGTCGGGTTGTTCGGCCGGCCCATCCGTGTCCGTTTCCTGCTGGCCCCGCATGATCTGCTCGATCAGCCTGGCGCGATCCTCACCGGTCGCCGGCGGTTCACCCGGCGCCGCCCCGTCACGCTCCGTGTCCAGTTCCTGATAGGGCGCCAGGATTTCGTCGCCGGTCATCTCCGGGCTCAGCGAGATCTGCCGCAGGATCAGCAGGCGCTTGGTTCGGCTCGGAATGCCCCGCGCCAACGCCAACGCGTCCAGGAGACGGAAGTTCGGGCGGGGGATCCCGAACGTCCCGACGTTCGTGCCGCCCTGGCGCGGCTCACCGATGATGCTGAACGTATTTTGCACGGCCCGCTGCACGAGCACGCTCACGGTCGCGTCGCGCAAGATCGCTTTCTCTTCGAGGACCTCGCGGATCCGCTGCTCGAGCTGCGTCGGCGTCAACCCCGCCACCTGCACCGGGCCGACGATCGGCAGACGGACCTTGCCCGTCTCATCCACCGATCGCTGGTACTGCGACTCAACGCCGGGCTGGATCAGCTCAAAGATGCTCACCAGCACCACGTCGCCGGTGCCCAGCACGTATTCGCTGCGATCGGGGATCAGGTCCTCCGGGCGGACTTCCGTCACCGGAAGCTCCAGGCCGCGGCCCTCGTCGATCATGTCCAGCCGATCCAGAATCGGCACGCTGATCGGCGTCCGCTCCCAGCGCCCGACCACCGATGGGTTCAGGTACGAGTCGGTTTCGCAGCCGACGAGCAAGACCGCGATCGGCAGCCACGCGATCGCCCATCCCTGCCCTCGCTTCCGCCGCGCGTCGTCTCGCCTATTCATCGCCTTTACGCTCCTCGTGGTACCGATCTGAATATTCGCCCGGTCCGTCACACCGGCCCGGCGGGGCTTGCGGTCACCAGCACCGGCCATGGTAAGCCAAACGTCGGCTGGACGCATCCCGACGCCACAACGGTTTTTCGCCCGGTGTCGCGTCCGGGTCCCGAGCGACCGCCTGCCGTACGCCACGACGCGCGTCGGTGTCCTGCCGAATGGATCGGCACGACGCGACGCGGCGCTCCAAGCGGCGGGCCCGGCGTTTGCCCCCCACGCCGAATCGGACCACAATGCCCTTTACCGGACCCGACCGCCGCGTCGCCCGGATCGGTCGGCTCGTCACCGACCCGCCACGGCTGGCTCCCACGGCCATGACCACCACGCCCGAGCACATCGCGATCGTCGGCGACGGCGCCATGGCCACCGTCTTCGCCCTGCTCGCCGACAGCAAGGGCCTGGGCGTGACCGTCTGGGGCGCCAATCCGGACCACGTGGCCGAGTTGATCCAGACGCGCGAGAATCGCCGGTACCTGCCCGGCTACCCCCTGCCCCCGCGGGTCCGCCTGACCGCCACCGACCGGGAGGCGTTCGCCGACGCCGACCTGGTCGTCTCCGCGGTGCCCACCCAATACGTGCGGTCCGTCTGGACGCGGCTGGCCCCCCACCTGCCGCCGGCGGTGCCCGTCGTGTCGGTGGCCAAGGGCATCGAGAACGAGACGCTGCTGCGCCCGACGCAGATCATCGCCGACGTGCTCAGCGGGCTGACCGACGACCCGGATCGGCCGGCGCGGCCGCTGGCGGCGGTCAGCGGCCCCTCGGTCGCCGTCGAACTGGCGCGGTGCCTGCCGGCGACGGTCTGTGCCGCCTCCGACGACGAGCCGTTGGCCGCGACCGTCCAGCAGGCCTTTACCACCCACTGGTTTCGCATCTACACTAATCGCGACCTGCTCGGCGTCGAGCTGGCCGGCGCGACCAAGAACGTCATCGCCCTGGCCGCGGGCATCCTCGATGGCCTCCAAGCCGGCACCAACGCCAAGAGCGCCCTGCTGGCGCGGGGCCTGGCCGAGATCACCCGGCTCGGCCTGGCCATGGGCGCGTCGCAGGAAACCTTCTTCGGCCTCACCGGTGTCGGCGACCTGGCCACCACCTGCTTCAGCCCCACCGGCCGCAACCGCACCTGCGGTGAGCAGCTCGGCCGCGGCCGAAAGCTCCAGGACGTGCTCGAGCAGATCCCCGGCGTCGTTGAGGGCGTGCCCACCACCCGTGCCGTCGTCGCGCTGGCCCGCAAGTACCGCGTCGAGATGCCCATCACCGCCGCCGTCTACCGCGTCCTCTTCGAGGCCCTGGACCCCATCGAGGCCATCGGTCAGCTCATGGCCCGCCAGCTCAAGCCCGAGACCATCGGCTGACCCCCAGCCCTGCTCTCTTCCCGTTCGTTCGGGCCGGCAAAAGCATGCAACCGATGTCCTATGATGCCGGTGCGGTTGGGCGGCCGGGCGGCCCCCACGCCCTCGCCCCGCCCCGCGACCGCGCACGAACGCCCCGCTTTCTCGCTCCGGCGAGACGTGCTAGCTTCTTGATCCTCCGCGCTCTTTTTCAGGATGACCCTCGACCATGCCCGCCCACGATTGGATCACCGCAAGCACCAACCTCGACTACGTGGAGCAGCTCTACAACGACTACCTGCTCGATCCCAACTCCGTCGATCCGACCTGGCGCGCCGAGTTCGACCAGTGGCACCGCCTCACCGGCGGCGACCAGCCCCTGCGCATCCGCCCCAGCTTCACGCCGCGCAGCATCTTCTCGCCACGACCCTCCGGAAACGGCAACGGCCACGCGCCGAGCCGCGGCGCCGCGCCGCCCGATGAAACCCGTGAAGAAGCCCTCAGCTCACTCCAGCACCGCGTCGACCAGCTCGTCCGCAACTTCCGCGTCCGCGGGCACATCGCCGCTCAGCTCGACCCCCTCGGCGGGCCCCCTGCCGACGTCCCCGAGATCAGCCCCGCCTACTACGGGTTCACCGAGGCCGACATGGATCGGCCGTTCACCACCAACATCGTCCCCGGCAAAAACCGACAGACCCTCCGCGAGATCATCCAGCACCTGCGCAACACCTACTGCCGCTACATCGGCGTGCAGTTCATGCACATCGACAGCCTCGGCGTCCGCGAGTGGCTCCAGCAGCGCATGGAGGGCACCGAGAACCGCATCGAGCTGACCCGCAAGCAGCAGATCCGCATCCTCACCCGGCTCACCGACGCGACCATCTTCGAGCAGTTCATCCAGCGAAAGTTCATCGGCGCCAAGAGCTTCTCCCTCGAGGGCGCCGAGACGCTGATCCCCCTGCTCGACATGGCCCTGGAGAAGGCCGGTGACCAGGGCGCCGCCGAGGTCGTCATCGGCATGGCCCACCGCGGTCGGCTCAACGTCCTGGCCAACATCATCGGCAAGAGCCCCCACCGCATCTTCCGCGAGTTCGAGGACATCGACCCCCAACGCTACATCGGAGGCGGCGACGTCAAGTACCACCTCGGTGAGTCCGGCGACTGGCGAACGCGCCACGGCCGAAACATCCACCTCTCGCTCTGCTTCAACCCCAGCCACCTCGAGTTCGTCAACCCCGTCGTCCTCGGCCGGCTCCGTGCCAAGCAGGACCGCTCCGGCGAGGACACCCGCGGCGAACGCGGCCTGGCCGTGCTCATCCACGGCGACGCCAGCTTCATCGGTGAGGGCATCGTCCAGGAAACCCTCAACCTCTCCATGCTCGACGGCTATCGCGTCGGCGGCACGCTGCACATCATCGTCAACAACCAGATCGGATTCACCACCGGGCCGCAGCAGGGCCGATCCTCCTTCTACGCCTCCGACGTGGCCAAGATGCTTCAGATCCCGATCTTCCACGTCAACGGCGAGGCGCCCGAGGCCGTCGCCCAGGTCATCAACCTGGCCATGGACTTCCGCCGCCAGTTCAAGCGCGACGTGGTCATCGACATGTACTGCTATCGCCGCCGCGGGCACAACGAGGGCGACGAGCCGTCTTATACCCAGCCGCGGATGTACGAGGCGATCGAGCGACGCCCGACCGTGCGCGAGGCGTATCTCGAGCACCTGTTGAAGCTGGGCGGGGTGAGCGAGTCGGACGCCGAGCGCATCGCCCGGCGGCGGACGGAGCTGCTGGAGAAGGAGCTGACGGCGGCGCGGAGCGAGTCGTACACCCCACGAAGCAACACGTCGCTTCAGGGCATCTGGGCCGGCTACGTGGGGGGTAAGGAGAAGCCGGAGTACGAGGTGGACACCACGGTGCCGCGTGATCGGCTGGCGACGCTGCTCGAGGCGCAGGCGCGCGTGCCCGAGTCGTTCCACCCGCACCCGAAGATCAAGAAGCTGTTGAAGCTGCGAAGGGAGATGGCCGCCGGCAAACGCCCGCTCGACTGGGCCACGGCCGAGGCCCTGGCGTTCGGCAGCCTCGCCGTCGAAGGCCACCGCATCCGCATGTCAGGTCAGGACTGCGAGCGCGGCACGTTCAGTCAACGCCACTCCGTCCTGCACGACACGCACGACGACAGCACCTACATGCCATTGCAGCACCTGGCCGACAATCAGGCGCCGGTCGAGATCATCAATAGTCCGCTCTCGGAGGCCGGCGTCCTCGGGTTCGAGTACGGCTACAGCCTCGACTGCCCCGAGGGCCTGATCCTCTGGGAAGCGCAGTTCGGCGACTTCGTCAACGCGGCGCAGGTCATCATCGACCAGTTCATCGCCAGCGCCGAGGACAAGTGGCGTCGGCTCAGCGGGATCACGCTGCTGCTGCCGCACGGCTTCGAGGGCCAGGGCCCCGAGCACTCCTCGGCCCGCCTGGAGCGGTTTCTCATGCTCAGCGCCGAGCAGAACATCCAGGTCGTGCAGCCGACCACGCCGGCGCAGTACTTCCACGTGCTGCGGCGTCAGGTGATGCGGCATTGGCGCAAGCCGCTGGTGGTGATGACGCCCAAGAGCCTGCTGCGGCTGCCGGATTGCTCTTCCACGTTCGATGACCTGGCGGGGGGCGGGTTCTCGCGTGTGCTGAGCGACCCGAGCGTGGACCCCGAGCGGGTCAAGCGCGTGCTGCTGTGCTCGGGCAAGGTATATTACGATCTGGCGTCGCGACGGGCCCAGAGCGAGCGTGACGACGTGGCGATTATCCGGATTGAACAGTTGTACCCCCTGCCGTACGAGTCGCTCAAGGCCGCGATGGAGCCCTACGCCGACGAGACGCCGGTGTTCTGGGTCCAGGAGGAGCCGGGCAACATGGGCGCATGGCAGTTTCTCAAGACACGGTTCTGCCGGCGGCTGCTGGAGCGGTACCCGTTCGAGGGGGTGTATCGGCCGAAGTCGTCGAGCCCGGCGACGGGGTCGCGGTCGGCGCACCAGATCGAACAGGAGCGGCTGCTGGCCGCCGCGTTCGGCGAGGAATCGGCGTCGTGATTCAAGCGTAACGCGCCGCGCCACGGCGCGGCCGGGAATGGAGCATCCATGTCCGTTGAACTGAAGGTTCCCGAAGTGGGTGAGTCGGTCACGGAGGTCGAGGTCGGCCGGTGGCTGATCGAGGAGGGCGCGGCCGTCAAGAAGGATGAGCCGCTGGTGGAGATCGAGACGGACAAGGTGACGCTGGAGTTGCCCGCGCCGGTGGACGGTCGTGTATCGAAGCGGATCAAGCAGCAGGGCGACGCGGCCGAGGTCGGCGAGGTGATCGGCGTGATGGAGGAGGGCGAGGGCGAGGCCGAGAGCGGCGAGGAAAAACACAAGGCCGGCGCCCGTGCCGAAGGCGAGTCGGCGAAGGCCGACTCGAAGGGTCCGGACGCCGAGACGGCGACGGCGACCGCTGAAGGGGCTGAGAAGAAGGGCGACGGACGCGAGACGGCCGCCGGCGGCGACGAGTCAGGTGACGGAACGGCGCGGGTGATGCCCGCGGCGCGGCGGCTTCTGGAAGAGCACGACCTGCGACCCGAAGACGTCAAGCCCAGCGGGCCCGGCGGGCGGCTGCTCAAGGAGGACGTGCAGCGACACGTCGATCGGCACGAACAGAAGGCGAAAGAGCAGGCCGAGGAACAGACGACCCGCGAGGCCGAGGCCGCAAAGACCGAGTCGAAGCCGAGCGAACCCAAGGCGGCGCCATCGGGCGATCGCGAGGAGCAGCTCGTCCCCATGAGCCCCATGCGGCGGAAGATCGCCGCCCGGCTCGTCGAGGCCCAGCAGACCGCCGCCCTGCTGACGACCTTCAATGAGATCGACATGACCGCCGTCATGGAGCTGCGCAACCGCTTCAAGGAGCCGTTCCAGGAGAAGCACCGCGTCAAGCTCGGGTTCATGTCGTTCTTCGTCAAGGCGTCGATCGATGCGCTCAAGCAGTACCCCGCCGTCAACGCCGAGGTGCGCGGCCACGATATCGTCTACAAGAACTACTTCGACATCGGCATCGCCGTCGGCTCGGGCAAGGGCCTGGTCGTGCCGGTGTTGCGCGACGCCGATCAGCTCAGCTTCGCCGAGATCGAGATCGCCATCGGCCAGTTCGTGGAAAAGATCAAGAACAACAAGCTGACGATCGAGGAGCTGCAGGGCGGGACGTTCACCATCACCAACGGCGGGGTGTACGGCTCGCTGCTGTCCACGCCGATCATCAACCCGCCGCAGACCGGCGTGCTCGGCATGCACGCGATCCAGCAGCGACCGATGGTCGTCGGCGACGAGGTCAAGCCCCGTCCCATGATGTACGTCGCGCTGACCTACGACCACCGCGTCGTGGACGGACGCGAAGCGGTCAGCTTCCTGCGGCGGATCAAGGAAGCGATCGAGGACCCGACTCGCATGCTCATGGAGGTTTGACCGGCCGGCTCAGTCGCCGCCCGTCTTCGTTTGCTTCTCACTCGAGCCCGACGACGCCTTGCTCCCACCGTCCGCCGACGCCTTGCCGTCCTTCTTCGTGCTGTCGCTCTTCTTCTCGCCCTTGTCCGACTTGCCGGAGGCGGCGTCCTTCTCGGCCTTGGCGGCCTTGCGGTAGCTATCCGAGCGGTAGTCCGTCTCGTAGAAGCCCGAGCCTTTGAAGATCACGCCCGCGCCGGTGCCGATCAGCCGCTTGAGCTTCGACTTGCCGCAGTCCGGGCACTTGCGCAGCGGGCTCGCCGTGATCGACTGAAACTGCTCGAACGCGTGGTCACAGGCTTCGCAGACGTATTCATAGGTCGGCATGGGTTGGTCTCCGACGCCCGCGGATGTCCGCGAAGCCCACGCATTCGAATCCGTGGGCTTCCACGTCGCGGGCTTGGCTTACGCTTCACTCCGCCACGCTCACCTGCGCCGGGCGGATCGTCTTGTCCTTGAGCTGATACCCGGGCTGGAACTGGGACGTCACGTGGTTCGACTCGACCTCCTCGCTGGGTTGCCGCATCAGTGCCTCGTGACGGTTGGGGTCGAACGGCTCGCCCGACTGCACGTCCAGCCGCTCGATCCCGAAGCTCTGCAACGCGCGCATCAGCTCGTCCCGGACGATCGTCACGCCCTTGAGCAGGTCCCGCGTGCTGGTCTTCTCCGGGTCCACCTCGAGGGCGCGGTCGAAGTGGTCCAGCACGGTGATCAGCGACTTGGCGACGGCCATGAGCTGCTGCTCGCGCGCCGCCACGACGTTCTGCTCGGCCCGGCGCGCGTAGTTCTGGTAGTCGGCCATCGCGCGCAACAGCTTCGACTCCAGCTCGTCACGCTCGCGCTGCAGGGCGTCGAGCGCGGCGGCGCGACCCTCGGCCGGCTCGTTCGCGGCCTGAGGCTGCTCTGAGGCCTCTGACTGACGCCCGTCCGATCGCTCGGAGGCCTGTTCGGTCACATTGTCACCCGCGTCCGGGGGCTGCTCGCGGGGCTCTTCGACCGATCCGTCTTGTCGCTTCTCCTTGCTCATGGTTTCACCGTTTCACGGACGCCGTAGCGCCCACGCTCCTTCAGGTCAGTTCAGGTACGAGCGGATCTTGTCCCAGAAGCTCTTGGTCTGCGGCATCACGTCGCGGTCTTCGGTCTCGGCGAACTCGCGGAGCAGGCGTTCCTGCTCGCCGGTGAGCCGCTTGGGCACCTCGATCTCGAGCAGGACGGCCAGGTCGCCACGGTGCCCGTTGCGCAGGTTGGGCAGGCCGTGGCCGCGCAGGGTGACCAGCTCGCCGTGCTGCGTGCCGGGCTTGATCGTCAGCTCCTGCTCGCCGTTGAGCGTGGGGACGCGGACGGTGGCGCCCAGGGCGGCCTGGGTGAAGCTGATCGGCATGCGCAGGATCAGGTGGTCGGCCTCGCGGGTGAACAACTCGTGCGGCTTGACGCGGACGACGACGTGCAGGTCCCCGCGCGACCCGCCGCGGTCGCCCGGCTCGCCCTCGCCGGGGACCCGGATGGCCTGACCGTCGTGGATGCCCGGGGGGATCTTGACCGAGATCGTGCGTCGACGGGGCTGGCGTCCCGATCCGCGGCAGGTCTTGCACGGGTCGCGGTTGACCGTGCCGGCGCCGCCGCAGGCCGGGCAGGTGCTGACCATGCGGAACATGCCGCCGAACCCGGTCTGACTGACCTGTCCCGCGCCGCCGCAGGTGTCGCAGGCCACGGGCCGCGAGCCCTTGGCCGCGCCGGACCCGGCGCAGGTCTCGCAGACGTCCTGGCGGGTGAAGGTTACCTCCTTCTCGACGCCGCGGGCGACCTCTTCGAGCGAGACCTCGACCTGGGTCTCGAGGCTGTAACCGCGGCTGGGCCCGCGGCCGCGACGACGCCCGCCGCCGAACGACTCGCCGAAGATGTCGTTGAACATCGAGAAGATGTCGCCGACGTCCATGTGGGCGAAGTCGTGGCCGCTGGTGCCGCGCAGCCCCGCGTGGCCGTAACGGTCGTAGAGCTGGCGCTTCTTCGGGTCGGAGAGGACCTCGTAGGCCTCGGCGGCCTCCTTGAAGCGGGCCTCGGCCTCCTTGTCGCCCGGGTTGCGGTCGGGGTGGTACTTCATGGCCAGCTTGCGATAGGCGCGCTTGATCGTCTCGCCGTCGGCCTGACGGTCGACCGAGAGGATTTCGTAGTAGTCGCGCGTCGTGGCCATGGACATAGGGTTGCGATTCGGAAAAGAAGCCCACGGACTGCAGTCCGTGGGCTTCGAGCGCGTTCGGAGGGACTGCAGTCCTTAAGCGACCGCGCCTTCGATCACCTCTTCGTCGTCCTTCAGCTCGGCGACCAGCACGTTGGTCGTCAGCATCAGCCCGGCGACCGACGCGGCGTTCAGCAGCGCCGTCCGCGCCACCAGCGCCGGGTCGATGATGCCCGCCTTGACCATGTCCACGTACTCGCCCTTGGCCGCGTCGTAGCCGAAGTTGCCGCTCTTGGCCTTGACCCGCTCGGCGACGACGTACCCGTCCTCGCCGGCGTTCTTGACGATCTGACGCAGCGGCACTTCCAGCGCCGCGGCCACGATGTCGTAGCCGAGCTTGTCGTCGCCACGCGCCTTGCTGCGCGCGCCATTCACCGCGTCGATCGCCCGCAGCAGCGCCACCCCGCCTCCGGCGACGTAGCCCTCCTCGGCCGCGGCCTTGGTCGCGTGCAACGCGTCGTCCACGCGGTCCTTGCGCTCCTTCATCGCCGTCTCGGTCGCCGCGCCGACGTGGATGATCGCCACGCCGCCGGTCAGCTTCGCCAGGCGCTCCTGGAGCTTCTCGCGGTCGTAGTCGCTGGTGGTCTCC
>CAYSIX010000078.1:0-16896 GCA_964431205.1 uncultured Phycisphaeraceae bacterium
CGCCCGCCCCACCGAACAAAAAGCCGAATGCGCTCGCCGTCGGGGATGCCGCACTTTTGGACGACACCCATGAACGCGAACGATCAGGCGCCTCGCGTGGGCGTGGTGATGGGCAGCCGATCGGACTGGCCGACGATGCGGCACGCCAGCGAGGTGCTCGAGCGGTTCGGCGTGGCGCACGAGTGCCGGGTGGTTTCGGCGCACCGGACGCCGCGTTGGCTGAGCGAGTACGCGGAGACGGCGGCGGGTCGGGGGCTGGAGCTGATCATCGCCGGCGCGGGGGGCGCGGCGCACCTGCCGGGGATGCTGGCGGCGCAGACGGTGCTGCCGGTGCTGGGCGTGCCGGTGCAGAGCCGGGCGCTGAACGGATTGGACTCGCTGCTGTCGATCGTGCAGATGCCGGCGGGGGTGCCGGTGGCGACGCTGGCGATCGGGGAGGCGGGCGCGAAGAACGCGGCCCTGCTGGCGGTGGGGATCCTGGCGTTGGGGGACCAGGGGCTGCGGTCGGCGCTGGAGGCGTATCGCAAAGAGCAGACGGACGCGGTGCGGGAGCAGACGCTGCCATGAGTGAGCGGACGCCGGTGCTGCCGGGCGCGACGCTGGGGGTGCTCGGCGGGGGTCAGCTCGGGCGGATGTTTGCCCAGGCGGCGGCGCGGATGGGGTACCGGGTGCACGTGTACGACCCGCAGGCGGATGCGCCGGCGGCGCAGGTCGCGGCCGAGCACACCCGCGCGGCGTTCGAGGACCTCGACGCGGTGCGACGCTTCGCGCGCGCGGTGGACGCGGTGACGCTGGAGTGGGAGAGCATCCCGCTCGAGGCGGTGCAGGAGGCGGCGCGGCACGCGCCGGCGTCGCCCTCGCCGCGGACGCTGGCGCTGACGCAGGACCGGGCGAAGGAGAAGACGTTTTTGGCCGAGCAGGGCCTGGCGGTCACGCCGTTCGCGGTGGTGTCCAGCGTAGATCAGGTGAGCGAGGCGATGGGTCGCCTGGGCGAGCCGGCGGTGCTCAAGACGACGCGAGGCGGTTACGACGGCAAGGGACAGCGGAAGATCGCCGCGGCGGCGGACGCGGCGGGGGCGTGGGCGGAACTGAGTCCGGATGAAGCCGTGGTCGAGCGGTGGATCGAGTTCGAGGCGGAGCTGTCGGTGATCGTGGCGCGGGGCCGGGACGGGCGGAGCGTGACCTATGGCCCGATGCGTAACGACCACCACCGGCACATCCTGGACCACAGCGTGCTGCCGGCGGAACTGAGCGGGGCGGTGGCGCGGGAGGCGACGGAGCTGGCGACGGCGGCGGCGGAGCGGCTGGAGCTGGTCGGCGTCTGCTGCGTGGAGATGTTCCTGACCGGTGACGGGCACGTGATGATCAACGAGATCGCCCCGCGGCCGCACAACTCCGGGCACCTGACGATCGAGGCGTGCGCGGCCAGCCAGTTCGAGCAGCAGGCGCGGGCGATGTGCGGGCTTCCGCTGGGGGACCCGGGTTTGATCGTGGGTGGCGCGGCGATGGCGAACCTGCTGGGCGACCACTGGCCGGCGGGCGGGGGCGAGCCGCGGTGGGCCGGGGCCCTGGCCATGCCGCGCGTGAGCCTGCACCTGTACGGCAAGCGGCAGGTGCGCGAGGGGCGGAAGATGGGGCACCTGACGGCGGTGGAGACGTCGGGGGACGAGGCGCTGCGGCGTGTGCTGGCGGCGCGCGAGGCGGTGGCGGTCGCGGCGGAGGCGACCGGATCGTCGGGCGACGCGGCGGACTCCGGGCTCAGTCACCGCACAAGCTGAGCCGATCGCCGTCGGTCCACGGGTTGCTTCGCGCCGGGCTCGGCCCGTGTGCTATCGTCGGCTGACGGGTTCGTCCGCACGCGATTCGATGGCGCCGGCGTCGCGCGGGCCGTGCGGCGGTCGGCCGGCAAAGTCGCGAAGGAACGGGCCGTCGAACTGCCAGGCGCGCAGCTCGTCGAGGGTGGTGTGGGCGTCGGCGAGGGTGCCGCGGGCGACGCGGAGGAAGTCGATCTCGCCGCGGAACGGCCGACCGTCCGGGCCGCGCCCCACGATGAAGTCGGCCTCGTTGGCCAGCGAGGCGTCCGGCCCGCACGAGACGAACGACCGCGAGGTCTGATCGTCCACGTGCACGCTCAGACGCAGGCCCCGCTCGCCTTGCGCCTCGGCGCCGTGCGTGCGATCGACCTCGACGACGACGTGATGCCACCGCCCGTCGTGGATGGGCGCGGCGGTCTGATGCGTGTGGTCGAACCCCTGTTCGCCAACGACGCGGAGTCGGACGACCAGCCCACCGTTCTCGCCGGTGGCGAGCCAGTACCCCGCGCGCGGGTCGATCTTGGAGACGATGACGCCGCCGGCGTGGTCCGGGTCGCCGCGCAGGTACGCCTCGATCAGGAAGCTGTTGGTGGTCATGTCGAGCGTGCGGCGGTGCTCGACGGGTGGCGGGGTGACGCGGTCATCGGGGTCGTCGTCGAGCACCCAGTCGGCGGCCATGTCCTCGTGTCGGACGCGGGCGTAGCCTTGGCCGTCGAACCTCAGGGCGCCGGGCGTCCAGTCTTCGAGCGGGCCGGCGACGAAGTCGTCGCGGTCGAGGTCGACCAGCGTCAGGTCGTGTCGCGGGACGTGGCGATACATGCCCCGGTCGTCGTGCTGATCGGTCATGTAGAAGTGCTCGTCGAGCACGGCGTGGGAGCCGGGGGCAGGACGGTAGAACCCCCACTCGCCGACGGTGGCGTAGAGGGACCAGGGGACGAAGACGCGGGCGCCGCGATCGATCGCGGCGGAGCCGGGCGCGGGGCGGAAGTCGTGCGCCTCGGCGTGACGCAGCGGCGGCCGGTCGGCGACCGTGCCGACCTCGGCGTGCAGGGCGTTTCGGCGTCGCAGCGCCTCGCGGAAGCTGGCGATCGACTCGTAGAGCACGCCGGTGTGCTCGAAGACGCCGAAGGCGCGCGGCGAGCCGTGGAAGACGTTGCGGGCGTAGGCGAGGCTCTCGAACCCGTAGGGTCGGTCGTCACGACCGGCGGCGGCGGCGTCCGCGGCGTTGCGGTCGGCCTCGGCGTAACGCGGGTTGGCGTGGCGGAAGTACAGCTCGCTCATGTCCTGCCAGACGTTCGCCAGGTACTTGTTGCGCCCCGCCTGAGGGGCCTGGCGGCGGGCGCCCGCGACGAACCTGTAGAACGTGTTGTGGAAGATCGTGTTCTGGAACCCGATGATCTCCTGCAGCCCGGTCGTGTTCGCCAGGGGGCTGGCCAGGTCGTTGGACGCGCCCCAGGCGATGTTGTTGAACACGTAGTTCTTGAAGGAGCCGTCGAGGTAGTAGGCGAACCCGAAGCGGGCGGTGGTGTGGGAGCGTTGGGCGGGGTCGGGCTTGCCGACGTGGCTGAAGTGCCAGTACCCGCCGGGGTTGCCGCTGACGTTGTTGAACACGTAGTGCGGCCCGCCCTGCCAGGTCTCCACGCCGCCCCAGTCGTTGCTGCGCATGATGGGGCGGGTGACGCGGTTGTGGTGGATCATCACGCGGGACAGAGCGCGTTCGCCGGCCTCGCCGCTGCCCTTGCCGCCGAAGACGAAGACACCCGCCCCGTAGCAGCGGTCGAGCACGTTGCCGGCCACGTGCGGCAGCGCCGCGAAGTGCACCGCCAGCGCGTGGCCGTGGTGCGCCCGCATCGGCCGCAGCCCGATCCACCGCAGCCGGTTGCGCAGCACCGCCACGCGCCGCAACTGGCTCAGCGGCGCGTCGCTCACCCCGCCGTGTGACAGGTCGATCGCGCCGTAATCGGTGTGGTAGATATCGTTGTCGGTCACGGCGACGCGGTCCATCACGCCGTCGCTCGCCGCCTCGGCGCGCACGGCCATCGGCACGTGCTCAAAGAGGCAGTTCGAGACGCGGACGTCCTCGCAGCGGCCCAGGACGCGGACGCAGGCGGCGTCCTGGTCGGCCAGGGTCCACCAGCGGTCGTACCAGTGCGCGACGTTGCCGAAGCGGAACGTCAGGCCGCTGACGTGGATGTGCCGCCGGTCACGGATGTCGAGGAACGCGACCCGTTTTGCCAGCTCGAGGCGGACGGTGTTGGGGTCCAGGTCTTCGGGCAGGCGGACGAAGAGCCGCCCGGCGTGCTCGCCGTCGGCCCGGTAGTAGTACTCGCCGGGGGCGTCGAGGAATCGCGGCAGGTTTTCGAGGTAGTAGCGGTTGCGGGCGACGGGGTGGTAGTGCGAGCTGGTGCGGTTCCACGGCCCGGCGAAGCGGATCCCGCCGCGCTTCGGGTCGTACGCCTCGATGGGCACGGGATAAGGCGTGCCCATGACGCCGCTGTACTCGGTCCAGACGGTCCCGCCGACGTAGGCGTCGGGCGCTTCGGCGGTCAGGTGCGCGGCGTCGAAGCCCCACGCCTTGCGGTTGTGCTCCTCGTCGGTGCCGGGCACTTGCTCGCGTTCGGTGTGTCGCCACTCATGCCACTGGCTGCACACGTCGTCCTGGTTGACGACGGTCCAGTTCGGATCCCGGGCCAGCGCGATGCGCGTGATCCGCCCGTCGTTTTCCATCCAGAGCGAGCGGGGGAAGAAGTCCGTGCCGACGTCGCGGTACCAGACCTTCTCGGGCTCGGGCATGGAGGCGGGCGCCTGCTCGGCGGTGAGGCGGTTCCAGCCGCCGGTGAGCGCGACCGAGCCGTACCACATCGCCTCGCCGTCGCCCCAGGCGGGGTCGCTGGTCAGGACGATGGGCCGGTCCGGTCGGCCGGACTCGTCGGCGACCAGGGCGCCGCGGTAGATCACACCACGCTTGAACACGTAGGTGTGGGGGCCGGCGGCGTCGGCGGCGCGGGCCTGGGCCTGCGGGTCCCACGGGTGGTGCTTCCAGGCGGTGTCGGGGGAGGTGCCGTCGGCGCGGTCATCGCCGCGGTCGAAGTCGATGTAGCGGACGGAGGGCCCGGGGTCGTAGGTGAACGGTCGGGGGGTCCACTCGAGGTCGCCGGTGGGCAGGACGCGGGCGTGGGCGACCTGCCAGGGGTAGGTCACGGCGTCGTCGGGTGCCTCGGCGCGGGCGTGGCCGAGCGTGACGGCGATCAGCAGGACGGAGGCAAAACACGGTCGCACGCAAGCTGTGAAAGGTTTCATGGACGGGATTATACCGCCGGGGTCACGCCGCGCCGCCCCCTTCGCCCGCTGATCAGTTGCCGTGCCAGAACGCGTCGTGCTCCTGGCTGTAGGCCGAGGTGTTCTCGCCGTTGGGCAGGTCGGGGTACCGCCAGGTCTTGCCGCTGCCGTCGTAGTAGAGGGCGTTGGCCAGGTGGTCGTGGCCGGCGGCGGCGTCCCGCTGGCGGCGGTAGGCGTAGCTGGTGGCGTACACGCGGGTGTTGTCCAGGATCAGCGCCGCGTCGCTGGGAAATCGCGGGCGGTCGGGGTCCTGGTAGACCTTCAGCTCGCCGTATTCGCCGGCGGCGCGGGCCTCGGGCGTGCCCATCATGATGTGACTGTTCATGCCATAGGTCCGCTCGCGGCGGTCCGCGCTGTCCGGCACGCTCACGCGCCCGGCCCAGCCGGGACACTCGAACACCGTGGCGTCGAGGAACGGAAGGTCGGGCTCGGCTCGGGTGCGCTCGGCCATGCGCGAACGCGAGGTCGGCTCGACGTACAGCCGGTACAGAAACTGGTTGATCCAGAAGTCCTCGACCGGGACCCCCTCGAACGCGGTGATGTAGGGGTACAGACGATCGAAGTCGGTCGCGTACACCTCGAAGAGCACGCCGACCTGCCGCTGGTTCGAGAGGCAGGCGACGGTGTGGGCGGCGTTGCGCGCTGAGGCGAGCGTCGGCAGCAGAACCCCGACCAGCACGCCGATCAGGGCGACGGCCACGAGCAGCTCGATCAACGTGAAAGCGTTTCGTCCGCGTCCCATACCCGTCCCCAAGCCGGAATCGAGGAATTCTCGGCCGGCCCACCGCGTTGATCTTAGGCCCGGAGCGTGACGCCGAACAAGCCGTGGCGGAATCTTCGCCACGCGTCGGCGTCGCCGGGCCCGTTCAACCTGATAGACTAGCGCTGATGCACCCGACGACCCTTGCCGACCAACGCAGCCGACCCTCGCGTCGGCGACGCACCGGCCGCGACGACGCCGGGCCGACCACGTCTCGCCACGAAAAGTCCGCCGCGGCGTTCGCCCGCGCCCGTGAGCTGATGCCCGGCGGGGTCAGCTCCCCGGTCCGCGCCTTCCAGGCGGTCGGCCGCGACCCGATCTTCATCCGCCGCGGCAAGGGCGCCGTCGTGACCGACGTCGACGGGCATGAGTACATCGACTACGTCGGGTCGTACGGGCCGCTGATCCTCGGCCACGCGCACGAGAAGGTGCTCGCGGCGATCTCCAAGGCCGCCAAGCACGGCACCAGCTTCGGCATGCCGACGCTGGCCGAGAACACCCTCGCCGAGATGATCCTCGACGCCGTGCCCTCGATCGAGCGCGTACGGTTCGTCAGCTCGGGCACGGAGGCGGCGATGTCGGCGATCCGCCTGGCGCGGGCGTACACGGCCCGGCCGAAGATCGTCAAGTGCACCGGCTGCTACCACGGCCACAGCGACGCCCTGCTGGTCGAGGCCGGCAGCGGCGCGACCACGCTGGGCGTGCCCAGCTCGCCCGGCGTGCCCGCCTCGATCACCGAGCACACGTTGCTGGTGCCCTACAACGACCTCGACGCCGTCCGCCGGCTCTTCGAGCACTACGCCAGGCCGGGCGAGAACGTGATCGCCGCCCTGGCCGTCGAGCCGGTCGCCGGCAACATGGGCTGCATCCCGCCACGCGAGGGCTACCTCGACGGACTGCGCCGGCTGTGCGACGCCCACGGCGTGCTGCTGCTGTTCGACGAGGTGATGACCGGGTTCCGCGTGGCCTACGGCGGGGCGCAGCAGCGTTACCGCGTGACGCCGGACCTGACCTGCCTGGGCAAGATCGTCGGCGGGGGCCTGCCTTGCGCCGCCTACGGCGGGCGCGAGGAGCTGATGCGGCACGTGGCGCCCGAGGGCCCGATGTACCAGGCCGGCACGCTCAGCGGCAACCCCCTGGCGATGGCCGCCGGCATCGCCACCCTCGAGGCCCTGCGCGCCCCGCGGGTGTACGAGCAGCTCGAAGCGGTCAGCGCCGAGCTGGAGCAGGGCCTGCACGCGGCGGCGACGAGCGCCGGCCTGCCGGTGACGATCCACCGCGTCGGGTCCATGCTCAGCGTCTTTTTCTCGCCGACCACGGTGCACAACCACGAGCAGGCACAGGCCTGCCGCACCGACCGCTTCGCCGCGTTCTTCGGCGCCATGCTCGACCAGGGCGTCGTGCTGCCGCCGAGCCAGTTCGAGGCGTGGTTCGTCTCGACGGCCCACACCAGCCGCGACGTGGCACGGACCGTCGAGGCCGCCCGCAACGCCTTCAGCGCCGCCGCGGCCGTCTAGCGCCAGCCGCCCGCCGCTCGGACTCTGCGCTTTCACACGCTATCATGACTCGTTTTCGACGAGCCGGGAGCCCGCTATGCCTACCATGACCGACACCGAACCGAACACGACCCCCACCAGCCAGGCCCCGCCGACGGTCTACCGCATCCTCGCCGCCGACAAGCTCGCCAAGGAGGGCCTGGAGTGGATCGAGGCCCAGCCCGACGCCGAGCTGGTCAACAAGCCGGGCCTGAGCGAGGACGAGTACGCGGCGATCGTCGGCGAGCACGACGCGATGATCGTGCGCAGCGGGATCAAGGTGACGGCGAAGATCCTGGCGAACCCGGGGCGGCTGAAGGTGATCGCCCGCGCCGGCGTGGGCGTGGACAACATCGACCTGGACGCGGCGACGGAGAAGGGCATCCTCGTCGTCAACACCGCGGACGCGAACACGATCACCACCGCCGAGCACGCGCTGGCGCTGCTGCTGGCGCTGGTGCGGCACGTGGGCCCGGCGCACCGCACGATGGCCGAGGGCGGCTGGGACCGCTCGAAGTTCCAGGGCCGCCAGCTCGCGGGCAAGACGCTGGGGGTGGTCGGCTTCGGCCGGATCGGCCAGACGGTGGCGACGCGGGCGCTGGCGTTCGACATGAACGTGCTCGCCTACGACCCGTTCATCAACGCCGAGACGATGCTCGACGGCAAGGTGCGGATGTACCGCGACTTCGAGGAGATGCTGCCGCACGCCGACGTGCTGACCTTCCACGTGCCGTTGAACGATCAAACCCGGGGGATGCTCGGGGCGCAGAACTTCGACAAGGCCCGCAAGGGCGTGTTCGTGGTCAACGCGGCACGGGGCGGGGTGGTGGACGAGCAGGCGCTGCTCGAGGCGCTGGACAGCGGCCGGTGCGGCGGCGCGGCGCTGGACGTGTACACCACCGAGCCGCTGCCGGCCGACCACCCGCTGCGAGAGCACCCGCAGGTGCTGCTGACCCCGCACCTGGGCGCCAGCACGGTCGAGGCGCAGCAGGCGGTGAGCATCGACGCGGCGGCGGCGTGCCTGACGTACCTGCGCGGCCAGGGCATCCAGGGCGCGGTCAACGCCGCCGGCCTGCGCATCGACCTGAGCACGATCCAGAGGCAGTACGTGGACCTCTCGCGGCGGATGGCCCAGCTCATCAGCCCCATGGTCACCCGGGGCATCGCCTGCGTGACGATCGAGCTGATCGGCAAGCAGCTCGCCGGCGCCGCGGGCATGGTCGAGCGCACCGCGCTGGTCGGGCTGCTGCGCGACCACCTGCAGGACCCGGTGAACCTGATCAACGTCAACCAGGTCGCCGAGCAGCGCGGCATCCGCGTGCGCACGGTGACCAGCGAAGAGGACGGCTCGCGCGGGCCGCAGCTCACGCTCGAGATCCAAGGGCCCAGCGACGCCGTCGAGCCGAACGCCCACGAGGCCGATAAAACCCGTCGCATCGTCGGCCGCGTGTACGACGACCTCAAGTCCCGCGTGATCGAGATCAACGGCTACCACATGGACATGGTCCCCGCCGGGCACATGGTCCTGCTGCAGAACGAGGACCGCCCCGGCATGATCGGGATGGTCGGCAGCGAGTTCGGCGAGTCGAAGCTCAACATCGCGGACATGACGATCAGTCGCCGGCCGAACCCGGACGGCCAGGGCGCCACGGCGCTGATGGTCCTCAAGGTCGACGACGAGCCGCCGGCCGCGCTGCTCAACCGCCTCAAGGCCCGACCCGGCATCCTCAAGGTCGCCGCCCTCAAGCTGCCCGAATGACGCGGCTCACGTGAGCGCGCGACGCCGCCGCATTTATCCTGACTCGCCCGCGCGCCGGTCGATCGCCGCCACCGCGCGGCGCAGCATCGAGCCGTACTCGTCCACCGTCCGCGGCTCGTGCGGCGAGACCACCAGCACCAGGTCGTACGGCCCCGGCAAATCAAACTGATTCAGCCGGAACGCTTCGCGCAGCAGCCGCTTGATCCGGTTCCGCCGCACCGCCGTCCCCACCCGACGCGACACGGTCAACCCCAGGCGGTGAAACCCCAGCCCGTTCGGCCTCGCCCGCACCGACAGCGGGCCCACCCGCCGCGTCAGCCCCGCGTCGAACACCGCGCCGAACGCGCGTCGGCCCGACAGCCGCTGCGCCCGTCGCAACCGGTACCGCCGCGACTCCTGCTCCGATCCGACACGCTCATGCATCGTGCCCGCGCTCACGTTCCGACGCGTTCGACCGCCTCCGCCCTCACCCCCGCGCCGGCAGGACGTCCGACGGCGTGTCCTGCGCCTCGCCCTCCTCGATCGCCCGGTGGATCATCATCCACTCCGTGATGTTCTCCAGGTTCAGCACGCCCACCAGCCGCCCGCCGCGGACCACCGGCACGATCGACAGGCCTCGCTCACGCATCCGGTTGAACACGTCCGACACCCGGTCCGTCTCCGACACCGGCTCGACGTCCGCCTGCATCGCCGAGGCCACCTCCGCCTCCAGCCCCGACTCGGCCAACGTCCGCATCAACGCCACCCGCGGCAGCACCCCCACGATCCGCTCCCCGTCCACCACCGGAAAGTCCTGCTGGTCCGACGCCAGCAGCTTCTCGACCACCGACCCCAGCGAGTCCCGCGGCGACAGCGTCTGGAATCGGCTGAGCATCGCGTCCCGCACCAGCACGTCCCGCAGCATCGACCGCACCTCCGTGTGCTGCGCCTCCGCCTGCGCCCCGAGGAACACGAAGATCGCGATGAACAACAGGAACGGGTTCGTGAACAGCCCCAGCAGACCGAAGAGGATCGCCATCATCTGCCCCACGTTCGCCGCCACGTTCGTCGCGCGCACGTACGGCATCCGCGTGGCCAGCAGGGCCCGCAGCATCCGGCCCCCGTCCATCGGGAACGCCGGCAGCAGGTTGAACAGCACCAGGATCACGTTCACCCACAGCAGGTGCGTCAGAAAGTCCTGGCCCAGGTACTTGACGCTCTCCACCGTCGCCAGCCCGCTGTCGAACGCGAGCACGACGTAGAGAACCGCCGCGATCACGACGTTGACCATCGGTCCCGCGGCGGCGACGACCAGCTCCTGCTTCGGGTCGTCCGGCATCCGCTCCAGCCGCGCGAGCCCGCCGATCGGCAGCAGCGTCACGTCCCGCGTGCCGATCCCGTATCGCCTCGCCGCGAACACGTGACCCAGCTCGTGCAGCACCACGCACGCGAACAACGCCAGCACGAACCCCACGCTCTTGAGCGCCTGCGCGAACGTCTGACCCGCCGCCAGATTCGCGTACAGGATCCACGCCAGCAGCAGCAGAAACGTCCAGTGCATCAGCACCGGGATCCCCGAAACCGAAAACAGACGGACCGACCATTTCATCAGCAAGGCTCCACGGACCGACGATCTCAAACCATACGTTCGGCCCGACGTGAAGGCGAACGGACGGAGGCGTTTCGAGTTCCGAGTTCCGAGTGTAGCGGCGGGGCATCGCCCCGCGCCGGGCTTCCGAGGGCACCACACCCCGCGCGTCGGGCCCGCCACGGCGTGCCGGATCCGCCACGCCGGTCCACGCGTGGCCCGCTGGGCCGCCGCTAGACGGAGACGTGCGACCGGGTCGCCGCTACTTCGATCGTATTCGCGTCTGCGCCACCCCGGCAGCCGGTCACGGTGTCAGCTTCTCGGCCAGGCGTCGTGCCTCAAGCGCCAGCTCCAGCGCCGCACGCCCGTCCTCGGCGCTCTGGCTGGACGGGTGACGCCCGCTCTGGATCGTCTCCAGCGTCCGCTGCATCATCGCACGCAGCGCCGCGCCGCGCGTCACCGGTTCGGGTTCCTGCATCGGCCAGCTCACCCGCACCTCGCGATCGACGCGCACCGTCCGGTCGCCGTGCTGCACGTGACGCTCCGTCTCATCGAACCGCCGCAGCGTCACCGCCTCGCCGCCCGACGCCAGCTCCGTCAGCCGCTCGATCTGCGCCTCGCTGAGCAGCGCCCGCACGGTCAGCTCCGCCGGCGCGTCGCCGCGCACGTGCGCCTCGCCGTGCTCGAAGATCATGTGGAACGTCTGCCGCTCGGCGGGCTCGGCCTGATGCATGCCGTGGTACACGTTCACCGTCGCCGCCTCCCCGAAGCGCAGGTCGCACGCCGCCTGGTCGATCAGCGTCGAGGCCGGCCGACGCACGCGCAGCGCCGCGACCAGCCACCCCTCGCCCAGCCACCACCGCAGCAGGTCGAAGTACGCCGCCCCCGGCGTCACGAACAGCCCCCCGCTGCGCCGCTCGTCCCAGAACCAGTGGTCCTCCGCCAGCGCCGCGTCCGACCCGCAGTTCACCAGCGCGCCGCGCAGCGGCCGGCCCAGCAGCCCCCACTCGATCAGCCGCTTCATCGGCTCGGCCGCCGGCCCGTCCCGCAGCGACGTGTTCACCCCTAAAAACAAATCACGCTGCACCGCCTGGTTGATCAGTTGCTGCGCGTCCACCAGGTCCAGCGCCAGCGGCGGCTCGCTGAGCACGTGCTTGCCCGCCGCCAACGCCGCCCCGATCAGCTCCGCGCGACGGTGCGGCGGCGCCGCGACGTGCACCAGCCTCACCCGCGAGTCGCCCAGCAACGCCTCGGCGTCCGACGACGCCTCCAGACGCAACGCCTTGGCCGCCGCCTCCGCCCGGTCGGCCCGCTCGTCCCACACCCCCACCGCCGCCAGACCCGCGATCGCCGGGCTCTGCTCCAGCAGCTCCCGCCCCGGCGCCTCCAGCCCCAGCACGGCGTAACCCAGCGTCTGCCTCCCCGTCGCCCGCACCGTCCCCAGACGCGACTCGCGGTAGTCGTGCAGCTCCAGCACGCTCAGCAAATACGCCAGGATCGACTCGGCCCCCTGGTTCTTGTTCGGCCCGTCCGGCTGCAAGCCGTCCTGGCATCCGCCGGTCTGCTCGTGGTACAGCGGCACCCCCAGGTCGTTACGCCCGCGGAACCACTCGAAGCACCGCCAGGCGTGCTCGGCCCACAGCGTCTCGCCCGTGATCCGCGCCGCCGTCAGGCACGCGTGCACCATCGCGTACGCCTCCAGCGGCTGCTGGTCGAACGGCGCCCGCTTGCCGCCGCGGGGGTACCACCCGCGGTTGCCGATGATCGTCAGGTGCCCCCCGCCGGCGTCGAACTGCCCCTCGGCCGTCTGCACCTCCAGCAGCCAGCGCAGCGACGCCAGGCCCACCTCCAGCATGTCCCCGCGGTTCAGCGACACCCCCGCCGCCAGCATCGCGTGCGACAGCTTCGCGTTGTCGTACGTCACCACCTCCTCCCACCACGGCCAGTCCTCGCGGGCGTGCTCGCGGTACGCCCGCACCAGCCGCTCGGCGTAGTCGTCCCGGATCTGCCGCGCCAGGCCGTCCTGCGGCTCCACCCCCAGGTACGCGTCCAGCCCCAGCACCGTGAACGCGTACGACCTCAGGTGCCCCAGCTCCCGAACCCCCGGCAACGCCTTGCGCAGCAGCTCCCGCGACAGCTCCCGCACCGGCTCGGTCGGCGCCATCGCCACCGACAGCCCCAACGCCCACACCGTCCGGCCCTGGCTGTCCTTGCTGCCCTCGGGCTCCAGCCACCGCCGGTCGTAGCCCATGAAGTTGCGGAACGTGCCGTTGTCTTCGTTGAACGCGTAGGCCAGGAACCCCAGGTACCGCTGCAGCGGCACCACCCGCTCGTCGTAGCCCCGCAGCTTCGCGTGCAGCAACGCCGCGATCAACGCCCGCGCGTTGTCGTCGATGCAGTACCCGTGGTTCAGGTCCGGCACCGCGTACCGCGCGTGCTGGAACATCCCCGTGTCGTCGGTCATCCGCAGCAACTGCCGCAGATCGATCTCCGGGAACGGGTCCCACGGCAGCGGTTTCATCGGCGGCGGGGTGATCTCGGCCAGGGCCAGGCTCATCCTCGTCCTCGGCAGCGTGTCGGTTCGGTCACAGGCCGGTGGCCCGACCGGCATTGTATCGGGCAGACCGCCCCGAGAACGTGATCAGACGCCTCCCCGCGGCCCGTTTCGAGGTCCGCGTTTAGCGGCGGGGCACCGCCCCGCGCTGGCCCGGGTTTCGCGTTTAGCGGCGGGGCATCGCCCCGCGCTGGGCCGAGTTTCGCGTTTAGCGGCGGGGCATCGCCCCGCGTGGACCGAGGTCCGAGTTCAGCGGCGGGCCCGGACGGCGTCACGCGACCGCCACGCCGACCCACACGCGGCCCGTTGGGCCGCCGCTAAACACCCGTGAAGGGCGTCACGAACGGCCACGTCTGACGCCGTTTGCCCTCGCGGACCGGGTTTTCGAGAACGTACGCGACGGCCGCGGCCACGCGCTGCGGCGAGTCCAGATAGACGTGCCACGCGTTGCGGGCCCACGGCGAGGGCGGCCCCGGGAACGTCGCCAACGGGTGCAACCCATCCGCCCGCAGATGCTTGGTGGCCTCGCCCTTGAGCTGTGCCGCCATCTTCTCGACCGTGAGACGAGTATGCCGTCGGATCACTATGTGCACGTGCTCCGGGAGAATGGAGCACGCATGCAGCACCAGGTCGGATCGATCGATCGCGCGAACGAAACCGCGGGCGATCGCCAGGGCTTGGCGTCCGCTGAAACTGACCGGCGGGTACCGAAGCGCCCGCTTCGCCGCCGCCCGCACCGCCGGATCGTGCGGCTGCCGTGCGACCGAGCGGCGCGTGTCCGTCTTCGTCGCCGACTCGAATCGCAGCAGTTCCCACCGTCGCACGAAGTCCGACCACGGCCCGCGGGGATCGTTGGGTAGCCAGAACCCGTACGCGGTAATGATCGTGTGATACGCGATGATCACGACGACCCAGTTTAGCGGCGGGGCACCGCCCCGCGCGGGCCCGAGTTTCGCGTTTAGCGGCGGGGCACCGCCCCGCGCTGGGCCGGACGGCGTCACGCGACCGCCACGCCGATCCACGCGCGGCCCGTTGGGTCGCCGCTAAACGGAAAATGCGCGCGTCACGGGGCCGCCGCTGAACGGGGGTCCGCGGTCGCCGTGTCGGGGCGTCAAGCTGGGGAAAATCGAGAGCTGAGGCTTGAAAATCGGGCATCGACACGGTATCCTGCCTATTGTTGTCGGAAGCGGTATTATTTCCGTGGCCGGGCTCGCTCACCTGTGGCGGCCGCGGAGATCGGAATTCGTCCGTGGGACAAACCCCTCTTTCAAGGCAGCCGGGCGTGTCCGGCGTGTGTTTCCGTGACATGAACCAGGTAGAATGCAACCGCCTATGAGGAAGTTGATCATGCGAAGTCAGCGACGGGCCTTCACACTTATCGAGCTGCTGGTGGTCATCTCGATCATCGCGCTGCTGATCGGGATCCTCCTGCCGGCCCTGGGCGCCGCGCGGCGCACGGCCCAGTTCACCATGTCCGGCAGCAACCAGCGACAGATCGGCATCGCCATGGCCGCGTTCCGGGCCGACAACAGCGAGCGCTACCCCGTCTGGCAGTGGTCGGTCAACTTCCGACCCGACGGCACCAACGAGATGGGCGTGGCCAGCGAGGATCAGATCGAGTGGTACTGGACGACCATGATGGCCGACCAGAGCTACATCCGTGACCTGGCGGTCTACGCCGACCCGAGCTGGGACGCCAACACCACCTTCCTCGACGCCAGCATCGAGGAGCTGGAGCTGAACGACCGGCGGTTCAACACGATCCACTACGGGTACAACTTCGTCTGGATCGGGTCGAACATCTCCTGGCACGACCTGGGCCTGCAAGCCGCGGCCAAGCGCGCCGACGCGCCGCGCGACGCCCCCGCGATGCAGGACGAGATCGAGAGTCCCGGCGAGACCTTCGTCACCACGATCTGCAAGAGCTACGGCCTGACGGCGCAGGACCCGTTCGACGTCGGCGGGGATTACGGCGGTCACGTGATCATCGACCGGCCCCGGCGCGGCGTGCAGAACTCCGCCGAGCCGCACCTGCGCCACAACAACACCATCCAGGTCGGCTGGGCCGACGCCCACGTCAGCAACATCTCGGGGGACCTGACGCTCGAAGAGCAGGACACCGACGAGTCGCTCGTGTACGCCCGGGTCACGGGCAACCCCGAGCTGTGGCAGAAGAACCCGCGCGGCGGCAGTCGCAAGCCGGACATGGAAAGCTACTGGGACCTGCACGCCGGCTCGCCCGACTTCCAGTGATCGTCAGTCGTGCTTTGTTTTTGTTCAGGACGGAGAGAGTTCACCCCGGCAATCAGACGTAACGCCAGCGGCGGCCGACGCCGCCCTGGATCGGGCCCGTTTGGTTCCCATTCTTGAGAGGAGAGGTACACGATGAGTATGAAGCGGAGGAGACTGTGTGGAGCCTTGGCGACCGCGGTCGCTCTGGGCATGATGCCGGCCGTCGGTCACGCCCAGATTTTTACCGATGACCTCAACGGCACGGGCAACGCGGACAACTACGATGTGGCCGGCAACGGCCGGACCGACGTCCGGTTCGACTTCGACTACAGCAATTTCGACGTGTTCGGGGACGGGTTCCTCACCGGCTCGATCCCGGAGGCGCCGCGCTCGACCGACAACTCGACCACCGGTGTGTTCCTGTCGGCCAACAACGACTCGACCACCGGTTCCCCCGAGGAGTCTAACGTCGCCATCTTCCCCAAGGGCGTGAACGTCGGCGCCGGAACGGACAACCCCAACTTCGTCTTCCGCGTCGACGTCTGGCACAACACCGGCACGGGCATCGACCTCGGCGGCGGGAACTTCGACCTGACCGGCACGACCAACTATTCGCTGGTCGGCGTCAACTACGGCGCGCCCGAGATCCAGACACGCGAGATCGGCTTCGACGCCGACGGTCAGGGCGCGGCCCTGGCCATCACCGCCGACGGCGGCGCCTCCGACGACTACCTGCCGATCTACGGCGGCGTGACCTACTTCAGCCGGTTCTCCGGCCTCGATGAGCCGGGCCAGGCCCTCGGCGGCGCCGACACCGGCCTGGTCGCCCAGCGCATCGCCGAGATCAACGGCGAGGACCCCGACGCCTTCGCCACCGGCGAGGCCGTCACCGAGTTCGCACAGACCAACTTCCCGCCGATCTCCGGCCCGCCCGCCGTCAGCCAGGGCGTCGACAACGACACCGTCCTCGGCGGCGGCGTGCCCTACAACCGCTGGGCCACCCACGAGGTCAGCTTCGTCGACGGCATCTTCAGCTACGCCATCGACGGCACCGTCGTCCTTCAGCGCGATCTGGATGAAGTCCCCGACGCCGAGTCCCTGGCCGGCACGGTCATGCTCGGGTTCTGGGACCGCTTCGGCGGCTCCATCGCCCTGAGCCCCGAGGGCGCCAACTTCGTGATCTACGACAACCTCGAGGTCGACGTCCTCAATGAGGTGCCCGAGCTGCCCGACCTCACGCCGTTCCTCGACGTGGTGCCCGGCGACGCCGACGGCGATGGCGACGTCGACGCGTTCGACCTGGGCCTCTGGCAGACCCAGTTCGGCCAGACCGGTG
>CAYSIX010000079.1:0-16767 GCA_964431205.1 uncultured Phycisphaeraceae bacterium
TACGATCATGAAGGCGAACGGATGGTCGTTTCTACTTACAGCCCGAACTGGTGTCCGTTCGTGGACCCGGCGGAAATGATCTACTTCAACAAGCTGGGCCGGCTGGACGAGCAGCGGACGTACCGGGCGGTGAGTGAGCGGCTCAAGCACGAGCGTCGGGCCGTGATCCCGGGGTTCTACGGCACGGGCGCGGACGGGCGGATCAAGACCTTCAGCCGCGGCGGTTCGGACGTGACGGGGTCGGTGATCGCCCGCGGCGTCGAGGCCGACCTCTACGAGAACTGGACCGACGTCAGCGGGCTGCTCATGGCCGACCCGCGCGTCGTGCCGAATCCGCGCATCATCGACGTGATCACCTACCGCGAGCTGCGGGAGCTGGCCTACATGGGGGCGACGGTGTTGCACGACGAGGCGATCTTCCCGGTTCGCCAGTCCGGCATCCCGGTCAACATCCGCAACACCAACCGCCCGGACGAGCCCGGCACGATGATCGTCTCCGAGTCCGAACCCGTGGCGCACACCGGCACGATCACCGGCATCGCCGGACGACGCGACTTCACGATTCTCGCCATCGAGAAGGCGTTGATGAACTCGGAGCTCGGCTTTGCCCGCCGGCTGCTGGCCGTGCTCGAGACCAACCGCATCAACTTCGAGCACCTGCCCTCGGGCATCGACACGATGAGCGTCGTGATCGCCGACAGCGAGCTGAACGGCAAGCTGGAGCGCGTGCTCGATCAGGTGCGGTTGCAGTGCGAACCGGACTCGATCGGCGTGCACCCGGACATCGCGCTGATCGCGACGGTCGGCCGCGGCATGGCGCACACGCCGGGCATGGCCGCGCGGCTGTTCAGCGCCCTGGCCGAGGCGCGCGTCAACGTCCGCATGATCGACCAGGGCTCGAGCGAGCTGAACATCATCGTGGGCGTCGAGGCGCCGGCGTTTGAGATCGCCGTCCGCGCGATCTATGACGCGTTCGTCGGCCAATAATCCTCACCGCGACGGGGCTTGTCCTTGGACGGCAACACCCTTCGATTCCTGCTGTTCGCCGCCTTCAGCGTGGCGTCACTGCTCGCCGGCTACTTCGGCCGGCGCAGCGGATGGGTCGACGAACGCCACAGCCGCTTCGTCCATTACCACACCGTCGTCTGGACCTGGTCCGCCGCGTCGCTGTGCAGCCTCTGGCGCATCCCCATCCGTGCCGAGAGCACCTGGGTCGTGCTCATCGAGGTGTTCGTCGTCGTGGTCCCGGCGCTGCTGATCATCCCGGCGGCGAAATGGATCGGCAGCACGCGATCACAGGTCGGCGTGCTGGCCGTCGGCGCGGGCGTGGGCAACATCGGCTTCACCCTCGGCGCTTACCTCTGCTACGCCCTGATCGAACCCCGTGCGACCGCCCTGGCCTACGCCGGCGCCGCCACCGCCACCCTTTCCGTCGCCATCATCCTGTTCCTCTACCCCGTGGCCAATCACTTCGGCTCCACGGATTCCCAACGCCGCGGGCTCCGCCGGCTCATCGCCGGCAGCTTCCTCACCCTCCCCGCCCTGCCGCTGTACACCTCGCTGGTCGGCGTCGGTCTCTCCGCCACCGGCGTCCCCTTCCCCGACGCCCTCGAACGCTACTACCTGCTCGACGCCATCCTCTACGCCGTCTCCTTCGGCGGATACTTCGGCACCGGCCTGCGCCTGCGATTCCGCGGCGGCCGCGTCTATTGGCGCGCCCACCTGCTGCTCGCCGGGTTCATGTTCGGCCTGACCCCCCTGCTCACCGCCGGCCTCGCTACGCTCACCACCCTTACACCGAGGCCCATCCCCGACCTGGCCTCGACCGTCATGCTCGTCGAGGCCTTCATGCCCACCGGCGTCTCCTGCGTCATCCTCGCCAACGTCTTCCACCTCGACGCCCGCATGGCCAGCAGCGCCTGGCTCTGGAACACCGTCCTGTTCCTGGCCGTGGTGCTCCCGGTCATGCTTGTCCTGCTGTCCTGAACCTCGGGTCCCCACCCGCCGGAGCCAGACGCCCCCCCGCCGCCGGTGCACCCCGGCCCGCTACAATCGCCGCGTGACCGCCTCGCTTGACACCATCATGGAACAGGCCAGCACCGCCCTCGCGGAGATGGACTACCTGACGTGCGAGGACCTGTGCGAGCGGGCCCTGGCCGAGGCGCGGCAGCTCGAGGACTGGGCGTACTACGGCCGCGTGCTCCTGCCGTTGCAGGAGGCGAGGCGGCAGAGGCGGCTCACCGCGGCCGACGGTCTGGTGCGCCTGGGCACGCGCGGCCTCGAGGACGGGCCCGACGCGTGGCTGGAGCGGCTGGGTGAGGCGGGATGCATCGCGGTGACGCCGCCGCACGACGCCCGGACGGCCGCGGCCCTGTGGCGACTGGCCCGCACGCGGCGGCGGTTCGTTGAGGTGCTGTGGGTGCCGTCATCGCCCGACGCCGGGCCGTGGATGCTCGCTTCGTACGCCGAGCCGCGCGTGACCTGCGAAGTGTCCGCGCCGCCAGAAGGGTGGCGTGATCGCTGGCTGCGCCCGAATGAGGGCGTGGGCCGGGCGGCGGCAGATACGAGCACGGCCCAGCCTTCGGCGTCCTGGCCATCGCCGGCCGACTGGTTCCTCGACGCCACCGAGGCGCTGGGGGACGCGGCGATCGCCGCCGTGACGGACCGGCCGGGCACACGCCAACGGCTGGAGCGACTCGAGGCGATGCTCGCCGCGGCGCCGGATCACGAACTGCTGCACCAGCGCCTCGCCGACGCGGCGCGCGACCTGCTCCGGGCGATGCCGACCACGCCGTAACGACCGAAACCACAACAACCCGATCGTGATCCATGACCGATCCCTCTTCCATGCTCACGACCGTGCTCCGCGCCGCCTGGCGTCGGCGTTGGGCAATCAGCGCGATCGCCGTCCTGCTGATCGCGCTCGGGGCGGGGTTGGCGTTCTGGTTTGGCCAGAGCGTGCCGGCCGGCTGGCGGCAGGCGCGCCGGATCGAGCAGGAGACCACCGCCGAGCAACGCCTCGCCCTGGCTGAACGCCTCGAGAACCGCGTGGTCAACGCCGTCTCCTTCACCGATCACTTCCTGAACAACGGGAACCCGAGGTTGCCGGTGACCGCCGAGATCGAGCTGTCGGTCACCGAGGTGAACGCCTGGCTCGAGACCCGCCTGCCGTTGTGGTTGCGCAACGTCGGCGTGCGGCTTCCCGAGACGCTGCGCGAGCCGACGTTCTGGATCGAGAGCGACCACGCCGTCCTCGCCGTCAGCGTGCAGCGGGGCGACGAACCACGGATTCTCAGCATCGCGGCCGCGCCACGGTTCCACGAGGACGGCACCGCCTCGCTGACGATCGAAGGCGTCCGACTCGGACGCCTGCCGCTTCCGACGAACCAGTTGCTCGATCGCGTCAAGCAGCTCAGCGACCGGAACGGGCTCGACCCGAAGTCCCGTGACGCGCTCGACGTGGCGCTGCGCTCCAAACGCTTTCCACCGGTCCGCACCATCGACTCTCAACGACAGACCCGCATCACCGGCGTGCGGTTCGAGAACGACCGCGTCGTGCTGACCGTTCGGATGGAACGGCGCGACGACTGAGCCGCGCTACAGTATGGACCGCCCCACAGGGTAGAATGGTGCGGCCACTGGGTCGGGATTTCGCACGCTCCGTGGGACGGGCGTGAAGCGCGTCCGTCAAAGTCGACACGATGGCACCACCGAACGGGACACGTTGGCCGCGCAGGATCGCGATCGCCCTGGCGTGCGTGGTCTTGGCCGGGCTGCTGGGCTACGCCACGGCGCCGTGGTACGCGAGACACCGGCTGGGCGAGGCGTTCGTCGCGGCCGACGCCGATCAGCGGGCGTGGGCCGTGCAGGCGCTGGTCGATCGGGGGTCGAACGAACCGTGGCTGTTGGACCGCGCGGTCGCGGCACTGCCCGAAGCGGGCGATGAGCACTTCCGCCAACTCGTGGCGGCGCTGGACGCGATCGGACAATGGCAACGCCGGCGCATCCCCGCGTCGTCGTGGCGGCGTTGGCTCGGGCTGCTGGCGGCGTCGGCGGACGCCGAAGCGCGGATCAGCGCCGTGCGCCTGCTCGCGGCCGAGCCGGTGACCGAAGCGGACACCGAGCCGGCGTCGATGCTGGCGGAGCTGGCGGCGGACGACGATCCGGACGTGCGACTGAACGCGTTGGTCGCCGCGGCGCGTCGGTGGGCTCGGTCCGATGCGCCGCGGCGTTACGAGCGGATCGTCGCGGATCGCTTGACCGACCGGGAGCCGGCGATCGCACGCGAGGCGTGGCTGCTGCTCGGGTTGATCGACCCCGTGATGGGTTACGGCGGAGACTGGCGATCGGCTCCGCCGGAGGTGGCGGGCGCGATGCTCTGGGCCGCGATCCGCACGAACCCCGCGCAGGTCACGCCGGCGCTGGAGGCGCTGCACGACCAGGCCGCCCCGCTGGCGGTGCGGGCCGCGGCGGTGTACGCCCTTCACGAGTCGGACAGCGCCGTGGCGATCGCGGCGCTGCGGCAGCTCGTCGAAAGCGCGGCGGTCGGCGAGGCGGCGGTCCATCCGCTGCTGATGTGGCGGGCGGTGCTGGCCCTGCCGGCCGAGCACCGGGTGAACGCCACGTGGTGGAGCGTGCTGCAACGGTACCGCGACGGCGCGGCCGATGAGCTCGCCCCCCTGCTGCACGCGACGGCGTACCGTCACGGCTCGCCGCCGTTCCTGACCGACCTGCCCGCCGACGAGGAGCCGATGATCCTGCTCGCGGACCTGGAAGGCCGGCTCGATCCAGCGCGCGGGCTCGGCCGCGGCGTGCGCGTGCGCGACGACATGCCGGCGTTGCTGCGGCTGTCGGCCGCGGCGACGAATCCACACGCCCTGCCGTGGAACCTGCGGCCGGTGTTCGACGTCGCCGATTCACGGATGCGCGATCGCGCCTGCCTCATCGCCGCCGAGCGGTTCGACGAGCCGCTGCGTCGCCACCTGATCGCGGACCTGCTGGACTCGGCGTCGCCGGACGTGCGTATCGCCGGGGCGATGCTCAGCGGTTTGACCGGGCTGATGTGCGAGCGGGTGGCCGAGCGGGTCGAACGCGAGGTCGATTGGCCGACGGCGACCATGATGCGCGTCGGCGTGTGGATGGCCGATGCGCAGCGCGACGTCGACCCACGATTGCGCGATCTGCTCAAGCGATCCGACCTGCCGCGCACGACGATCCTGCTGGCCATGCTTCATCGCGGCGACCTGACCGCCGTCGATGAGCTGCTCAACCCCGCGGGCGAGCCGGCGGACGACCTGCTTACGCTCCTGGACGAGCACCGCTGGTGGTTCGTGCTGTCACGGTTTCTGCCGCGTGATCGAGCGGACGCGCCGGACCCGCCGCCGTTCTGGGTCTGGGCCGACCGCGATCTGCAACGCTTCCAGCTCAACGTGCTGCGCAACTGGTGGCTGCTGTACGGCGAGCGTTTGACCGATGACGCTCCGCCCGACTAGGCTTCTGCCCACCTGCGGAACCCCAAGCCGACCAAGGACCGCCGATCATGGAAAAACCCGCCGAGACTCAGTACCCGATCCACGACCTGCTCAAGCGGCGATGGAGTCCGCGCGCCTTCGCCGACCGCCCCATCGAGCCGCAGAAGGTCCGCTGCCTCTTCGAGGCGGCGCGCTGGGCCGCCTCGTCGTTCAATGAGCAGCCGTGGTCGTTCATCGTCGCCACGAAGGATCAGCCGCAGGCGTTCGAGAAGGCACTGTCGTGCCTGGTGGAGGCGAATCAGGCGTGGGCACGGCTTGCGCCGATGCTCATCCTGACGACGTCGAAGCGCAACTTCTCAAAGAACGACAAGCCGAATCGGGTGTATATCCACGACCTGGGGCTGGCCATGGGCAGCCTGACGCTGCAGGCGACGGCGATGGGGCTGGCGGTGCACCAGATGGCGGGGGTGAACCTGGATCGGGTTCGCCAGGAGTACGACGTGCCGGAGGGGCACGAGCCGGTGACGGCGGCGGCGGTGGGCTACGCCGGCGAGCCGGGGCAGTTGCCCGAGCAGTGGATGCGTGAGGCCGAGCGCGAGCCGCGCACGCGCAAGCCGTTTGACCAGTTCGTGTTCGGGCCGAAGTTCGGCGAGCCGTCGGGCTTGTTCGACCAGTAAGCGAACCGCGACGTGTCACGCCCGGGCGCTGAACTCGGTGGTGGATCAGGTGGCTTCGGGAGGGTTGTCGTCACGCGCTGCGTGAGAGGCTGCTGATCGCGGTCTGCTGAGCGCCGGTCACCCCGTCGGGCGCGGCGTCGCCGCGCTCCTCGCTGAGGCGCTTCATGAGCAGGACCCACGTCTCGCGCTCGTACTCGAGCAGCTTGACCGCGGTGTCGACGTCCGCGGGGTTGCGGTTCATGTTCGCGTCGATCAGCTTGCGGTAGATGTACGTGTACAGGGCCGACAGCTTGCTGCACAGGTCGGGCGCCATGTCGGGCTTGAGGCTGGTGGACAGCTCGAGCACGATCTTCTGGGCCCGCATGAGGTTGTGGTAGCTGTCGTCGAAGTTGCCGGCCTCGAGGGCGCCGCGGGCCTGACGGCAGAACTTCAGCGCGCCGTCGTAGAGCATCAGCCGCAGCTCCTCGGGGCTGGCGGTCATGATCTTGGTGCGAAGGTAGGGGTTGACGTTCTGTGGGTTCATGCCTGCGCCACCGTCGGGCCCGCTGTTGGGGACCCGCAGACCTGCTATCGGCAGGAGCGGTCCGTCGTCGTGAACGGTCCCCTGTCCGACCGATAAAGGCGGAGACGTCGCCCGCCGCCGAAAGAGGGCCGCGTTACTGCTGGTTTCGTGAGCGGTTCTGACTCTGGTTGTTCAATGTCAGCGGCTGGAAGCTCGCCAAGGCCTGGCTCTGCTCCTGAAGCCGTGCGAGGGCGGACTCCATGGCGGCGAACTCGGCCTCGAGCCGAGCCCGCTTGGCGGCCAACCGCTCGTTGAGGTCCTCGATCCGCGACTCGTTGCGTTCGACCTCGGACTGGATCGTGTCGATCCGCCGCTGCACCGGCCCGAACTCGCCGTCGGTCAGGCGTCCGAGCAGCTCGTCGATGCGCACGCCGACGCCGCCGGCGGTGATCGTCGTGTTCCCGTCGTCGTCGGTCTCGGTCTCGCGGAGGGTGAAGAACCGCTGCACGGCGTCGGGGTCGTCGTCGAGGGCGGCGAGGAACTTCTCGCGATCGAAGCTGAGCGTGGCGCCGTCGCCGACGGTCAGGCCGACCTGGGCAAGCGAGGTCAGGTCGCCGTCCGCCTCCGTGTTCCGCCGCAGCACGATGTTGAACAGCGACTGCTGCACCTGCCGCAGCGACGCGTCACCGAGCAGCAGGCCTCGCTCCTCCGTCTCGGTGTCGAAGCTGTCCAGCTCGCGGATGGTGGAGATCACGTCGTTGAAGCCGTCGACGAAGGACTGGACGGAATCGGCGACCTCGGCGTTGTCGCGGCTGATGGTGACCTGGACGGGCTGGGTGCTGGTGGCGTGCAGGTCGATGGTAGCGCCGGCGATTACGCCATCGAGGGTGTTGCGCGAGCTGGTGACGACCTGGGCGGAGGCTGGGTCGGCGCCGCCGAAGAAGGCGACGGCGTCCTGGGCCTCGGAGATATTGGTCGGGTCGAGGCCGATGCCACCGTCGTCGAAGAGGAAGGCGCCGTCGGTGCCGGGGGTTCGGGAGGCGAGGCTGAGCCGGAAGGGCGCGCTGGGATCGCCGAAGTTGACGACGGAAGCGGCGACGCCGACGTCGGCGTTGCTGATCTGCGAGGCCAGATCGGTGAGCGTGGTGACCTCGACGATGGCGCTGCCGTTGATGGTGTTGTTGGAGTTATCGTCCTTGAGGATACCCAGCTCCTCGGCGGCGGTGGATTCGTTTAGCGCCTTGATCGTGAAGGGGACGGAGGAGCCGCCGCTGTTGTCGGTGAGGCGGAAGCCGGTCTTGTTGAAGTTGATCTCGGCGGTGACGGCGTTGCCGGTCTGGGTCTGGATAGCGTTGATCACGTCGTCGATGGTCACGGCGCCGTCGAGGTCGATGTCGTGATCGGTGCCGTCGCGGGTGGTGATCTGAAACTCGGCCTGGCCGTTGGTGTTGTCGATGCCCTGGCCGTCGCGGAGGGTGTCGAGCTGGGTGGACCCGAGCAGCGTGTCGGTGGTGACGGTGACGGTTCGCTCGAACGAGCCGTCGATGTCGTCGCCGATGTTGTCGGCCTCGCCGAGAAGGTTGAGGTCGGCGGCGGTGGTGGAGCCCTCGTCGGCGACAGTGAGGGCGGTGTTGCCGGGCCCGTTGTCTTCGAGCAGGATGCCGTCACCCTTGTCATTGATGCGCGCGGTGACCTGGATGCTGCGTTCGTTGATCTTGCGGATGACGTCGCCGATGGTCTGGACGTCGTCCTGGTTGAGGTTGATGGTGGCCGAGGCGCCGGCGCTGTCGGTGATGCGGACGGTGCCCTTGTTGACCTTGAGGCTGCGGAGGGTGGTGGCCTCGGTGATGTACTGGAACTGGAGGTTGCCGGAATCGACGGTGGTGGTGTTGGCGTGGGTGCCGGCGAGTCCGAGGTCGGCCGCGGAGGTGCCGGCTCCCTGATCGGAGATGACGATGTCGCCGCTACCGCCGGAGCTGTCGGTGATGAGGATGCCGTGGCCGACGCGGTTGAGCGAAGCGCTGATGCCGTTGGCGGCGCCGGCGTCGTTGATGGCGGCGAGGACGTCGGCGACGGATTCGGCCGAGGACAGGTCCACGGAGGTAACCACGCCGTCGCGGTTCTGAATGTCGATGGTGCCGGGGGTGGCGACGCCGGCGCCGCCGTTGAGCTGGCGCAGGAGCTTGGAGTTGAGCCCGGCGATGAGTCGGGAGCCGCCGATGAGGTTGTCGGCATCGGCGTCGTTGCCGAGGACGCCCAGGTCGCGTGCGGCGGTCGAGCCGTTCAGGGCGGTGACCTGAAACGCGGCGCCGCCCCCGCCGTTGACGTCGGTGAGCACCAGGCCCTTGCCGTCGGCCGAGATCGACGCCTCGATCGCGCCGCCGCTGACGCTCTGGATCTGATCGATCACGTCGCCGAGGGTGGTGGCGCCGGCGAGGTTGATGTCGTAAGTGCTGGCGTCGGCGGAGACGATGCGGAAGTCGGCGAGGTTGCGATCGCGGAACACGCCGTTGCCGTCGTTGAGCGCCGAGAGGGAGGTGGACCGGCCGAGGGTGTTGATGTCCGAGCCGGTCAGCTCGTCGGAGGCGACGGAGCCGGCCAGGCCCAGGCTCGCCGCCGTCCCGCCGGTGCCGACGTCCTGCACGATCAGGTTCGACGCGGTGCTGCCGGTCAGGTCGGTCAGCTTCAGCGCGTCGCCGTCGACGCTCGCCAGCACCTGGACGCCGAGGGTGGCGTTGATCTCGTTGAGCACGTCGTCGACGGTGACGGCGGTAGACAGGTCGACGATCGCGCTGTTGCCGGCGCGGTCGGTGATGCGGAGCTTGCCGCGTTCGATGCCCTGGCCGGCGTTGAGCGTGTCCAGGCTTGTCTTGGACGCGAGCTTGGCCTCGGCGCGTTCGAAGGTGAGCGTGCCGGCGGGGATGGGGGTCGCATCGCGGTCGGCGAAGCCGCGCGTCAGGGTGTTTTGCGAGGAGACGAGCTGCTTGACGGCGAGCGAGTAGCTCGCCGGCGCGGCGAAGTTGTTGCTCGAGACGGTCAGGACGCTCTCGTTGGAGCTGGTCGCGGAGGTCGCGCGGAAGTTGCTCGGCCGGCTCAACTCAAAGGCGGAGGACTTGAGCGACAGGAGCTTGGCGTTGACGCTCTGCAACGCCGCCTCCTGCGACTGCAGGACGGTATTTCGCTGCTCGATCCGCCGACGCGGCTGGGCCTCGATCTGCATGAGCTGATCGACCAGGTCCCCGATCGGCAACCCGCTGATCAGCCCGATGCCCGTGGTGATCTGGCCCATACGATCGCGCCTCCGGCGTCGGCGCAAACCGACCGCCGCAGGTGTTATCGACCCTCGCTGTGGGCCGACTTGAACCGCCCGGCGGCTGATCACGTTTGCACGCTTGGGGGATCCCCTTATCCTGATCGCCGGAGCGGGAGCGTCAGGGGTTGGCCACTCGACCATCATCAAGGAGAACACCACATGAACATCGTTCCCCTGCTCGCGCAGACCGCGGAGGGCCCGGCTGAATCGTCACCCGAAGATGCGGTCAGTGCCACGTTGGCCGAGGCGCAGGACACGGTCGGTCGTGCCATTCAGGGCGACACGAGCGCGATCTGGCAACTCGTCCAGGACTACGCGATGCCGCTGGTCTGGGCGGTGGTCATTTTGGTCGTCTCGCTGATGATCGCCAAGGGCCTCAGCGGTGCCACGCGGCGATCGGCCGAGCGCGCCCGCGTCGAGGAGACGCTGGCGCGATTCTTCGGCAAGCTGGTGTACTACCTCGTGCTGATCGTGGGGGTGATGTTCGCCCTGAGCAAGTTCGGCATCGAGGTGACCAGCCTGGCCGCCATCCTCGCCGCCGCGGGCTTCGCCGTCGGCATGGCGATGTCCGGCACGCTCTCCAACTTCGCCGCCGGCACCATGCTCCTGGTCTTCCGGCCGTTCAAGGTCGGCGACGTCGTCAACGCCGCCGGCATCACCGCCAAGGTCATCGAGATCGAGCTGTTCACCACCATCTTCGACACGTTCGATAACCGCCGCATCCTCGTCCCCAACTCGGCGATCTACGGCGGAACCATCGAGAACATCTCGCACCACGAAGAGCGTCGCGTGGACGTCAACGTCGGCGTCGAATACTCGGCCGACATCGACCGCACCCGCGAGGTGCTCAGCGCCGCCGCCGAATCGCTCAGCGACAAGATGATCCGGGGCGAAGGCCGTGGCTTTCAGGTGTACCTGCTGGACCTGGGCGACAGCTCGGTCAACTGGGTCGTGCGTTTCTGGACCACCGCCGCCGACTTCTGGTCCGTCAAGGAGCAGCTCACCCGCGCGGTCAAGCTGCACCTCGACGAGGCGGGCATCGGCATCCCGTTCCCGCAGATGGACGTGCACCTGGACGGGCAGGTCAAGCAGGCGTCGTGACCGACGCCGTCAGTTGCGCACCGGCTTGCCCACACGCTGCATCACCGCCTGCAGGTCGGACCAGACCTTGCGGCGATTCTCCGGCGTGTAGCTGCGCAGCAGGTAGGCCGGGTGAAACGTGGGCATGACCGGGATCGGCGGCTCCACGCCGGGAAACTCGTGCCACGTGCCGCGCAGCCGCGTGATGCCCACCGTCGTGCTCAGCACCATCTTCGCCGCCGGCCCGCCCAGGGTGACGATCGCCTTCGGCCGGATTGTCTCGATCTGTCGCCGCAGGTAATCCCAGCAGGCGTTGGCCTCGACCACCGTCGGGGTGCGGTTGTTCGGCGGGCGGCACTTGACCACGTTGGCGATGTACACCTCCCGACGCTGGTAACCCATCGCCGCGATCATCTTGTCGAGCAATTGGCCCGCGCGGCCGACGAACGGCCGGCCCTGCTCGTCCTCCTGCTGACCCGGGCCTTCACCGATGAACATCACCTCCGCGTCCGGGTCCCCCTCGCCGAACACCGTCTGCGTCCGCGAGTGGCACAGCTCGCACTTCGTGCACCCGCGCACCTCCCGCTCGTCCATCAGCCGCAGCGCCTCGGCTTTCGAATCACGGTCTTTGCCGCTCGGGCCGGCCGAGACCGTCTCCGTGGAAACGGCTTGCGTGCGCGCGGGCTCACCCGGCGCGGCGGGCGCGTCGACCGGCACCTGCTCAATGCCGAGCAGCGCGTCGGTCCGGACGTGCTGGAGGAGGATCCGGCGGGTCTGACGGTCCATCGCCACAGCATACCGCGGGGCGGGACGGCGTTCATCGCGCGCCGGGTCCGAGAATAGACGGTTCGAGCGCCCGCGGCGGGTTCGTCGTCCGCTTTTGGACAAATCCGGGCCGGATTCCGATGAGTCTTACCGCCGACCGCGGTGTGTCGGCACAAGATCCGCAAGGAGCGAACGACATGAGCGAGGCGCAAAAGAGTAAGACGGTGCTGGGCCCGGACTGTCGGATCAGCGGCGAGCTGTCGCTGGACAACGACGCGGTGATCATGGGCCAGTTCAAGGGCACGCTGCGAGTCAGCGGGATGCTGGAGCTGACCGACTCGTCGCGGGTCTCGGGGACGGTGATCGTGGGGACGCTGCGGCTGGCGGGCACGGCCGAGGCCGACGTCGTCGCCGAGGAAGGCGTCGAGCTGCTGCCGGGCGCGAAGCTGATCGGCCAGTTGTTCACCAGCCGGCTGAACGTGGTCGAGGGCGCGGTGTTCCAGGGCGACGTGTGCGTCGGGCCCAAGGCGATGCAGGCGGCCAGCGAGGCGTTCGGCCAGGCCGATCAGAACGAAGAAAACCAGACGGATCAGACCATGCTCGACTCGGTCATGTCCTCGCACGAGGACCAAGACGCCGAAGAGCAGGCACAGGCCGAGCCTGCGGTGAAGACCATGCCCGGCTCGGTGCAGGCAGTGCTCCAGCGTCGTCGGCCCAAGGTGCTCTCGCCACGGCCCGGCGGGTTCGCCCACGCCGGCAACGGCCACGGCTGAGCCACCGGCCCCCGTATCCCGACGGCCGCGCACGGCCCGGCGCTCGCGCTGCCACGACGCGCCCAAACTCGGCCGCGCCATCCTTGCGCGCCCCCGGCGCCTCGCTGTCGTGACCGTCTCCCGTCACCCGATCAGGGGCTGACCATGCCGTTACGACCGGCCCTCCGATCGCTGCACCCGCGAAAGCCTCAGCCCCGGCAGGTCCGTCGTGTCGTCTGCCCGCAGTGCGCCGCGGCCTTCGAGGTCTCCCGACGTGCCATGAGCGCCCGGTGCCCGACGTGCACCCGCCCGCTGGAGTTCAAGGACCTGATCCTCCGCCAGCGACTCCACGGCGACGTGGTGACCATGGGGCACATCGAGCTGACCGCCCCCAGCGAGATGATGGGCCGGCTGGTCTGCGGATGCCTGTCCAATCAGGGTCGCTTCGAGGGCCGTGCCGTCGTGTACGGCGCCATCGAGCTGGGCGATCAGAGCCTGACCACCGGCGAGCTGACGGCCAAGAGCCTGCGCGTGCACCGCGGCGCGATCCTTCGCGCCAAGGCCGACATCTCACCACGCCCCACCGCCGGGCCGACCACCCGCCAGCTCGGGTCGCGGCCCCTGCGTCGGATGGCCCGCCATCCGCAACCGGCGCCGGTCCCCCTCGCTTCCGTCGCCTGAGCCCGCGACCGTCGTGCTACCTGAAGCCGAAGGCCCGTCGCGCCGATCATCACCACGATGGACGACACGGCCCAAATGATGACGACGGCCACGCTGGCCCTGCTCGCCTACCTCTTTGTCACCTGCGCCCTGCGGACCCTCGCCGCACGCGTTCAGTTCGACCTGCAGCGACACGACCTGATCATCGCCTCCAAGCGCCGCCGGCTCGAATACCTCAGGAAGACCTCCGACAAGGAAGACGACGGTGAGATCGTCGTCGAGCCCGAGGTGCCGACCGACACCGGCCCGGTCGGAAGCATCGGCGACTCGCCCGAACCGATGCGCCGCGCCGCCTGACCGCGCCCCTCGTCTGGTCCCGCCCGCCCGCCTCCCCTCGGCCCGCCTCGCTTCAGCGAGGCGGGATCCGGATCACTCAATCCCACCCCTCTCAATCCCCACCCTCTGCTATCCTGACCCCGATGACGCGCCTGACGATCATCAACGGCCGCCTGATCGATCCCGCTCAGGGCATCGACGAAAAAACCGATGTCGTGCTGGAGAACGGCCGCGTGGCCCGGCTCGGCCGGAGCGCACGGCCCGACACCGGCGACGACGCCACCGTCTTCGACGCCTCCGGCTGCATCGTCTGTCCCGGCCTGATCGACCCGCACGTGCACCTGCGCGAGCCCGGCCAGGAAGAGAAGGAAACGATCGCCACCGGCGCCGCCAGCGCCATCAACGGCGGGTTCACCACCGTCTGCTGCATGCCCAACACCGAGCCGGCGATCGACGACGACGCCCGCGTCGAGTTCGTCTACCGCCAGGCCCAGCGCGCGAACCTGGCCAACGTCTTGCCCATCGGCGCAGTCACCAAGGGCCGCCGCGGCGAGGAGCTGGCCGAGATCGGGCTGATGGCCCGCGCCGGCGCCGTCGGGTTCACCGACGACGGCGTCGCCGTCGCCTCCGCCGCCGTCATGGACAAGGCGATCCGCTACGTGGCCATGACCGGCCGCCCGCTCATGCAGCACTGCGAGGACCCGCAGCTCGGCGGCGGCGTCATGAACGCCGGGGCCCTGGCGTCCCGCCTCGGCCTGGCCGGCTGGCCCCCCGTCGCCGAGCTGCTGATCATCCAACGCGACCTCCTGCTCCTGCAATACCAGGGATACCCCACCTCCTACCACGTTCAGCACCTGTCCACCGCCGGCGGCGTCGAGCTCATCCGCCGCGCCCGCGCCGACCAGCACGCCCGCGCCCGCGTCACCGCCGAGGTCTCGCCCCACCACCTGCTGCTCACCGAGCAGGCCTGCGCCGGCTACGACACCAACTTCAAGATGAACCCGCCGCTGCGCACCCGGCAGGACTGCGACGCCCTGCTCCAAGGCGTCCGCGACGGCACCATCACCATCCTCGCCACCGACCACGCCCCCCACACTCGCGAGGACAAGGAGCTCGAGTTCGCCGCCGCCCCCTTCGGCATCATCGGCCTCGAACCCGCCCTCGCCCTCTACATCAAGGCCCTGATCGAGTCGGGCGCGATCGACTGGCCCCAGCTCATCGACATGATGACGCACCAGCCCGCCAGGCTCTGCGGCCTGCCCAGCAAGGGCACGCTCGCGCCCGGCAGCGACGCCGACGTCACCGTCATCGATCCGAACCTGAACTGGACCGTCGACGTCAACGCATTCGCCAGCCGCAGCCGAAACTGCCCCTTCGACGGATGGTGCCTCACCGGCCGCGCCATCGCGACCATCGTCGGCGGGCAGATCAAACTCGCCCGCGATCCCGAGCGCGTCCGCGGCGGCGACGCGCCCGCCACGCCCGACGCCCTCGCCGCTCCGTCCGATTAGTCCCCCGCGTCCGATGCCTCCACCGATCGCCCCTCCACCGTCAGACGCGCCGGGTGCCCGAACCAGGCCGCCGGCTGCCCCGGCCCGTAGTGCCGCTGCATCACCGCCTCGACGTCCGCCATCGTCCCGTCCCCCGGCGCCCAACCGCCGTCGACGTCCGGGAAGTCGATCCGGCAGTTCTCGCACTTCTTCCCGTCGTAGAACCGGATCGGGCACCAGAACGACTCGACGTTGCGCAGCATCTCCGCCCCCAACGCGTACACGCCCGTCATCCAGTCGCAGTACAGGCACCAGATCAGGTCGTGGCCGACCAGCCCCTCGAACTTGTGCCGGCTGACGTTGATCCATTCGCCCTGACGGTATCGCGGGAACTTCAGCAGCACGACCAGAAACGGGTAAAGCAACACCTGCGCCAGGCGGATCGCCCAGAACAGCGGCAGCACGACGACCGTCAGCCAGATCGCCGCGTGATTACGAATCCGCCCGACCCGGCGGTTGACAAACCAGACGATCCGCGGCCCGCGCCACGCCTCGCGGTGCAGCCACTCGTGAACCCAGCACCACAGCACCAGCGCGACCGCCTGCCCGAGCACCGCCCCCAGCACGCCCCACCACCCGACGATCAGCCCCGCCGCCAGCCACGGCGCCCACGTCAGAACCGCCACCAGCACGTCCAGCGCTCCCGCCCGCGCCAGCCGGTCGGTCAACGATCGGCGCACCCGATTCAGCACCGTCAGCAGCAGCGCCAGCGTCAGCGACCCGACGCCGACCACGGCCATCACGGACAGAATGTGTTGCGGCATGCCCACCAGCATACCGCGGCGGGTCGCTCACGCCGCTGAAGCGATCGGCTCGATCCGTCGCACCTGGCTGAGGTCGTAATACCGAACCGTCTCAAAGATGCCATCCGCGTCCGGGTTGACACCCACGCAGAAGGTGTTCGGTGTCATCATGGCCATGCCCGGCCGGTCCACTCGGTAAGTGCATCCGTCGTCCGTCGCGATCACAAAGGGTCGGAACGGACGTTGGGACAGGTGTCGCCAGATCGTTGCTGCATCCATCACAAAGCACCCTTCCACCGCCGTTATACTCATTCACACTTGGCGATCACAGCGGTTGAATCCCCGTGATCTGTCGGAGTGTGATCAGCACATACGACTGCGGCAACGCATCCTCTGCCGATTCCAGGAACACATGAAGCTGCGTCCCTTCCACGAGGGCGAACTCCGGGTGACGGATCGGTTAGCCCGCTCCATCGGAGACGAACACTTCGATCGGTTGGAAAGGGGTGCGATCCAGAATCTGGCGCATTTGGATCGGAGACATCTCGTCTGCGCGCTCACGCCGCCTCGCCGCTCTTTTGAATCGCCTCGAGCACGGGCTTGCCGTCGATGGTCAGGCCGTTGAGCTGCGCCAGCGGGCCGTGCGGCCGTTGCTTCTCCTGTTCGAGGCGGTCGGCGGCGGCGGGGCTGGCGTAGGTGTTGAACAGCATCGCCTTGAGCGTCGCGAAAATCCCGCCGAACCCGGAGAACGTGTGGTCCACCGCCGACGGCTCGTACCCGCAGTGCACCATGCACTGCTGACACGCCGGGTTGCCCGACGCCTGGCCGTATCGCTCCCACTCGGTCTGCTCGATCAGCTCCTCGAACGTGTCCACGTACCCGTCCTGCAGCAGGTAGCACGGCTTCTGCCAGCCGAAG
>CAYSIX010000080.1:0-3179 GCA_964431205.1 uncultured Phycisphaeraceae bacterium
GATGCACGCGCAGGTACGCCGCCCGCCCGATCAGCCCGGCGCGGATCAGCGGGATGTAGTTCAGCAGACTGCTGGCGGTGATCAGCAGGAACATGCGGCCGAACGAGACCGGCGGCGCGGCGTCGAAGCTGCGCGTCACGGCCCAGAACAGCGCCGCCGCCGCGACCAGGTTCGCCACCACCGCCGCCGCCAGAACCCCCACCGCGACGGGCGGGGCCTCGCGCAGCACGGCCAGATCGACATGGCCGAACGCGTAGTACAGAGCCAGGCCCAGCAGCACCAGCCCCGCCACGCCGCCGGTCAGCCGCCAGACCGCTCGCGCCCGTCGTTCCATGGCCCGATCGTAGCAGAGCGCGGGTCTGTGCCGATCGACGGGCCCGTCAGGAGGGTTTCTATCGGTCGTCGGCGGTCGGGCGTCCAGCTTCGCCCGCCGCCCCGCCGATGCTTACAATGAGGCAGAGGAGTTGCCGCATGCTCGTTCGTGACCCGCGGGAGGTCGACGCCAGGTTGATGGACATGCCCGGGGCGCATCGGGTGCGTATGCGGCTGATGGTCGGTCGCGAGCACGGGGCGCCGACGTTCGCGATGCGGCTGTTCGAGGTCGAGCCGGGCGGGCACACGCCCCGCCACGCTCACAACTACGAGCACGAGGTGATGATCCTGGACGGCGTGGCAGGCGTGTTCGACGGCGACGCCGAGCGAGAGGTTTCCGCGGGGCAGGCGGTGTACATCCCCGCGAACCAGACGCATCAGTTCACGAACCGCGGCGAAGGGACGCTGCGGTTTCTCTGCGTCGTGCCGACGCACTTCGATTGCGGGACCGATTCATGCGTCGCGACGCCCGGTTCCTGACCGAGCGACGCGAGCCGCAGCGATCGGGACGGACAGCGAACCGAGCCAAGCCGGGGGCATCGACAGGGGACCCACATGGGCGAACAGCAGGACAAGCCGGTCAAGCGTAAGCCGTTTCTTTCGACGCCGGCGGGGTTGATCGCGGCGGCGGTGCTGATGTGGGTGGCGGCGGGGCTGCTGGTGGCGACGGGGATCGCCGCGGCGCAGCGGACGGTGACGCCGGACCCGGCGACGCGCACGTTCCTGCTGTACCTGTTCACGATCCCGTCGGTGGTCTTTGCGCTCGCGGGGCTGAGCACGCTGATCGTCGGATCGGTGCGCTGGGCGATGTGGGGCCGCGACGCCTCGGGCGTGCCGGGCCTGGGGGCCGACCCGGAGGTGCTGCGCCTGCTGCGCGCCATCGCCGACCGCCTGCTGCTCAGCGACACCGCCAAGCGCATCGCCTACCGCAGCCACGACCTCAACGCCCTGCGCAAGGCGATCCGCGAGGACATCGACCGCGCGGAGTTCGACGCGGCGCTCGTGCTCGTCCAGGAGATGAGCCAGACCTTCGGCTACCGCGAGGAGGCCGAGGCGTTCCGCGAGCAGATCATGGCGGCCCGGGCGTCGGACATGGACAAGAAGGTGCACGAGTCGATCGCGCGGCTGGAGGACGTCCTGGCCCGGCACGACTTCGAGCGGGCCGCTCAGGAAGCGGCGAAGATGCAGCGGCTTTACCCGGATTCGGAAGAGGTGCGGGGGCTGTCGGCCCGCGTCGCGCAGGCACGCGAGCAGTACAAGCATCAGCTCGAGCGGGAGTTCCTCGCCGCCGCCGAACGCGACGACGTCGATCGTGCCATGGACCTGCTCAAGGAGCTGGACAAGTACCTGACCGAGCGTGAGGCCGCCCCCTTCCGCGAGGTGGCGCGCGGCGTGATCGGCAAGAAGCGAGACAACCTCGGCGTGCAGTTCAAGATCGCCGTCCACGACCGTGAGTGGACGCGGGCGGTGAACGTCGGCGAGCAGATCATCCGTGAGTTTCCCAACACCCGCATGGCCGACGAGGTCCGCGGCATGCTTGACCTCCTGCGCCAGCGCGCGGCCGATCAACGCGCGGCACAGACCGTTTGATCAACCACGGCGTGTGCGGCCTCGCGACCGCCGCGCCAGGCCGATCCCCACCAACAGGCACAGCCCGGTCGCAGGCTCGGGGACCTCCGCCGCGAGCGTCTCGCCGAAGTTGAACTGCCAAACCCCAAGATCAAACGCGTCCACGTCCCCGTCGGCGTCCGCGTCGCCATCCTGGATCCCCGCCCCCTGCGTCAGCCCGAATCCGGTTTGCCACAGCCCGAGGTCGAACGCGTCCACGTCGCCGTCACCGTCGAAGTCGCCCGGCCTCGCCGCGACCATGAACACCTCGTTCGGCATGTAGATCGGCGCAAAGACCAGCTCGCCGGGGATGAACACGACGTTCGAGACCTCCGCGAACCGACCCTCGACCCCGCCGTCGGCCTCGATGATCCGCACCGTGTCGCCCAGCGTCGGCGTGAAGTCCTCCGGCAGCACCAGCTCGAGCGTCCCGTCGAGCGCCACCGTGCCCGTGGCGTCCAACCGGTCGAACTGGCCGTCGCCGGGGCCCTCGAAGTCGAACTCGAACGTGCCGGCGGGCGCGAACGTCAGGTCCTCGAAGCTCATCGACCCGGGGCTGCCGCCCGGGGCCAGCACGCCCGAAACAACGACGTCGCCCTGGAAGTCGCCCCCGCCGGAGACCCGGCCGGCAAAGTCCAGCCGGTCGGCCGGCGTCGGCCCCGTGCTGTTGACCACGCCCTCGTTGATGAACGTGCCGGTCACCGTCCCGAAACCGCTGACCGTGCCCGTGTTCGTGATCGCATTGGAACCGTTGAGCTGCCCGCCCATGACGTCAATCGTGCCCGGGCCTGTCGGCCACGCCGGGCTCGCACGCAGCGTGCCGCCGGGCAGCACTTCGAATACGCCGGCGGCTTCATTCGTCACGGCATCGCCGTCCACCGTGAGCACGTTGCTTGAGACCCGAACGATCCCCCGATTCAGGAACGCGTCCGGGACGATCCGGACGTTCCCCGTCCCCTCAACCAGCCCCCGGTTGACGATCTGGCTGTCGCCGGTGACGAACGCGTCGCTGCGCAGCCTCGCGTTGTTGCCGCTGAGGTTCACCGTGGCGTTGGGGCCTAGGGTCAGCACCGCGTCCCCGTTGGGGCCGAAGTCCGCCGAGTTCCCGCTCACCTCGATCGTCGTCTCGTCCAGCGTCGTCGTGAACTCCACGGCCAGGATCCCGCTGGTCTCGGCCACCTCCGCGTTCCCCGTGAAGC
>CAYSIX010000080.1:3279-16253 GCA_964431205.1 uncultured Phycisphaeraceae bacterium
CTGACCCCCCACCGTCAGGTCGCCGGCCACCGTCACACCGTCCAGAATGTTGCTGCCGCTGCTGGTGAACAGCAGGCCCTGGCCGTCCGCCTGGGTGATCGTCCCGCCCTGGACCGTCCCGCCCGCGAGGATGTATGACCCGGTCGCCGCGTTGAAGGCCAGCGTGTCGCCGCTGTTGTCCAGCGTGCCCTCGATCCGCACCTCGGTCGTCCCGCTGCGGTTGATCGTGCCGATGTCCGCCGTCGTGAACGCGTTCTCCAGCTCCAGCGTCGCCCCGTCGGTCAGCTCGATCGTCCCCTGGTTGGACCAGTCGCCGCGCAGCCGCGCCGTCGCCGCGCCCACCTGGATCGTGCCCCCGGCGGCGTTGACCGTCGTCGTGCTCGACGCGCCCAGGTTCGTCGTCCCCGTCGTCACGTTGACCTGACCCTCGTTGGTGAACGTGTCCGTCGTGATGTTGCTGTTGGCCGAGGCCTCGATCAACCCCTGGTTGACGATCTGGCTGTCGCCGGTGACGAAGGCGTCGCTGCGCAGGGTGGCGTTGTTGCCGCTGAGGTTCACCGTGGCGTTGGGGCCCAGGGTCAGCACCGCGTCCCCGTTGGGGCCGAAGGCCGTCGAGTTCCCGCTCACCTCGATCGTCGTGTCGTCCAGCGTCGTCGTAAACTCCACGGCCAGGATCCCGCTGGTCTCGGCCACCTCCGCGTTCCCCGTGAAGCTCGCTCCGTTGGCCAGCCGCGCCCGCGAGGCGTTCTGACCCCCCACCGTCAGGTCGCCGGCCACCGTCACACCGTCCAGAATGTTGCTGAAGCTGGAGGTGAAGTTCAGGGCACCACCGTTGAGTCGCCACGTCCCGCCCTGAATCGTTCCGCCGCCAAGCAGAAACGTGCCGGCGTCAAGGTTCGCATCGCCGAGCACGGCGAACGTCGAGCTTGATCCCTGGTCAACGGTGGCGTTGGGACTGTTTAGGGTGAACTCGTCCACCGTGACGTCGGTGTCGAGCGTGACGGTGTACGTCCCCGGCAGGGCGACGTTGGCGATGAAGGTGTCGCCGTTGTTGTTCGGGAAGGCGACGGTGGACCAGTTGGCCGCGTCGGCCCAATCGCCCCCGGTCGCGTCCGTCCAGTTTGAGGTGAGTTGCGCGGCCGCCACGGGCCACGCGGCGACGCATAGACACAGGATCGCCACACGCCGGCCTACGGCTGTCAAGCGGTTCATCTCCTCCCTTTCAAGATCTGCCACCTCTCTCTCCACCACCCACGCGGCGGGCCATGCCGGGCGCACTGAACGCGCCCACATCTCGTCCCCCCAACCAGCATAGGAACGGGGGCGATCTTGTCAATACCATTTAATGGCTCGGGGCTTGACAACGCAGCCCTCGCGCGGGTCTAATTGAAACGCTTATTCACTTGGTTCGTGTTCACGTCCAGCAAAACCGATCGGAACTTCTTGCCATGCGACGACCCGGCCCCGCCTTCACCCTCATCGAGCTTCTGGTGGTCATCTCGATCATCGCCCTGCTGATCGGCATCCTGCTGCCGGCGCTGGGCAAGGCCCGCTCGGGCGCCTACGGCGTCATGTGCCTGAGCAACCTGCGCAGCATCGGCCTGGCCGTGGTCCTGTACAGCCAGGACCACCAGGGCCAGATCCTGCGTGAATACACCGACGGCGCCAGCCCGCCGGGCGTCGGCTCGGCCGTGGCGCCGGCGCACGGGCTGAGCCCCTACCTCGACGGCCCGAACGTCCCCGACCTGCCGCGTATCCGGCACGCCGAAGCCATGCTCGCCGCCGTCCTCGCCGATCATGCGGCCTTTCAATGCCCGGCCTATCCCGGACTGCCCGGCCCGGGCGAACCCGAGTATCGCGCCGGTGTCCACACCCCGGTGACCGTCGAACACCCCGTGACCGGCCGGTCGGTCACGATCTCCGATCAGGCGCTCGATTACATCACCAACGCGATGCTGTTCGAGGGCGAGCGCCCGCCGCCCCGCGTCGGCGACAAGAGCGTCTTCATCCACGCCGAGCGCGTCCCGGCGCCGTCCCGCCACATCTTCTGGATCGACGGCAGCCGACGACTCGCGCTGGGCGCGCTCAACGCCCACGACATCTGGCAACGCAACCACATCAAGCCCGGATTCTTTGCGCGTGTGATCGAGGACGACCGTCACCACGGCGCCGCCCACGCCAACTTCTTTGACGGGCACGCCGCGGCCAGGCCCCGGCTCGCGCTGGTGCCCGAGGACTTCACCGACAAGCGATTTCTCTTTCCGTTCTAGATGCCGCGCGGGCACCGTGCAGGATCGCCACCGCCCCCCATCGCGCACGCCCGCCGTTTCGCGCCGCCGGGCCGCTTAGAATGCCCCCATGGAACGCCCGCGACTCGCTTCCGCGTTCGAGACGCTGGTCGACCGCCTGGCCCGCCTGCCCGGGATCGGCCGGCGCTCGGCTCAGCGGATCGCCTTCCACCTGCTCAAGGCGCCGCCCGACGAGTGCTTCGAGCTGGCCGACGCCCTGCGCCGGTTCAAAGAACGCCTGTGCGTGTGCGGCTCGTGCGGGCACGTCTCGGAGTCCGACCCCTGCTCGATCTGTTCGGACCCCGAGCGCGACCGCACCACCATCCTGGTCGTCGAGCAGCCCAGCGACGTGGCGAGCCTCGAGCAGCTCGGCCGTTACCGCGGGGTGTACCACGTGCTGATGGGCAGGCTGGCGCCACTCGACGGTGTCGGGCCGGGGGAGCTGAACATCGATCGGCTGGTCCGCCGCGTGCGCGAGGAGGGCGTGGCCGAGGTGATCCTGGGCACGAACCCGACGCTCGAGGGCGACGGGACGGCGTTGTTCCTGGCCGAGCGGCTGCGCGACAGCGGCGTGCGCGTCACACGTCTGGCGCGGGGCCTGCCGACGGGCACGTCGCTCGAGACGGTCTCGAAGGCGGTGCTCAGCGACGCGCTGCACGGCCGGCAGCCGGTGGAGTCGGTCGAGCCGTGAATCGACGGCGTCCGTCGGCGCTGCACGGCGTTTTCGTTGCCGCGCGGCGGCGGCGATGGTACAAGCAACGGTTGCCTGCAAAAGGCGGGCCAGGAGCGGCCCGTCGCTACCGCTCAGGGGCGCATTGATGCGTATCGACGCCGGACAACACATGCGGATCGACCAGCGGATGAAGCTGGCGCCGCGCATGATTCAGTCGATGGAGATCCTCCAGATGCCGACCGCGGCGCTGGAGGAGCGACTCGAGCAGGAGCTGGCGTCCAACCCGACCCTCGAGATCCAGGAGCCCGGCAGCGATCGCGCGGCGCTGGAGGCCGAGCAGGAACAGACCGACCGGGACAACCGCGAGGGCGAGCGGGAGCTGGTCGTCGAACCCTCGGACGGAAGCGCCAACCACGCCGACGACTTCGAGCGGCTGAGCAACCTCTCCGAGGAATACGCCGACTCGTGGGACGCCGGCCGGTTCGAGACGGGCGAGGCGTACCGCCCCCGAGCCGCCCAGTCCGATGGCGAACGCGATGGCAAGCTCGACGCGCTGGCCAACACCGCGGCGCGTTCGACGTCGCTGTACGAGCAGCTCATGGACCAGTGGCGGCTGGTCGATGCGCCGCCGAACGTGCTCGCGGCCGGTGAGTTCCTCATCGGCTTCATCGACGCCGACGGGTACCTGCGCAGCGACAACGAGGAGCTGGTCAAGCAGGCCCCGCCGGGCATGACGCTCGAGCACCTGGACGCGGCGCGGGCGCTGATGCTGCAGAGCCTGGACCCGCCGGGCCTGGCCGCCCGCGACATCCGCGAGTGCTGGCTGCTGCAGATCGACGCCCGCCTGCGTCAGAACCCGGATGAGGACCTGGAGCTGACCCGGCGCATCGTCGCCGACCACCTGCCGGACGTCGAGGCCAACCGTCTGCCGCGGATCGCCAAGGCCCTCGACGTGCCGGTCGATCGCGTCAAGCAGGCCATCGCCGAGCTCAAGCACTTTCACGCCCACCCCGGCCGCCTGCTCGCGGACGAGTCCCCGCGCATCATCCGGCCCGACGCCGTGGTCGAGTACGACGAGGACGAGGACCGCTACGTCGCCCGGCTGACCGACGGCCGCCTGCCCGCGGTGCAGATCAGCCCCGCCTATTCGCGCATGGTCAAGGACCGGTCGGTGGACAAGAAGACCCGCGACTTCGTCGGGCAGAACCTCAACTCCGCCCGCTGGCTCATCGACGCGATCCAGCAGCGCAACGCCACGCTGCTGCGCGTGATCAACGTCGTGCTCGACGCGCAGCGCGAATACTTCGACCAGGGCCCGCAGGCCCTGCGCCCCCTGCCGATGACGCTCGTCGCCGATCAGCTCGGGATCCACGTCGCGACCGTCAGCCGCGCCGTGAACGAGAAATATCTCCAGACGCCGCGGGGCATCGTCCCGCTGCGGATGTTCTTCTCCGGCGGGACCGAGACCGAGTCGGGCGACGCGATGAGCTGGACCGCCGTCCAGGCCAAGCTCGAGCAGATCATCGCCGAGGAAGACAAGTCCGACCCGCTCAGCGACGATCAGCTCGCCGACAAACTCAAGGAACAGGGCATCGACATCGCCCGCCGCACGGTGGCGAAGTATCGCAAGCAACTGAACATCCCCCCGGCCCGGCAGCGCCGTGAGTACTGAATGAGCCCCACGTTCATCACGCTCACCACCGACTTCGGCACCCGTGACACGTACGTCGCGCAGATGAAGGGCGTCATCGCCACGCTCGCGCCCGACGCCCGGGTGATCGACGTCACGCACGAGATCGCGCCGCAGGACGTGCTCGAGGCGGCGCTGGCGATCGACGGCGTGGTCGACGCGTTCCCGCCGGGGACGGTGCACGTCGCCGTCGTGGACCCGGGCGTGGGCAGCGACCGCCGCGCGGTGGCGATCGGCACGGCGGCGTGCACGCTCGTCGGGCCGGACAACGGCCTGTTCGCCCCGGCGCTGCAGCGTTACCCCGCCCTCGCCGCCGTCGCCCTCGATCCCGCCTGCCTGCCACCCCGGCCGGTCAGCGCGACCTTCCACGGCCGCGACCTGTTCGCCCCCGCCGCCGCCCGGATCGCCACCGGCGCCGACCTCGACACGCTCGGCGACCCCGTCGATCCCGCCTCGCTCGTCACGCTCGACCTGCCCAGCCCCCGCCTCGAGGCCGACCACGTCCTCGCCCACGTCCTGCACGTCGATCGGTTCGGGAACCTGATCACCGACCTGACCGAGACGGCGTGGCGGCGTTGCCGGCTGAACGGCCGACGCGTCGAGCTGCGGGTCGGCGACGACGGGACGGCGATCCACGGGCTGGGGCGCACGTTCGCCGACGTCGCCGAGGCCGAGCCGGTCGCCTACTTCGGCAGCGGCGGTCGGCTGGAGATCGCCGTGCGCAACGGCAGCGCCGCCGAGCGCTTCGCCGCCGGCCGCGGCGCCGAAGTGAAAGTCATGGCGGTGGCCGTGCCGAGCTGAAGCGCATCGCTCCTGCTATGGCAGAAACAGGTCCTGCAGGGCGCTCTTCCAGCCGTAGCCAAAGCGACGATATCGGCCGGCGCCCCATTCGCGGAGCACCGTCGGCAGGCGCCATTGGCCGGTTTGGCGCATCTGAAGTCGCGCCGCCGCGTGGCGTTCACGCTCCGTGAGCAGCCGGAGACGATCGGGAGCGAGTGACGACGACGGGCAGGCCTCGAGCCGTTCACGTGCCGCGTGGGTGCGCTCGAGCATGCGTTGGAAATAAGGTTGGCCCATGTCGCGTCGCGCGATGCGCCACTGCTCGCGCCACCCGCCGATCGCCGGGCCGATCTGCTGCTGCGCATGGCGACGGTAATCCACCAGCGGCTCCTCGATCAAACGCACGGGCCGAGTCGCCGCGGCGAGCAGCGCCACCCACTCATCGTGCACCCATCCGTCCGGGATGGGCAGGACCAGCCGCCGCAGCGAGGCCGCGAACGCCATCCCCACCCCCGTCACGACGTTGAACCGCAGCAACCGCTCGAACGCGCCACCCGCGCCGAACCGTCGCTGCGCCCGCCGCCCAAAACCCAGCGACTCCCATTGCGTGCGCCCCAGCGAACGCCCCGCCTCATCGATCAGATTCAGATCGCAGACGATCAGGCCCGCCTCGTCTGCTGTGCCGATGACCTGCTCGAATCGCTCCAGCTTATCGGGGTGCCAGCGGTCGTCCTGGTCGGCCGGGAAGATCCAATCGCCGCCACACCGACGGAACGCGTCGCCGAAGTTTTCACGCGCGCCGATTCGGCGATCCCGCCGAACGAGTTCGACGGGAAACGGCGCTCGTGTGACGAACCGATCCAGCAGGCGGGGCGTGGCGTCCTGGGAGGCGTCGTCGCACACGATCACCTCGTCGGGAGGCCGCGTCTGCTCGAGCAGGCTGTTCAGTTGCTCGTCGAGGAAGGCCTCGCCGTCGCACGTGCACATCGCGATGGACAGGGTTGGCCGTGAGTTCATGGTCGCGCGATCATCAGCAGCTCTTCACCTTCGGCGAGCCCCGCGGCGACCTCGATCGCCTCGCGGTACTGCCACGCCTGCGCGAGCCCACGCGTGAGCCACGGGCCGCGATCGCCCCACCGGTATCGCCCGGTCCGCTGAATGGATCGGCCCGCGACGTACTGGGCATCCACCTCGCGAACCGTTGTCCTGACCTCGACGTGACCGAACCCGGCGCGTTCCGCGGCCATGCGCAACGAATCGGTCGAGAACAGGCACAGGTGTCGCGGCGGGTCCAGGCTCAGCCAGTGGCGGCCGAAGCGCCGGTGCATCAGGGCGCCGACGTTGGGGGTGGCCACGATGACCCGTCCCCGCGGCGTCAGCAGCTCTCGACAGGCCCTGAGCGTTCCGATGGGATCGTGGACGTGCTCGATCACGTGGCTGAGCGTGATCACGTCGTAAGGCTCGGCGGCGCGGGCGACCTTCGATACGTCGCCGTGGTGCACCCTCAGGCCACGGGCCCGGGCCACCGCCACCGCGCGGGCGTCGGGCTCGACGCCTTCCACCTGCCAACCGAGCGCGGCCAGGCGACTCAGGGTGTCACCGTTGCCACACCCGACGTCGAGCAATCGGCCGGTCGACGACGCCGGCAGGTACATCACCGAGAAGTCCAGGTACGCCCGCAAGCCGGGGTGAAGCCGTGGCAACAGCGCGAGCAGGCGCCATAACCCCAACGGCGTGGCGGGCGGCGAATAGCCCCACCTCGCCGCCAGATACGCCGGCTGGATGCGACCGACGACACGACGCAGGAGCGAGTCGCGATCTGAGGGTTGGTCCCGGTGCGTGTAGTAGTCGTCGTAGGCGCGGCCGATGTCGCGCGCTGTCGGCGCGGGATCGAGCCACAACGATCGGCATCGGTCGTTGCCGCAGCGGACCAGGGTCCATCGACCGGGCGTGCGTCCGATGCGATCGCTCAGGTCCTGATAGGCCACCGTGCCCTCGGCGCCGCAGACGGGGCAGTGGGGGCGGGCCATGGTTTCTAGCTCGGACGCGTTCGTGGCGCTCACGGGGTTCCGCTGGAGGATCGGGGCGGTCAAAGGGTCGGCGCGACGATAGGGTTCGGGGTCTCGGGTTGCAACCGGTCCGCCCGCGACCGAACATCGCCGCATGCCCGACCGTGAGCCACTCACGTCGCTGAATGAGCCCTCCCCTCGACTTCGCGCGCAGTTCCTGTGGCTCGCTTCCGGGATGGTCGTCTATGGCCTCTGCCAGTGGGGCATGCTGACCGCGATGACGCGCATGGCCGTGCCCCCGGCCGAGATCGGCTACTTCTCCCTGGCCTACGCGGTCAGCGTCCCGATCATGCTCCTGTTCAACCTCCAGCTACGGTCGATCCAAGCGAGCGACGCGGCGGACGAGTACGCGTTCGAGGACTTCCTCACGGTACGGCTGCTCACCACGCCCGCGGCCTGGCTCGTCATCGCCGCCGTGGTCCTCGCGGTCGGCTATCCGCTTGCCGCCACTTCGATCATCCTGCTCGTCGGCGCGATCAAGGCGGCCGACGCCTTGAGTGATCTGTGTCACGGCGTCTTTCAGCGACACGAACAGATGCAGCGGATGGCCCGGTCGTTGGTCTTGCGGGGCACGTTGGCGCTGGCGGTGTTGATCGGCGTGTACGGGTGGACCGGGTCTTTGCCGACGGCGGTCGGTGGCATGTTCGTGACGACGGCGCTGGTCTTGGCGCTGTACGACTGGCCGCGCGCGTCGCGGGTACGACGAGCCCGATCGCCCGTCACCGGATCGGCGGCGTCCGCGCGCCCCGGGCGGGCGCATCGCGTGACACACCTCGCGCGGCGGGCGCTGCCGCTGGGCGTCGCGGTGCTGCTGATGGCGAGCCTGCAACAGTTGCCGCAGATCATGACCGAGCGGCTGCTGGGCGCGGCGGCGTTGGGCCGACTCGCGCCGATCTATTTCATGGTGATCGCGGGCAGCACGATCGTGACGGCGCTGGGTGAGTCGTCGCTGTCCCGGCTGGCGAGGTTCCGCGCGGCCGGGCAGGACGCGGCGTGGTGGGCCTTGAGTCGGCGGCTGATCGGGATCGCTGCCATCGGTGGCGCGGCCCTGGTCGGGGTCGCGCTGATCGGGCGCGGTCACCTGCTGCACCTGCTCTACGGCCCGGGCTACGCCGGCGAGGGGCCCTTGCTCGTGCTGCTCTGCGTCGCGGGCGCGTTCGGATTCGTGACGCACGTGCAGGCGTATCAACTGATCTCGATTCGCGGGTACGCCGCCCTGCTCGGGGCCTACGGATTCATTGCCGCCGTCGCGACCGCGTGTTATCTGCTGCTAGTGCCGCGGTACGGCCTGACGGGCGTCGGCGCGGCGCTACTGGCCAGTCACGTGCTGACGATCGTTCTGCTCGCCGTCCTGCTGCGGCGACCCACGAATCGCGTGGACCGCTACCCCGCGACCCGGGTCGATCCGCCGCACCATCGTCCTTCACCACCGAATCAACCCGCGCACCAGCCACCCGTACACCCCGACTAACGGGTTGGCGACCCAGCGCAGCAGTGGGTTTGGCAAAAGCTGCGGGTCCAGTCGGTTGACCGTGTGACGCAGCACCTCACGGTCTCGGGCTCGCCGCCACGACTGGACGGCGCGGCGCCGCGCCCGCCACGCGCCGGCGAACGAGAGCCGCCCAAGCATGGCGTACGACGCGAGCTTGTCGCGCAGCCGGCCGCGGCATGCGGCGTACGCCAGCACCCCCATCTCCATGATCGGCATCAGCGGCGCGAGGACCAGCCACGTGGGCCAGCGGTAATAGCAGCCCAGCACCCAGAGCCGGCCGAACTCGAGCCGGTCGAGGTGGTCGAGCGTCTGCCTCGGGTCGTGGCGGTGGAGCACGACGCTGGTCGGAACCCGTTGGATCGCGAAGCCGGCCAGGCGGGCCCGCCAGCCCAGCTCGAGGTCTTCCATGTACAGGAACAGCGCCGGGTCGAACAGGCCGCAGGTTCGCACGAAGTCGGCCCGGACGGCCATGGCCGCGCCGGAGGCGAAGCCGATGTCGGCGATGTCATCGTGCTGGCCGCGGTCGGGCTCGCCGTAGCCGGTGACGAACCCGAAGCCGAGGTAATGACTGCGGTTGCCGACGGTGTCGATGCGCGGCTCATCGCCTTCATGCTCGGGCATCAGACGGATCTTGGGCTGGGCGATCGCGACGCCGGGATGCGATTCGAGGTGTTCGACGAGCGGCTCGAGCCAGCCGGCGGTGACGCGAGTGTCCGGGTTCAGCAACACCAGGTGGTCGGGCGAGGGCGTGCGGTCGCGCCACTGTTCCCAGGCCAGGTTGTTCGCCGGCCCGAAGCCGAGGTTATGATCGTTGCGGATCAGCTCGACCCACGGGAACCCGTCCGCGACGCGGTCGGCCGTGCCGTCGGTCGAGGCGTTGTCCACGACGACCACGTGCGGCAGGATCGCCGTCTCGTCCGGCCAGTGTTCACGCAGCGATCGCAGGCACGCGGCCACGTCGTCGCGGTGGTGGTGGGTGACGATGATCACGGCGACGTGGATGGGTCGGCGGGGGTCCGACACGGCAGGCCCTTTCGCCGTCAGGATGACCGCCGCGCGCCCGACGCGAGCTCGCCGGCGCTGCCCGAGACCGGCTCGTCGAGGACCCGCGTGACCCGGCCCTCGATCCGCACGCGCCCCTGCCCGATCAGCCCGATCGCCTCGGGGTAGGCGAGGCACTCCTGCTCGAACACGCGGGCGGCCAGCGTCTGGGGTGTGTCGCCCTCGCGCACCGGGCAGGCCCGCTGGACCAGGATCGGGCCGGTGTCGTAGGACTGATCGGCGAAGTGCACGGTGCACCCGCTGACCTTGCAGCCGGCGGCGAGCACCGCCTCGTGCACGCGCCGGCCGTACATCCCCTTGCCCCCGAACGCCGGCAGCAGCGCCGGGTGGATGTTCAACACCCGCCAGGCGTAATCGTCCGGGATCCGCAGGAGACTGAGAAACCCGGCGAGGCAGACCAGGTCGACCTCGGCCGCGCGGACGTGCTCGAAGACGGCGCGAGAGAAAGATTCGACGTCGGCGGCGCCGCGGCGATCGACGGTCTGGATCGGCACGCCCAGGCCGAGGCCCGCCACCTTCTCGGCCGCGCCGGCGTTCGAGCACACGACCACCGCGACCCGCGCCCGCAGCGAACCCGCCTCGATCTTCTCCGCCAGGTTGCGCAGCGTCGTCCCGCCCCCGCTGACGAGCACCGCCAGGCGGATCGGGTCGTGCTCCACGCGTGGCACCACGCCGGCCATGACCGCTACGATAGCCGACGATGAACGCCCGACCAACCAGCTCCGGCCGCGACGAGACCGGCGTCACACGCCTGGCGCCCTCGCCCACCGGCGCGTTGCACCTGGGCAACGCGCGCACGTTCCTGGTCAACTGGGCGCTGGCGCGGCAGCGCGGCTGGCGCGTCGTCCTGCGCATGGAAGACCTCGACGGCCCGCGCGTCAAGCCCGAGGCCACGCAGCAGGCGATCGACGTGATGCGCTGGCTCGGGCTCGACTGGGACCGGGGCCCGCTCGTGCAATCCGACGACCTGACGCCCTATCGCGACGCGATGCAGGACCTCATGCAACGCGGCGAGGTCTACCCCTGCCGATGCACACGAAAGGAGATCGAGCGGGCGATGTCCGCGCCGCACGGCGACGAGCACGAGCTGCGCTACCCGGGCACGTGCCGACCGGCGGCGCGTGTGGCGTTTCGGGCTTCTGGTTTCGAGCCGGCCCAAGGCGCCGAAGCGTTGGGGGAGTCCGACGGCCAGACGGCGTGGCGGCTGATGGTGCCAGATCACCCGATCCGGTTCGACGACGCGCTGCACGGGCCGCAGGCGATCCACGTGCAGCAGCAGGTCGGCGACTTCGTCGTGTACGCCAAGCGCGGGCAGCCCGCGTATCAGCTCGCCGTGGTCGTCGACGACGCGCGTCAGGGCGTGACCGACGTCGTGCGCGGCGACGATCTGCTGCGTTCGACCGCGCGGCAGGTCCTGCTGTACGACCGGCTGGGCCTCGGGGACCCGCCGCGCTACTACCATGTGCCGCTGGTGCTCGGCGAGGACGGCCGACGGCTGGCCAAGCGCCACGGCGACACGCGCCTGCTGCGCTACCGTGACGAGGGCGTGCCGGCCGAGCGCGTGATCGCGTGGCTGGCGCGGAGCTGCGGGATCGCCGAGGCGGGCGACCGCATGACCGCCGGCGAGTTCGCCGAGCGTTTTCGACTCGACGCCCTGCCGCGGGAACCGGTCTCGTGGCGAGATGAAGATGAGGCATGGCTGACCGATTCTCATTCCCGCGCGGGTTCGGCGAGCGGCTGAGCGCGCGGCGCCGGGCAGCGACGGCGGTGGCGGCGCTGCTGTGCCTGATCGCGTCGCTGTCCGGCGGCTGCGCGAGCGAGGCGACCGCGGCGCGGGACACGCTGCGCGTGAAGCTGAACGGGCGGAGCTTCGACTTGGAGCTGGCGCTCGACCACGAGACGCGTTACCGCGGGTTATCGGATCGCGAGTCGATCGCCGAGGACGGCGGGATGCTGTTCGTGTTTCCGACGGCGGCGCCGCGGCAGTTCGTGATGCGGCGGTGCCTGGTGCCGATCGACGTGATCTTCCTGGGCCCGACGGCGCGGGTGGTGTCGATGCACCGGATGCGGGTGGAGCCGTACGACCGTCCCGAGCACGAGCTGCGGCGGTACTCGAGCGAGTGGCCGGCGCAGTTCGCGATCGAGCTGGCCGGCGGAACGCTGGACGAGCTGGGCCTGAGCCTGGGCGATCGGGTGGAACTGCCCACGGAGGAGCTTAAGGCCCGCGCCAGGTGAGTCGATGATCCGGACGGGTCCACCGTTCGGGAGCGTCGATGCCCTCAAGTCCGATCATCGTGTTGACCGACGCCGCCGGCGGGGAGACAACCCCGGCGGAGGTCTCGGCGATCCTGGAGCTGTGGTCGGTGCAGCGGCCGCCGATCAAGGTGTTGAACCTGGACGAGGCGGTGGCGACGCCGGCGAAGCTGGACGGCGCGGCGGCGTTCTGGCTGTGGCTGGAGGCGGGCGAGTCAAACGCGCTGTTCGAGCTGGTGGGGCTGCTGGAAGAGCGGCACGTGCCAACGATGCTGACACGGGCGGGTGAGACCGAGCCGCTGGCGTCGGTGGTGCACGAGGGGATTCTGGTCTGCCCGCCGGGGACCGAGCCGGCCGTGGCGTGCGCGATGCTCCAGGCGCTGGCCAGCCAGAGCGTGGCGCTTCGGGCGCTGCGGACCGAGCTGGCGCTGCTGCACGCCCAACAGGGCGGGCTGTGCGACCAGATGGGCAAGATCGACGAGGAGCTTCGCCTGGCGGCTCAGCTCCAGCGCGAGTTCCTGCCGACGAAGCTGCCGCGGATCGGGCGCGTCGGGTTCGACGTGCTCTGGCGTCCGGCCGGCTACGTCAGCGGCGACATCTACGACGTCATCCCTGTCGTTCCAGATCAACGAGCTGACGCTGGCGGACGCGCTGGCGCCGGGGCCGG
>CAYSIX010000081.1:0-15806 GCA_964431205.1 uncultured Phycisphaeraceae bacterium
GCCGGGTTTCGAGCTCGTCCGACCCGAAGTCACCCGCCCGAACTCAACTCGTCACTGCAAACCCGTGGCTCGAAACTACGCGCACGCCGCCTCGAGCGGCGCCGGCAGCTCCACCAGCGGGACCCGCGTCGTGTACCGCCGCTCGCTGAGCACCAGCTGCTCGCCCACCCGCGTCTTCAGGTGCACCACCAGCGGGCCCTGCAGGTTCCCCGTCAGCGTCTGGCCGTGCTTGTTCACGATCACCAGCACCTGCGCCTCGTCCACGCTGTCCATCCCCCACTGCTCCAGGTGCTCGGGGCGGATCGGCACGCGGTACGTCGGCACGAACAGCGCCGGGTCGGTCACCACGAACGCCAGCTCCGGGTCGTCCATCGACTGCATCCACCAGAAGGAGCTGTCGCGGCCGGCCTCCAGCAGCACGTACCGCTTGTGCCGCGGGAAGCCCAGCAGCCCCTTGGGGAACGTGAGCAACCGCGTCTCGTCGACGTCCACCGAACCGAAGCGTGAGGTTTCGATCCACATGATCCTGTCCTCGACCGGCCGTTCCATCCTGGGTGTCCGGCACCCGGGCCCCGCCCGGGTCGGCGGCGTCCTGCCGCCTCGGCGCCGCGACGGGTCGGCCGATCCTGCCCGTCACGCCGCGCAAGTCCTGCGCCTCTAGCGCAAAAAGTCCAACAGGCTCAGCCCCTGTATCTGCGCCCCGGCCTGCAGCGACGCCTGCAACTGCAACTGCAGCCGTGACAGCTCGGTGATCACCTCGCTCAGGTCCGCGTCCTGCGCCTCGCTCAACAGGGTTTGCTCAGCCACTTTCATCTCTTGTGATCGCTCCAACTCGTCCCGCACGCGGCGGTCCTCGATCCCGATTCGCGCCCGGACCCGTGCCAGGGCGTCCAGGTCCCCGTCGACCTTCTCTCCAGCAAGCCGGATGCCAGCCGCGTCGTTATCCCGCAACGCGTCACGCAGATCGATCAGATGAGTGAACACGCTGGCCACCCGGACGGGCGCGGCGTCGTCACCGGTCAGCGTCGCGGCGCCGCCGGCGTTCTTCTTGATGCCCAGTTGATCGGCCGCCAGGCTCAGGCCCAGGTTCTCGATGCGGAAGTCGTCGCCGCCGACGGTGTTGTCGGTGAAGACCAGGCCGTTGCCGGTCGTGGCGTGGTCGACGCTGAAGTCGGTGCCGACGGTCAGGCCGGCGCCGGTCGCGGCGGTCTCGACGGCGGTGATCAGCTCGCCGACGGTCGAGACGCCGTCGAGGTCGACGTCGAAGGTCGTGCCGTCGTGCAGGCGGACGCGGAAGTCGTCCTCGCCGGGGCGGGTCTCGACGCCCAGGCCGTTGCGGAAGTCGCTGAGCAGGGTCGCGTCGCTGAGGCTGCGCAGGCCCAGGTCGGTGGCGGTGGTCCCGCCGTTCTCCCCGACCGACAGCGACAGGCCGCTGACCTCGCTGACGAGGTTGAGCCCGGTGGCGTCGTCGTTGATCTCGAGACGCAGACCGACGTCGAGCCGGCGGACCTCGTTGATCAGGTCCTGGACGGTGGTGGCCGAGGAGAAGTCGGCGGTCTTGGTGATCGCGCCCTGGGTGATGCGGATGCCGCTGGCCAGGTCGATGGCGACGCCGAGGTCGGCCAGGTTGGTCAACGGGGTGAGCCGTACGTTGAGCGGGTCGCCGGTGTCGGGCACGCCGCCGGTCGACGACAGCTCGAGCCCGAGGTCGGAGGCGGTGGTGCTGGAGCCGAGGTTGCTGATCGAGACGGTGTTGGCGCCGACGCCGGTCAGCTCGAGCGACTCGCCGTTGATCGCCAGCGAGCCGGCGCCGGGGCTGACGCCGTCGATGGCGTTGTTGATGCGGCTGATCACGTCGTCGAGGGTGTCGGCGTCGGTCAGGTCGGCCTGGACGGTCGTGCCGTTGACGGTCACGAGCACGGCGCCCTTGCGCACGCCCTCGAGGGTGGCGCCGGCCAGATCGCCCAGGCGGGTGTCGGCGGTGGCCTGGGGGTCCAGGTCGACGCTGCCGACCACGCGCGTGGACAGGGCGCCGAAGGCGTCCACGCCGTTGCTGTTGAACGGCTGATGGTCGATCGTGCCCACGTCGGTCTCGAGGCTCTCTCGCGTCCCGATGTAGCGGACGCCGCCGAGCTCGGTGGAGAAGACGGCGTCGGCGGCGGCGGTCGTCGTCCCCCCGCCGAACAGGTAGATCCCGTTGACCCGCCGGTTGGCGATGCTGACCATCGAGTTGAGCATCGCGTCGAGCTGGTCGGCCATGGCGGCGCGGGTCTGGGCGTTGGCGCCGGCGCCCTCGCTGCCCTCGCGCGAGGCGATGGCGACCGCGTCGCGCAGGACGTCGAGGGCATCGCCCATCGCCGCGTCCGCCCCGCCCAGGACCCCCTGCGCGTGCTCGAGGTTCCGCTCGTGCTGACCGCGCGCCGCCAACTGCTCGCGCAGGAACAGGATCGAGGAGACCTGGGTCGGGTCGTCCGACGGCCGCAGCACGTTCTTGCCGGTGGTCAGCCGCTTCTGCGTCTCGAGCAGCTCGAGCTGGGTATCGCGCAGGCGCGCCAGCAGGTTGTCGGTCGCCATGAGCGAGGAGGTGCGGGAGAAGATGGAGGTGATGCCGGACATAGCAGTAGGAGGTAGAAGGTAGGAGGTAGAAGGTAGAAGCTCGGGACCGGCAGGTCAGGGACGGCCGATCGCCCTGGCATAAGCGTTCAGCAGGCGACCGACTTCCAGCAGATCCTGCTGTAGCACGGTTGTGTCTCCATACTCGAGATCGCGAGCGAGAATCAGGTAATACCGCGCCTCTTCGACCGATCCTTGAGCGATATTCATAAACCGGACCTTGTCGAGCTTGGAGCGTTTCTTGAATCCCTCCGCGATGTTGGCTGGAATCGAAACAATCGCCCGTCGCAACTGTGAACTGAGTCCATAGGTCTCGTGCTTGGGAAACGCAGCAGTCAGCCGATAGACAGCAAGCGCCGCCGCGTGTGCTCTTTGCCACACGGTGAGATCTTCAAAGCTCGACGCGGGCCTGCGCTGCATGGCGTCGCGATGCTCGGATTCACGCGTTCGCGGGTTGTTGCTCTTGTCCATCGTGCTCTCCTGAGCTCTGAGGTTTTCTCCCTTCTACCTCCTACCTTCTACCTCCTATCTTCTTCCCTCCTCCTCTTCTCACACCAGCCCCAGCAGCGTCTGCATCATCTCGTCCACCACCGACAGAAACCGGGCGCTGGCCTGATAGGCCCGCTGGTGCTGGATCAGGTTGATCGTCTCCTCGTCCGCGTTCACCCCCGAGATCGACTGCTGCTGGGCGGCGAGGCTCTCGCGCACCACGCTGTCGGCCGTGACCCGCTCCTGCGCCTTGGCCAGGCGCACCGCGTACTCCTCGACGTGGCGGTTCCAGTAGCCCGAGAGGCTGAACCCGTTCAGCTCGTCGATCGGCCGGCTGGCCAGGCCGGCGATCGCCAGGGCGTTGTCCTCGGGCCGGATCGTCTGGTAGTCGTCGGCGAGCCGGCCGGCGGCGAGCCGCTTGGGGTCTTGCAGCACGGTGTCGTTGACGTCCACGTCGCGGGCGTCGGTGCCGGTGAAGTACGTGTTCAGCCCCAGCGCCGCGAGCACGCCGCTGGTGTCGTCGCTGAAGGAGAAGCGGAACTGGCTGCTGTCGGCGTCGAGGCGGAGCCGGCCGTCGGGCGTGACCGACGCGCTGACGTTGTCCAGCGCGTCGAGGTCGGCGACGAGGCCGGCCAGGGTCGTGTCGGCGGTGGCGTTGTCGGGGTCCAGGTCGACGCGGATCTTCGTGCTGGTGGTGTTCCCGGCCGTGCCCCCGCCGACCTCGGTCACGTGCACGACGAACGAGCCGTGCGTGGGCGTGAAGTCGAGCCCGGCGTCGGGGTCATGGAGCGCCGCGGCGCTGTCGGCGACCTGCGCCGAGCCGGTCAGCGTCGTGAACGCCTCGGTGCCCCGGCCCTGCGAGTGCAGGCGGTTGACCTGCCAGATGAGCTGATGCGCCAGCGTGTCCAGCGTGTCGATCGCCTCGCTCAGGTCCTCCTGGCGAAACCGCACCAGCTCGGCCAGCTCCCCGCCGGTCAGCTCCAGCGGGCTGCCGTCCGCCGCGTTGGTCAGCTCGATCTGCGTCTGGCCGTCCTCCGTCTGCCTCCGCAGCTCCACGCCCCGGCTCCGGCCGTTGAGCACGATCGGCAGCGACCCGACGAACACGTCCACCGCGCCGTTGTCCTGCTCGACGGTCGAGACCTCCAGGAACTTCGACAGCTCGCCGAGCAACTGGTCGCGCTGATCGCGAAGCCCGGCGGCGCCGCCCGTGCCGTGCTCGTTCGTGGTGATCTGCCGGTTGACCTGCTCGATCTGGGTGAGCAGGCTGTCGACCTGAGCGGCGGCGTTGTCCGCGGCGCGATCGACCTGCGTCCGCTGCGTGGTCAGTTGGTTGCGCAGGTTCCGCAGGTCGTCGCTGAGGGTCTTGCCCTCCTGGAGCACGAGGGTGCGGAAGGAGGTGTCGTCGGGGTTGTCGGCGAGGTTGGACCAGGCGTTGAAGAAGGCCGAGAGCTTCGAGGACAGCGAGGTGTCGGACAGCTCGGCCTGGATGGACTCGACCTGGCGGAGCAGGTCCTGCCGGGCGAGCGAGCCGGACTCGTCGGAGATGGCGTTTCGCAGGCGTGCCTCGAGGGCCTCGTCGACGACGCGGGTGACGGCGTCGAGCTGCACGCCGGTGCCGACGAAGATGCCCTGAGCGATCTCCCGGTGCAGGGCGGGGACGGTGCTGACGCGCTGGCGGTGATAGCCCTTGGTGGCGACGTTGGCCAGGTTGTTGCCGGTCACCTGCAGCGCGGTCTGCGCGGTGAGCAGTCCGGAGCGGCCGATCTGTAACGCGCTGGTCAGGCCCATGGTTCACCGATCCGAAGCGGCGGACAGGCCCGCCGGCTCAACACGTCTTCCGTCCCTGGCATCTCCGGCACCGTCCAGCGGCGGGCGGGCCCGCCGGCTAAACGTCCCGCGTTCATGCGGTGACGTTGAGCGTGCGGATCGTCGCCGCCGGCTCGGGCACGCGCCCGGCTCGGCCGTACGCCGCCGCCCCGCTCGAGATCGCCCCGATCGTCTGCACCAGCCCCCGCACGTGCCGCGCCAGCGACTCCGCCGCCCGACGCGCCACCGACGCCTCCGCCTTCACCTCCTGAAGCTTCGCCTCCAGCCGCTGCCGCATCGCCAGCAGCCGGCCCCGCAGCGGCTCCTCGCATCGCTCGGCCAGCTCCCGCATCCGCAGCGGCTCCGACGCGCCCGGCTCCACCACCAGCGTCATCTGCGCCACCAGCTCCAGACGCTTGCGCTCCAGGTCCGCGATCGCCTTGACCTGCTCGTTCTCCAGTTGCAACAGCTCGGTCATCCGACCCGTGTCCGCCCGGGCGAACGCCTCACGCTTGCGCCGCATCAGCGAATGCAGCCGCTCGTGCGCCTCGATCGCTCGACCCATCACCGCCTCCAGCCCGTCCGCCATCGCGTCCAGCCGCTTATCCATGCGTGTCCACCTCCCGCGGCGACGACCGCTCCGCCGCCTGCGCCATCCGCTCGTACACCGCCTCCACCAGCGGGAAGCCCGGCCGCTTGACGATCCGGTCGGCCAGGATCGTGTCCAACTGCTTGCCGAACGCGTCCTCCGTCAGCCCGCCATCCAACCACTCGCTGTCCAGCGGCTGCTCGCGCAGCTCGTTCATCAACGGCATCAGCAGGTGCGAGGCGACGAACTGCTCGGCCGCCTCGCGCAGCTCCGCGTCGCGATCCCGCGCGTGCCCCGCGGGCACCTCGAACCGCGCCGCCGCGCCGATCGCGTCCCGCCGCATCCCGAGCGCTTCCCCGCCGCTCAAACCAACCCGCAAGTGTGTCGTCGCCTCAGTCATCGCTGTCCATCCGTGTTCATTCACCTCATCCGTGTTCATCCGTGTTCCATCCGGCGTCGCGTCACTCGACGATCAGCTTCGCGTGCAGCTCCCCGGCTCGGTGCATGAGCTTGATGATCTCGATGCGGTCCTGCGCCGGCACCTTGAGCTGGTTGAACGCCGCGACCAGGTCCGACAGCCGCTCGCCCGGCGGCGCCGACTCGCCCCGGCCCTCCGGGTCCATCGCCACGAAGTGCGACTCGATCGGTCGCGGCTCGGCGGGGTTCGGCGGCGGCGCCGGGTTCAGCGTCGTGATCACCAGCCCCGCGTGCGAGATCATCACCGGCGAGATCCGCACGTCCCCCGACATCACGATCGATCCCGTCCGCTCGTTGATCACCACCTTCGCCTCGGTGTTGAGAAACTCCGGCGACAGCGGCGCCCGCAGGATCTCGCTCATGAACGACGCCAGGTCCTCACGCTGCCACATCGGCACGTCGATCACGATGTTGCGCTGGTCGATCGCCCGGGCGATGTCCGGCACGTCGTCCGGCCGGTCCGGCGCGCTGATCGCGTTGATCTGCGTGGCGATGTAGCTCGCCGTCGGCCACGACGCCTTCGCCTCGTCGATCACCAGCGTGATCCGCCCGTCGGCGATCAGCCGCGTCATCACGTCCGCCACGAGCTGCGCCCCGCCCGCGACGCGGCCGACCGTCGGCGTGTCCTCGTCCTCGATCGTCACCGGGCCCTCGGCGTAGGCGAAGATCGGCGAGTCGCGACGCATCAGCGTCAGCGGCGTCATGAACAGCCGCCCGCCCGCCAGGCTCTCCGCCGGGCCGATCGACGCCACCTGCACGTCCACCACGTCGCCCTCGCGCACGCCCACCGCCGGCAGCGTCGCCGTGATCGACACCAGCGCCACGTTCTCGGCGTCGCGCAGCTCTGCCGCGATCGCGTTCGGGTCGTTCATCACATTGATCATCCGCGCCAGCGCCCGCATCGCCGGCAGGTACTTGCCCCCGTCGCCCGTGCCCGCCAGCCCGACCACCAGCCCCATGCCCACCAGCTTGTTCTGCTCCGAGCCCTTGATCCGCACCACGTCCTGGACCTGCAACGCCGCGGCCGGGACCGCCGCGATCAGCGCCGCCACCAGCGCCATCGTCACCGCCGCGATCCACCGCGCCGCTCGCCCTCGTTTCACTCGCGTCGCTGTCATGTCATTCATGCCGTTGCCGTCCGTTTGGAAGCGTCGATCTTCGATCGACCGCCGAACTCCTTCACCGCTCGACTCCTGACTCCTCAACCCTCTCTCTAAAAGTTGAACAACAGGTCGAAGAACCTGGTCAGCACGCCCTTCTTGGCCGTCTCGTGCAGCGGGCCGGCGTGCTCCTTGACGACCGCCAGGTCGGCCAGCTGCGTCGAGAGCACGGTGTTGTCGACGGTCACGTCCTCGGCGCGGCAGGTCCCCGTGACGACGAGGTTGAAGCTGTCGGCGTCGCTGCGGATGCGCTTGCGCGCCTCGAGCACGAGCAGGCCGTTGGGCTTGACGTCGATCACCTTGGCCTGCAGCCGACTCGTGAACGTGTCGCGGTTGGAGCGCTCGCCCTCGCCCTCGAAGTCGCGTTCGAAGTCGATGCCCAGGCGCGGCGGGTTCTCGTTGTCGCTGCCCTGGAGCTGGAACTGCAGGAGCCGCGCCAGATTCAGGTTGGGAAAGTCGCTGATCTCGCCGGAGTAGCCCGATTCCTTCTCGGTCTCGAGCGCCGCCTCCGACTCGTTCTCCGTGTCCTCACGCACGATGATCGTGATCAGGTCGTGCATGGCGAAGCGGCGCGGCTCGGGCGGGGCGACCGCGGTGAAGCTCACCGTCGCCACCGCCGGCATCAGGTCCGTCTCGATCGGCTCGGCGCCGCCGGAGTAGATCTGCTCCGGCTCGCGCTGCTGCGGCACGGTCGCCTGCGCCATCAGCGACGAGCTCTGAGCCCACATCGGCAACGCCGGCATCGCCGCCAGCGTCACCATCCCCGTCCACACGATCGGTCCGCTGTTCCGCATCACGACTGCTCCCTTGTCACGTCTTCGTCGCTCGATCCGTCGGCGGCGCTGGGCGATTCCGCCGGCCCGCCGACCCGCATCACCGCCCGGCCGCGCCCGGTCACCTCGGCGCGGTACTCCTGCCGCGTCACGTCGTGACGCAGCCGGATCACGTCGCCCCGGCCCCCCGCCTCCAGCGCACGCAGCGTCGTCCGCACCACCAGCGCCCCGCTGACGCACCGCACCGTCACCATCTGACCCCGCTCGACCAGCGCCGGCGAGACCACCGCCGAGGCGTACACCACGTCCCCCTCACGCAGCACCGTGTCGCACGTCTGACCCATCAGCAACGACAGATCCCGCACCGGCTCGCCACGGTCGTCGTCCAGCAGCACCTCGCGCACCGCCACCGCGTCCCGACCGAACGACTCGCCACGGCGGATCGTCCGCGTCGCCACCGCCGCCAGCGTCCGCCACCGCACCTCCGCCAGCACCGTGAAGTGCTCGGTCACCGCGCCGCCCTCGTGACGCCGCACCACGCACACCACACGCCCGAACCGACCCCGCGACCGCGGCTCGACCTCGTACCGCCCGCCCGGCGCCGTCTCCGCCAGCCGACGCAACGCCGACTCGTCCAGCTCCACGACCACCTCCTGACCCGGCACGCCCGCACGCTCGGTCAGCGTCCGCACGATCAGCGCTCGCAGCGCCTCGGCCGCGCCCAGGTCCAGCCCGCGCTGCGGGTTCGCCTCGGCCATCACCGGTTCAACCGCTCGCGACACCGCGCCGCCCTCGGCGCCCCGATCGGGCGACGCCCCGCCGCTCCGCACGACGCAGGCGCGGTACCCGCTCAGCGTCAGCCGGCCCCAGTTCACCCCCGCCTCGGTCAGGCGCTGCCGCACGGCGTCGAGCGTCAGCCGCGCCTCGCCGGCGCCGACCGGCGCGGCCCCCAGCGCCAGCCCCGCCAGCTCCCGCGCCGCCGGCCCGTCCAGCCGGGCCACCTCGCCCAGGCGGATCGTCTCACCGCTCGCCTCGGCCTCCCGCAGCAGGCGGATCGCGTCGGCGCCGGCCGTCGCGGCCGTCGCCATCACCATGCCGACGAGCAGGCACGCTCGCGTCCATGATCGGGTTGTTTCGTTGACGTCCATGTGTTTGTCTTCAGGCGTCGATCTTCGATCGACCGCTCAACTCCTCAACTCCTTGCCTCCTGACTTCTCAACGGCTGACTCCTGACTGCTCGGCTTCTTACCGCCTCAGGTTGCCGATGACCTGCAGGACCTCGTCGGCGGCCTGGATGGTCTGGCTGTTCATCTCGAAGGCGCGTTGGGTCTTGATCAGCGAGATCAGCTCGCGGACGGGGTCGACGTTGGAGGACTCGACGAAGCCCTGGAGGATGGTGCCGAGGTTGCCCTCGCCGGGGACGCCCTCGATGGGCGGGCCGGAGGCCTCGGTCTCGACGAAGAGGTTGCCGCCGATGGGGCGCAGGCCGGCGGGGTTGACGAAGCCGGCCAGCTCGATCTCGCCGACGTTCTGGCCGGCGGGGTCGTCGAGGGTGAAGGCGATGATCTCACCGGTGCTGCTGACGGAGATCCGGGTGGTGTCGGGATCGATCTGGATGGGCGGCTCGAGGCGTGGGCCGTCGGAGTTGCCCAGGACGACCTCGCCGTCGCTGTTGAGGAAGAAGTTGCCGGCGCGGGTGTAGCCGATGCCGCCCTGCTCGGCGAGGATGGCGACCTTGAAGAAGCCCTGGCCCTCGATCATCAGGTCGAGCGGCTGGCCGGTCTCGAGGGCCGAGCCCTGCTCGAAGTCGGCCTGGGTGTTGCTGACCTTGGTGCCCAGGCCGACGTAGAGCCCGGTGGGGCGTTGATCGCCGTTGGCGTTCTCGACGCCCGGCTGCGCCTTCTCCTGGTAAATCAGGTCCTCGAAGTTGGTGCGCATGGCCTTGAATCCGGTGGTGTTCACGTTGGCCAGGTTGTTGGCGATCACGTCGATGGACGTGGACATCGCCGAGAGGCCCGTGGCGGCGGAATGCAGTGCGATGACGGCCATGAATCAACTCCTGCGAAACGTCCGTTCGAGCATCGATCTTCGATCCGCTGTCGATCTGCGATCGGCCGCTGAACCCCTCAACTCCTGACTCCTGACTCCTTCACTCCTTCACCGCTTCACCGCTCCGATCACGCCACCCGGCCCAGCGAGTTGACCGACCGGTCCATCAGCAGATCGAAGTAACGGATCATCTCGGCGTTGCCCATGGCGGACTTGCCGGCGGAGGTCACGTCCATCAGGGCGCGGACCGGGTTGACGCCGCTGGACTCGATCTTGCCGGGCAGGACGCTGGGGTTGGCCACGGGTTCTCTCGGGTCGGGCCCGTTGAAGGCGAAGAGGTTGCCGCCGGTCTTGCGCAGCGAGCCCTGATCGGGGACGCGGGCGACCTGGAGGCGTGCGACGGGCTCGCCGTTGTGCAGCAGGCGGCCGGCGGCGTCGAAGCGGACGTCGCCGACGGCGGGGACGGTGATCGGCTGGCCGTCGGCGTCGAGCACGCGCTGGCCGGAGGGCGTGACCAGCTCGCCGGCGGCGTTGCGGGTGAAGCGGCCGTCGCGGGTGAGGCGGACGGTGTCGGCGCCGTTGCCGCCGCGCCACTCGACGGCGAAGAACGTGTCCTTGTCGGGCAGGGCGACGTCGAGGGGGTTGCCGGTCTGCTCGAAGGGGCCGACGGACAGGTCGATGCGCTGGGGGCCGGCGAGGACGCCGCCGCCCAGGCGTTCGAGCAGGCGTTGGGACAGGCGGCCGCCGAGATGGTCTTCGATGGTTTCGGGGTCGCGTTGCTTGATGACGGGGACGTCCGGCTTGAACGCGGGGGTGGCCACGTTCGCCAGGTTGTTGGCGAAGACGTCCTGACGGTATTGATTCGTCAGGACGCCCGAGGCGGACAGATACAGCCCGTAGTTCATCGGCGCACCTCCGTGTGGGCCGAGCCACGCCGGGCGGCGCGGGCGACGGGCTGCGAGGCCGGTCCGTCGGCCTGCCGCGGTTGGTCGGTCGGGGTCGGCGTGACGGCGGCGTCCAGGTGCGCCGCGGCGGCGAGCCCGGCCAGGCGCGTGATCGTCTGGCCCACGTGCCGGTCACCGCCGGCGGTGAACAGGTCGAGCCAGGGCGTCGGGCGTGTCTTGGTCGGCGGCGTCACGTCGGTCCTTTCGGTGTCGATGGCCGCGCACCGCGGCCGACTCAAACGACGCAACGCCAGTGCCAACACCTCGGGCGGCGTCGCTCCAGGCACATAAGCGTCTTTTCATCAGATGTTTACGTCTTGATACCGCGCCGCGGAACGATGTTCAACCCATCCCGGTCACAGCCTCGCTGACCGCCCGGTCGCGCAAGCCACGCCCGTGCCGCGCAACCCTTGCGCCGCCCGTGCCACCGCCCCTCCGCTCGCTCCTGCGATCGTGACCTTACCCCCGCGACCGACCGTCGCCCTTGCCCACCAGGTCCAGCCACGCCTCCGGCAGCACCTCCAGCCAGTACCGCCCGTGCACCCGACGCACGTACACCCGGCAGCCGAACGTCTCGCTCAGCCGCTCGGGCGTGATGATCCGCCCCGGCGGGCCCGACGCCACGATCCGCCCCGCCTTCATCAGGTACACCGCCTCGGTCCGCGGCGACAGCTCCTCGACGTGGTGCGTGATGAACAGCACCGCCGGCGCGTCCGCCCCGGCGAGGATCCTCTCGATCGTCGCCAGCACCTGCTCACGCCCGGCCAGGTCCAGCCCCGCCGTCGGCTCGTCGAGGATCAGCAGCTCCGGCATCCGCACCAGCGCCCGGGCGATCAGGGCCCGGCGCTGCTCGCCGGTCGACAGCAGCCCGAAGCGCTGCTCCCGCCGGTGCGAGAGCCCGACGCGATCGAGCAGCTCGACGGCGTGGGCGCGCTGGGCGTCGGTCGGCCGGTCGTAGAGCCCGACGGTGGCGAAGTAGCCGGTGAGCACGGCGTCGGTGGCGCTCAGGTCGGCGTCGACGACGGCGCCGGTGTGGTGAAACCCGTTGGCGTCGGTGGTGGGGTTGACGATGCCGATGCGGCGGCGCAGGGCGCGGACGTCGGTGCGGCCGAGGGTCTGGCCGAGCACGCGGACCTCGCCCGCGGTGACGAACACCTGCCCGAGCAGGGTGCGGGCGAGGGTGGTCTTGCCGCAGCCGTTGGGCCCGAGCAGCGCGTCGCAGCGGCCGCGGGCGAGCTGGAAGTCGATGCCGTCGAGGATCGAGACGCCGCCGCGGACGACGCGGACGCCGCGCAGGTCCACGGCCGGGGGTGGGTTCTGGTCGCCGCTCATGGTTCGGCTTACCATCGTAGCTCAAGAGGAACCGACGATATGACGGCAGCGCCAGGTGGAACGGGCAGCAAGCGGGCGAAGGCGAGCGGCGGCGGTCTCGGGACAAGCCGGGGCCGCGGCAAGGCAACGACGCTGCGCGCGCCCGAGCGGCGCGCGCTGCTCGAGCTGACGGGCCTGCCGACGGCCGCGGGACGCGAGGATCGGGTGATCGCGTGGATCGAGCGCTGGGCGAAGCGGCGGCGGCAGGTCGAGCTGAAGCGTGACGAGTTCGGCAACATGCTGCTGCAGCGCGTCGGTGCGCGCGGCCAGAAGCCGATCGTGTTCACCGCGCACCTGGACCACCCGGCGTTCGTGGTGAACCTGCTGGCCGGGCCGCAGGTCGGCGCCGAGTTCCGCGGGGGCGTCGAGGAGCGTTACTTCCAGGGCGCGTCGGTCGTGCTGCACCACGGGGACGGGCCGGCGCAGCGCGGGCGGATCGTCAGCGTGCAGAACCGGCGAGCCAAGGACGAAGACCGTCGCGTGGTGGTGCGGTTCGACGCGCCGCCGACGGCTTCGATCGCAGACGTGCTGACCTGGGACCTGCCCGAGCCGCAGGTGCGCGACGGGCACTTGCACGCGCCGGCGGTGGACGACCTGGCGGGCGTGGCGGCGGCGCTGGCCGCGTTCGACCGGCTGCTCAAGTCCCGACGCAAGCGACCGGCCGACGTCCGCGTGCTGCTCACGCGCGCCGAGGAGGTCGGGTTCGTCGGCGCCATCGCCGCCTGCCGCAGCGGGCTGATCCCCGCCCAGGCCCGCCTCGTCGCCCTGGAGATGTCACGCAGCTTCGCGGAATCGCCGATCGGTGCCGGGCCGATCGTCCGCGTCGGCGACCGCACCAGCACGTTCGACCCCGGCCTGACGTACGACGTCGCCCGCATCGCGCAGAGCCTCGCCGACCGCGACCCCGCCTTCCGCTGGCAACGCCGGCTCATGCCCGGCGGGACCTGCGAGGCCACCGCCTACCAGACCTACGGCTTCACCAGCACATGCCTCTGCCTGCCCCTGGGCAACTACCACAACATGAACGAGCACACCCAGCGGGTCGCGCCCGAGGTCATCTCGATCAAGGATTACGCGCACCTGGTCGCCCTGCTCGTCGAGGTCGGCCGCGGGCTCGAGAACCAGCAGCGCAAGGCGGCCCTGCGCACGCGACTCGACCGGCTCTTCGACCAGCGCCGCGCACTGCTGAGTCGTGACGAGAACCGCGAAGATGCGAAGGGCGCGAAGGGCGCGAAGCACGCGAAGCACGCGAAGGGCTAGCCACCAAGAGGCACAAGTGGGCTCTTGCTTGCGAGCTTGGCGGCTCGGCTGTCACTCAGAGCCTCCTTGGGCCTTTTCGTGGCCAGGGATTCACGGCTTCCACGTCCACCGCAGGTACAGCGCGTTGAGCACGACGCTCACCGAGCTGAACGCCATGGCGCCGGCGGCGAGCATCGGGTGCAGCCAGCCCGCCACCGCGATCGGGATCAGCGCCAGGTTGTAGATGAACGCCCAGAACAGGCCCAGGTAGATCCGCTTCATCGTCGCGCGGCTGAGGCGGATCGCGCGCGGCAGGTTCGCCAGCTCCCCGCCGACGAGCACGACGTGCCCGGCGTCCATGGCGATGTCCGTGCCCCCGCCCATGGCGATGCCGATGTCCGCCGCCGCCAGCGCCGGCGCGTCGTTGATCCCGTCGCCCACCATCGCCACCACGTGCCCCCGCGACCGCAACGCCTCGACCTTCTCCTGCTTGTCCGCGGGCATGACCTCGGCCATCACGTCGTCGATGCCCAGCCGCTTGGCCACCGATTCCGCCGTCGCCCGCTGGTCCCCCGTGATCATCACCGTCTTCAGGCCCAGCTCGTGCAGCGCGTCGATCGTCTCGGCCGCGTCCTCGCGCAGCTCGTCGGCGAACGCGATCAGCCCCGCCGCCTCCCCGTCGATCGCCACCGCCACCGCCGTGTGCGCATCTTCCAGCAGCTCGTCGCGCTGCCGCGAGATCGCCTCGCCATTCGACACCCCCTGCTCCCGCAGCGTGCTCGGCCGACCGACCAGCACCGTCCGGCCATCCACGCGCCCGCGAACGCCCGACGCCGTCAGCGACTCGAAGTCGCTCGCCTCGGCCAGCTCCAGCCCGCGGCGCTCCGCCTCTCGCACGATCGCACGCCCCAGCGGGTGCTCGCTCTGCCGCTCCACCGCCCCCGCCAGGCGCAGCAGCTCGTCCTCCGACCACTGCCCCTCCAGCGGCGATACCTCGGTCACCTGCGCCTTGCCCACCGTCAGCGTCCCCGTCTTGTCCAGCACGATGTGCGTCAGCTTCCCGGCACGCTCCAGCGCCGCCGCGTCCTTGATCAGGATCCCGCGCTTGGCGCCCAAACCCGTGCCCACCATGATCGCCGTCGGCGTCGCCAGCCCCAGCGCGCACGGGCACGCCACGATCAGCACCGACACCATCGCGTACATCGCGAACACCCAATCGCCGCGCAGCAGCCCCCAGCCCAGCAGCGTCAGCAACGCGATCACCAGCACCGCCGGCACGAACACGCCCGCGACGCGATCGGCGATCCGCTGCACACCCGCCTTCGACGCCTGCGCCCGCTTGACCAGCTCGATCACCTGCGACAGCAGCATCTTGTCGCCGGTCTGCGTCGCTTCGAAACGGAACGCGCCCGCCTGGTTCACCGTCCCGCCGAACACCTCATCGTCGGGGCCGACCTCGATCGGCATCGACTCGCCCGTGACCATCGACTGGTCGATCGTCGATTGCCCGTCGCTGACGCGGCCGTCCACGGGGATGCGCTCGCCGGGGCGGACGAGCACGGTGTCGCCCTCGCGCACCCTGGCGACCGGGACGGTGACCTCCTTGCCGTCGCGGATCACGGTGGCTTCGGCGGGCTGGAGGTTCATCAGCTCGCGGATCGCCGACGCCGCCGACCCCCGCGCCCGCGCCTCGAGCCACTTGCCCACGCCGATCAGCGCGAGGATGACCACCGCGGTGTCGAAGTAGACGGCGATCTCGCCGGACGCCTCGCCGCTGAGCGTGGCCAAAACCGTGACCACGGCGCTGTAGCCGAACGCGACCGACGTGCCGATCGCCACGAGGCTGTCCATGTCGGCGCGGGCGTGCTTGAGCCCCCGCCAGGCGCCGCGGTAGAACGGCCAGCCGAGGATGACCTGGACGGGCGTGGCCAGCGCGAACTGGAGCCACGCCGAGACGAGGCTGTGCCAGGTCATGCCCAGGGCCATGACGCCCGCCGCCAGCACGCCGCAGGTGATCAGCCGCCACCGCCAGGCGCGCGACTCGGCCTGCTCGCCGCCGGGCGCGTGGTGGCGGGCGTGGTCGTGGTCTTCGTCGTGCCCATCGTCACGTTCGGTGTCGTCGGCGTCGGCGCGATCTCGGCCGTTGCGCGCAACCGTCGCGTCGTAGCCGGCGGCTTGCACGGCCTCGACGAGCCGATCGGCGTCCATCGCCCCCTCCTCGTGCTCGACGCTCGCCTCCTCGGTCGCCAGATTCACCGACGCGTCGCGCACGCCCTCGACCGTTCGCAGCTTCTTT
>CAYSIX010000082.1:0-15724 GCA_964431205.1 uncultured Phycisphaeraceae bacterium
CTGGAGCCGTCGCCGGTGCTGCTGGCGATGGGGATGCCCGAGCCGGTGGCGCACGGCTCGGTGCGTTTTTCGCTGAGCCGATACACGACGGAGCGGGAGGTGGACGCGGCCGTGACGGCGGTAACGGAGGTCGTGAACCGGTTGGGTCGCGTGATGCCGATGGGGGTGGCGGGTTGAGGCGGTGGCGGGCGTCGGCGTTTGGGCGTCGGGCGGCGAGGCGCGAAGGGCGGCGCCGAGGCGAAGGCCGGGGTCTGACCAAGCGGATGAGCGGGACCACGCCGATGTGGCCGGAGAATAGAGCGAGAAAGTTCGGTGGGTTGCGAGGGTCGGACCGATCAATAGCTTGGGAGGAGAGGGCGCGGCGTGGGGAGGGGGCGAGCGGTCCGGGCGTGCGGGAATGAAGCGATGCAGTTGATGACGTGGACGATCGCGCGGCTGGGCAGCCGGTTCAGCCTGCTGTTTGAGCCGTATCGCCGGCGCGTGATGCACTCGGCGCTGGGGCGGTTTCTGGATGAGCCGGTGGACCTGACGGTGGGGCTGGTGGAGCCGGGCGGGCGGGTGCGGGTGCTGCCGTTCACGGCGGAGGGGCAGTTGCTGGCGAACTGCGAGCAGTTCGAGCGGGTGAACTCGATCACGTTCCGTGGGTTCAGCGAGGTGTGCGGGCTGCGGTTCGAGTTCAACGTGCACAGCCCGTTCTATCCGCAGGACGAGCGTCTGAGCATCATGCCGGCGTTCTACCTGGAGATGCGGGTGAACCCGGTGCATCGGGTGAGGTGGGCGACGCCGCGGCAGCGCGTGTCGCGGGTGCCGCTGGTGATCCGGTTGCGTCGGCCGGAGAGTGAGGTGCGTGCGTACGGGGAGGAGACGGGCGAGGCCGGGACGACGCCGGCACGGATCGACCTGTCATACCGCAACACGCTGGAGCCGAGGCACGGCTTTGAGCCGGAGGTGCCTCCGCCGCCGGGGATCGAGCGGGCGGTGTCGGTGCGGGAGCGGATCGTGAGCCTGAACCCCGAGTGCGAGGTGACGGCGGAGGGGGACGGGCTGATCTGCCACCTGCCGGTGACGGAGGAGGGAAGCGGGATCAAGTGGCGGCTGGTGTGGGCGGCGCACGTGCGCGAGCCGGTGCTGGACGTGGAGCTGGACGGGCGTCGCGAGCGGGCGACGTTCCGCTACACCAACGCGTGGGACAGCCTGGAGGCGGTGCTGAGCGAGGCGATCGAGACGCGGGACGAGCGTCTGGCGTTGTCGCGGCGGTTCGAGAAGCTGGTGGGCCAGGCGCCGCTGGACGACGCGCAGCGCCACCTGCTGCACCAGAGCTTCCAGAGCTGGTCGAGCTGCGCGTTCTGGTGCCAGGTGCCGACCGAAGACGATCAGGTGCACAAGCCGTGGTTCAGCGTGTGGGAGGGCCCGACGTTCCTGCACTCGTCGGTGGACGTGGAGTACAACGCGGCGCTGCTGTACCTGGCGATCTGGCCCCGGCTTCTGGGGATGCAGTTGCACCAGTGGGCGCAGCGGGAGGTCGGTCACGAGGCGTCGGACGGGGCGTTCCTGGCCCACGACCTGGGCAAGGGGTGCGTGGCGGTCGGGCAGGGGTACGCGCATCAGATGGAGGTCGAGGAGAACAGCAACTATCTGCTGATGTTGCAGGCGTACACGCACTGGACGGGGGACCGTTCGATCGCGCGGCAGCACGCGGAGCTGGTCGGGCGTCTGGCGCGGTACCTGATCTGGGCGGACCGCGACGCCAGCGGGTTCCCCTCCGAGGGGGTGAACAACACGATCGACGAGGACAGCCCGGGCACGCGTTTTTTCCGCAAGCAGACGTACCTGGCGGTCAAGCGGCTGGCGGCGCTGCACGCCGCGGCGACGCTGCTGGAATCGACCCAGCACACCGAGCTGGCGCGGCTGTGCGAGGACACGGCCGAGCAGGGCACGCGCCTGGTCGAGGAGCAGGCGTGGCTGGGCGATCACTACGCGGTGGCGGTGGACAAGTCGGCGCTGGGCATGGTGGACGTGCGGACCGGCGAGCCCCTGCCGTTCGAGCAGCTCAGCGGGTGGGACGCCTACTCGATCGCGACGGGCAACGGGCTGCTGCTGCCGACACTGATCGGCCAGCCGCCGCTGCTGGACCGCGAGCGGCTCAAGCACGACCTGACCGCCGCGGCGCGCGAGGCGATGGGCCGCTACGGCTGCGGGCACACCTCCGCCGAACGCGACCACGTGCTGATCAGCCAGAACGTCTGGCGCGACGTGCTGGCGCGGTACCACAAGCTGCACGGGACGGTCTCGGCCCAGCAGTACTGGGACATGCAGGTGATGAGCAACACCGGCGAGCAGTCGCTGGGGTACGTCGACTCGTACATCAACAACAATCTGTGCTTCTACCCGCGCGGGATCGCGGCGATCGGGTACCTGCTGGCCGGGCCGCGCCTGGTCATCGATCGCCTGGCCGCCGGCGGGGTCTACATCACCGTCGACCCCGACCGCGCCGGGCCGCTGCGCTGGCCTTTGCTGCCCCTGGCCGACTGGACCGCCGGCAAGGTGCCCGTCTGCGTCGTGGACGAGAACGGCCGGGTCACCATCGAGGGCCGCATCGACCCGGTGATCATCCACCGCGGCCAGGACCCCAACGAGAGCCTCAGCGGCATCGAGCTGATCGGGTGAGCGTGGTTTTCGACATAGAATGCGCCGGGCGCCGCGCCGTCATGCCACGTCGGTCAGCCCAAGGTCGGCGGTGGTGAAGAGGCTGGTGAAGGGGAAGCCCGCGTCCTCGACGGCTTCGCGGGCGCCCTCCAGTCGGTCGATGACGACGACGACGCCGGCGACGGTCGCGCCGGCGTCGGCGAGGGTCTGGGCGGCCTCGAGGCTCTGGCCGCCGGAGGTGGCGACGTCCTCGAGGATCAGCACGCGGTCGCCGGGCTCGAGCCGGCCCTCGATCCGCTTGGCCGTGCCGTAGCCCTTCTTCTGGTTGCGGATCAGGACCATGGGTTTGCCGGTGGCCAGGGCGGTGGCGCTGACCAGGGGGATGCCGCCCAGCTCGGCGCCGGCGAGGCGGTCGATCGAGCCGTCGACGTGGCGGGCGAAGCGATCGGCGAGGGCGGCAAGGATGTCCGGCTCGGTCTCGAAGAGGTACTTGTCGATGTAGTAGCGGCTGCGTCGGCCGCTGCGGAGCGTGAAGTCGCCGTGGAGCACGGCGGACTCGCGGATGCGTTCGATCAGGCGGGCGTCGCTGAGCGTGGCGGCGGGCATCGGAGGGAGTATACCGCGAGGGTCGGCGTCGGCCGGTACACTTTCGACGATGGCAAGGCGGCTGGAAGGCAAGGTCATCGCGATCACCGGCGGCAGCTCCGGCATCGGGGCGGCGACGGCGATCGAGTGCGCCAAGGCCGGCATGGCGGTGACGATCGGGGCCCGGCGGGTCGAGAAGCTGGAGCTGGTCGCTGAGGCGATCCGCAAGCTCGGCGGCCGCGCCGAGCCGATCGCCTGCGACGTGGATCGCGACGAGGACGTGGCCCGTTTCATCGAGCGGGTGTGGGAGACGTTCGGCCGGCTGGACGCGGTGTTCGCCAACGCGGGCTACGGGCTGAGCCTGCGCGTGCTGGACACGAGCGACGAGCAGATGCGCGCGATCTTCGAGACGAACTTCTACGGCACGTTGCGGACGCTGCGCGCGGCGATCCCGCGGCTGCGCCAGACGCCCGACGGGTTGAGGCACGTGCTGATCTGCTCGTCGGTGGTCAGTGAGATCGGCCCGCCGCTGCACGGGGCGTACGCGGCGACGAAGGCGGCCCAGGACGTGATCGGCCAGGCGCTGCGTGCCGAACTGGCGGACGAGGGAATGGCCGTGACCACGATTCATCCGTCGAAGACGCGGACGGACTTTTTCAAGGTCAAGGCCGGGCTGTCGGACGCCCCCGACGGCGGGCCGGCCGAGCCGCCGGACGTGGCCGATCAGACGCCGGGTCTGCTGACCCAGAGCGCCGAGCACGTGGCGAGGAAGGTGGTCGCCGCATTGCGTCGGCCGCGGGCGGAGGTCTGGCCGCTGCCGGCGGTGCGATGGGGCGTGGCGCTGGCCACGGCGATGCCGGGTCTGGCGTCGACGGCGTTGCGCCGGCTGCCGCGGGGCAACGGCAAATCGGCGGCGGGCGAATAGCCGGGCGTTGCCTCAGTGTGCTTCGGCGTCGGGGCCGGGCGACGACCGGCGCGGGCCCAGCGGGACGAACCCCGCTACGAGCGCGACCACGATCATCAGCACGATCAGCACGACCATGCCCGGCTGGCGCAGCGGCTCGAAGAGCGTCGGTCGGGCCAGCAGGATCGCCAGCCAAAGCGCCAGCAATGCGTAGCGGATCGTGATCAGCCTGCCGGCGGCGGGTCGGACGGCGACCGCCCGATCGCTTCGCGGCTGCGGCGACTGGAGCGTCTCGGCGACCATGACCAGCGCGAGCACGAGCCAGACGGCCAGGCTCAGCCCCGCGGCACGCTGATCGCGGGCCTGCTCCACAGCGCGGTGCAGCGGCGCCAAGTCACGGCGCCGCTCGGTGCGATGCTCTTCGATCGCCGCCTCGGTCACGCCGGTGCCGCGCATCCGCTCAAGCTCCTGCGACACCGCCGCGTCGCTCTCCTGCAGCGTTCGAGCGAGGTTCCGGGCCGTCGGTCCGGTCCACATCGCGTCGTACGCCCCGGGGGCGACCCGGCCAAGGACGGCCGGCCCCATCAGCAGCCCCAGCAACACGCCCGCGATCACCAGATACAGGTCCCGCCAGGACGGGAACGGCATCACGACCGGTTCGTTCGATTCAGCTTGACGGATCGCCTGCCCCCTTTCGTGAACGTCGATCACGCGCCCGCGCTCGCACGATACCCGGCCGTGACGGCTGAGAGCGAGCCGCTCAACCGCACATCAGCGGCGTCACCGGCGCGTCGGACCACTGGCCGCGACGCAGCGCTCGGCGACGAACGTGCTCCAGCACGCGGACGATCATATCGACGTACGCCTCGACCTGATCGTAGTTGCTGTCGTCGGGCAGCCAGTCGCCGCCGGCGTCGGGGAACCCGCGCTCGAGGATCAGCCGCCGGATCATCGATCGCAGACGCTCCGCCGGCTGGTCGTGCTGCTCGCTGAGCAGCTCCAGCAGCTCCGGCAGCACCCAGGCGATCAGGTAGTGCGGCGGGGTGGCGTTGATCGTCGCGGCGCGTTGGCTCGCCTCCTCGTCCGACTCGCCGGCCAACTCCCGCTCAAACAGGTCAGACGCCACGTCCTGCAGAGAGTGGATCCATGCCATGGAACACCTCCCAAGTCCGTTCGGGACGGACAGTAGCTGGGGACCGACCGCGGTCAGTCCGTCTTCGGTTCTCGCTTCTCCCCTGGCGGCCGAACGTCCTGTGACACGGGGCTGAGACGGCGTCGGAGGGGAATCGACTCGGTTCCACGTCAGGCGAACGCTGCGGGCGCAGCGTCATCCGATTTCGGCCCCGTTCGGCAGAATCAGGTTATCCCGGTTCGGCCTCACGGTCAATGGTGGTAAACCCCATGGCGTGGCGGGTTCTTGGTTTAGCCGGGTGGCGAGGCCGCGACCGCGCCGGGGCGGTTCTGAGGATCGCCGCGTCAGCCGGCCGTTCTGGCGGGCGCAAGTCCCACCATCCGCCGGATCCGCGCCGCGCGGGCGGCGTACCGTGCCGAATCGAGGATCCGACCGGCGATCGCCAGGTCGAGCTGGCGACGGCGTAGCCTGGCCAGCACCATCCCGGCACGATGGGGTTCACGCGGTCTGGGTGGGTTACTGCGGGCGACCATGATTCGATTCTCGCTTTCTGTGTTCGTTCGTCGGGGCCCGTCGGGCAGTCTCGCTTCGTGGGCGGCTGGGGCATCGTGACCGGGCCGCACTCGGCATCGATCCGCGATGCCGCTATGCTTGCGGACGCGGCGTCCATATAGGTATAGGCGCCGCCGAGCCTCAGAAATTTCAACTTGCAACCGACATGCCGCGAATTCATCCTTTTCACGCGATCCGTTACGCGACGCCCGAAGGCGACGTTTCTACCCGCATCGCCCCGCCGTACGACGTGCTGGACGAGCAGCCCAAGCGTGCGCTGCTGGGCCGCGATGAGCACAACGTCGTCGCGGTCGACCTGCCGGTGACCCCGCCCAAGACCGTCGGGCCCGATTCCGCCTACGCCGAAGCCGGCAACCTATTGCGCCGCTGGCTCGACGACGGCACGCTCCGCCGCCACGACCAGCCCGCCCTGTTCGCCTACGAGCAGAAGTACGAGCACCGCGGCCAGCGGTTCGCCCGCCGCGGCCTCTTCGCCGCCGTCGAGCTCGAACCGTTCAACCGCCCCGGCGGCGGCGTCTTCCGCCACGAGCACACCATCCAGGGCGGGCTCGACGACCGCTTCAAGCTCATGCAGGCGACCCGCGCCCAGCTCTCGCCCATCTTCGGCACGTTCCGCGATCCCGCCGGCCACGTCGCCGATCGCCTCGCCCCCACCTTCGAACGCAAGCCCGACTTCCACGGCGTCACCGAGCACGACGGCGTCGAGCACCGCTGCTGGCGCGTCGCCGACGAGACGACCATCTCCGCCCTCCACGGGTATTTCCTCGGCACCGACGTGTTCATCGCCGACGGCCACCACCGCTACACCACGGCTCTGGAGTTCCACCGCGTCCATCCCAGGCTGCCCGGCGCCGCCCGATGCCTGTTCGTCCTCGTCGCCGCCGAGGACCCGGGCATGATCGTCCTGCCCACCCACCGCGTGATCAGCAATATGCAGGGCTTCACGATGGAACGCCTGGCCGCCCAGGTGGCCACCCACGACCAGTTCGTCCTGCGGGCGACCGAGTACACCGGCACCGACCTGGACCGCCTCGCCGCCGGCCTGCCCGAGACCGACCACCACGCGATGGGCCTCTACGACCCGCAGACCGACCGCGGGTTTGTGCTCACCACCCGCTCGGCCGACCCGCTCAAAGACGCGCTGCCCGACAAGGCCGAGGTCTGGCGCCGCCTCGACGTCGCCGTCCTGCACGAGCTGCTGATCGATCGTCTGATTCGCCCGGAGTTCGGCGGTGAGCGCGTGCGTTGCCGCTACACGCCCGAGACCGCCGAGGTCGCGGACCTGAGCCGGGCCGACCCGAACGCCTCGCTCGGCGTAGTCGTACAGTCGACACCGCTTGACGCGGTGATCGACGTCTCGCACGCCGGCGAGGTCATGCCCCCCAAGAGCACGTTCTTCTATCCCAAGGTCGCCACCGGCCTGGTGATCAACCCGCTGGACTGACCCCGCAGCGGTCGCGGCCCGTCGGGCTCAGTCTTCCAGGTCGAACTCGATCATGTCCGCGCCCTGGCGCTTGGAGCCCTGCGTGCTGTCGTCATCGAAGATGTTGTCGGCGTCGTCGCCGGTCAGCAACTCGCCGCTGCCGTACTTGACCTCGAGCAGGTGGGTCTGCTCCCAGGTGACGTGGCCGTCGTTCCACTGCACGGAGCCTTCCCAGTCCCCGCTGTCAATGGTGGTGTGGATGCTGCTGACGTTGCCGGTGTCGTTGGAGCCGGTGTTGCGGTCGCTCAGAACGAGCGCCCGGGCGTTGCCGGTCGAGCGCCACTCTTCGCTGCGGGGCTCGCGTTCGAGCTCGGAGGCGCCGCCGCTGGACCGGACGCCGAGCTCCAGCATCGCAAACGAGATGTTTTCCGGTTCGATGCCCTCGTCCTCGTCGTTGGGATTGACGCCCCACTCAATCTTGTTCTCGTCGAGGGGGGAGATGAGCGTCTCGGGGGTGAGGAACTCGCCGTCGAGCAGCAGCTCGTAGCGGCCCTGGACGGTGGCGCCGATCGGGTTGGGGCCGGTGGAGTCGATCGTGGAGTCCGTCTGCTTGGTGACGAAGACGCCCTTGTCGTTGACGCCGGGGAAGAACTGGCCGTTGCCGTCGGCGAAGCGGAGCATGGCCTGGTGGATGTTGCGGGCCTGGTTGCCGCTCTGCATGCGTCGGGCCTGGCGTTGGGCGGCGCCGAGAGCGGGGATGAGCAGGCCGATCAGCACGCCGATGATGCCGATGACCACGAGAATTTCGATGAGGGTGAAGCCGCGGAAGCTGGGGTAGGAACGCATGAAGAGACCTCCGGCTGGGCCGCGTCTCCGCCCGCCCGGAAGCGCCTACGGACGCCTCCAAGGAAATCCGACCGACCGGAACACGGTAGCTGACTGATCGTAGTGCTGTGGCGAAAGGGGGGTCAAGTGGCGGGTCGGGACGGGCAGCGAGGCGAGGGCGGCAAACGCACGGTGCACGAGACGCGCAAACTGGGTCGGCCAAGCCCAGGTGGGGCGTGCGTGCCCGGTCACGGCTGGGGGCGGCCGAGGGCGGCCTCGATGCGCTCGCACAGGCAGTGACCGATCAGCAGGTGAACCTCCTGGACGCGAGGCGTGGGCCCGGGCGGGGTCAGCAAAAGATGGTCGACCAGGTCGCGTGCGGGGCCGCCGTCGTCGTTGGTCAGCAGGACCGAGGCGATGCTCAGCTCTCGGGCCCGGCGGAGGACGGCGAGGATGTTGGCCGACCGGCCGCTGGTGCTCAGGGCCCAGAGCACGTCACCGGGTCGGCCGAGGCCCTCGAGCTGCCGGGCCAGGGCGTGATCGTAGCCGAAGTCGTTGGCCGACGCGGTCAGCGAGCCGGGGTCGAACCCGAGGGGAATGGCGGCGTAGGCGGGGCGCTGGCGGTCGTAGAACGGGCCGATCAGCTCGCCGGCCAGGTGCGTCGCCTCGGCGGCGCTGCCCCCGTTGCCGCACAGAAACAGCCGCCCGCCGCGCCGCAGCGACTCGGTCGTCAGATCGGCGACGCGGTCGATCGCCGCCCGCAGCGCCGCGTCCTCCGCGGCGAGGGCGAACATCGCCGCCGCCTCGCGCAGGCTCGCCGCCGTCGTGCCCCCGCTCGTCTCAGTCGGCGCGGCCATGCACCGCCTCCGCTTGCTCGAGGTACTGAACGTATCGCCGCACGCCGTCCTCCAGCGTCGTGAACGGCCGGGTGAACCCCGCGCGACGCAGCTTCGCCGTCGTCGCGCACGTGTAATACTGATACTGCCCGCGCAGGTCCTCGGGCATTTCGATGTACACGAGCCGCGGCTCACGCCCCATCGCGGCGAACACCGCCCGCGCCAGGTCGGCGAACGTCCGCGGCCGACCCGTGCCCACGTTGTACAGCCCGTTTGGCGCCGACTCCGACACCGGCGCGTCGAACAGGTGCAGCAGCGCGGCGACGGCGTCGGCGACATAGATGAAGTCTCGCTGCTGTGCCCCGTCCTCGACACCCTGCCGGTACGAGCGGAATAGCCGCGCCTCGCCCGTCGCCGCCACCTGCCCGAACCAGTGATACGCCATCGACGCCATACGGCCCTTGTGCGACTCACGCGGGCCGTACACGTTGAAGTACTTCAGCCCGGCCCAGCGAGGCGGGGCCTCGCCCGCCGCCGCCCGCTCCAGCGCCCAGAGGTCGAAGCGGTGCTTGGACTCGCCGTAGAGGTTCATGGGTCGATAGCGGTGCGGGTCGGCCTCGTCGTCGAAGCCCGCCGACCCGTCGCCGTACGTCGCCGCGCTGGAGGCGTACACGAGCGGCCGGTCGTGCCGCGTCGCCCACCGCCACAGCGAGCGGGTGTACGCGTCGTTCGTGGCCATGACGTAGTCGCGGTCGGTGACGGTGGTGTCCGAGCAGGCGCCCAGGTGCAGGACACCGGCGACCGCGTCCCCGGCGTCGTCGAGCCAGGCCCGCAGCCGGTCCTTGTCCAGCCAGGCGGTGTCGTGGGCGGCGGTGTCCGGATAACGGGCCTCGGCCGGCGCGGTCGGCTGCGGCTGCGCCCGGTCGCGCAGGGATGGCAGGTCGTCCACGGCCACCGCGGGCAGCCCCCGGCCGCGCGCCACCGCCTCCAGCAGGTTCGCTCCGATAAAGCCGTTGGCGCCGGTGATCACGAGCATGCCCACATCTTACGTGCGGTCGCCGCCCGGCGCCGGGCCGAGACGGTCGAGCAAAAGGCGCTTCGTCGCGCTTGCCGGGGGGCGGGATGGGCGGCCTATGATGATCGCGACGCTTCGCCGAGCCGCGAATCGCGGCGAAATCCCACGAGAATCGCTGGACGGCCGGTTCGATGAATCGTTGACTTGGCGAAGGTATGCCTGATCTGCCGCCTGGCGGAGCCGGGCAAGCCCGGGGACCCTGAAGAAGATGGGAGTCGAACAATGTATGGTCCCAGCAAGATCGCGATCCTGGCCCTGACGGTCTCCCTGGCCGCCGCCGGCGCGGTGCTGACACGCCCGTGGTGGGAGTCGATGGTCGAGCAGGGCTCGGCCGGCGAGAGCCTCAGGCCCGAGGACGTCGACGCCGAGGACTGGACCCTGGCGACCCCCGTCGATGAGGTCGAGGCCGACGTGCTCTCGCGAGACGATCCGTTCGACTCGCCGACGGGCCCCGAGTACGCCCGCCCCTCGTCCGACGCACGTCAGACGCCCGACGCTGCCGCCGCACGCCTGGCCACACCGCAGACCGGCGCCGCCTCTTCGATCGGGGATCAGCCCGCCGGAACCGTCGGCGGCAACGGCGGCTCCACGACCGCCTCGACCTCCACAACCACAACGGGCGGGACGACCGACACGACCGTGACCGACGAGAACCAGCCCAGCTTCGCCTCGGCCGGCTCCGACAGCCGTGTCAGCGGCCCCAAGCCCGCCCCATCGCCCATCCTGCCCGGCAGCGGCAGCAGCAACGGAAACGGCGGCGGCGGCCAGGTCTTCGCGTCCAACACCGGCGGCGGAGGTGGCGGCGGATCCAGCATCAGCACCGGCTCGGGTGGCGGTGGCGGTTCGGGTGGCGGAGGTGCCGGTGGTGGTTCGGGTGGGAACACCTCCGGTGCTGAGGCCGACTCGGCTGCCTCCGACGCTACAGCCCCCGCCGGCGGGTCTGACGGGACCAGCGCCGACCCACCGCGACTGGTTGGCGGCACCCCCGTAAGCAAGGCGAACGCTGAGGACGATGCACCCTCCGACTCGGACTCCCCCGAGCGATTCAAAGAGAAGATGGTCAAACGGCTGGTCGCGTGGATGACGATTGGCGCGTCGGTCGCGGGCAACCTGGAAGAGCGCCGTATCGCCCCGCGGTTCAAGATCAAGGAGGAAGGCTGGAAGGGTTTCATCAATCGGTTTGTGGAGCCTCAGTACGAATTCGGCCTTCGGCGGATCGTGTTGCACAATCCCTTCGGCACCCTCCCCGATGAGCAGATGCAGCTCGATCAGCGTCTGGAGGCGCTGGAGATGGGCCTGGACTGGCTCGATCGCGACTTTGTCGAGGCCTGGAAGGCGGTCACCTCCGGCGAGCGGTTCGGCGAGCCGGTCGAGGTCATCGGTTATTTCGGGTCGCCGCGGCTTGATGACGACTTCAAGGAAATGCAGGCCAACGGCGAGATGGACGCCTGGTGGGATCGGGCGTTCAAGAGCCTTCAGCCGGCCATCGACGCGGGCATGAGCATCGCGCTGGATGCAGCTTCCAGCGCGAAAAGGGACGATCCGACACTGGACCTGGCCAAGAAGCTGCGTGACGAGCACGGCGTGCGGGTCTACGTCGAGGGGATGCCGGCCAACGGCTTGCCGCACTGGTGGGAGTTCCCGTTCATCATCGAGAGCGAGCACTTCTTCAACATCCCGAATCTGAAATGGGTTCCGGACCTGGACAAGCTCGAAGACGAGGTGATCGTCCTCATGCAGAGGCCCAAGGGCGTTCCCAAGAGCAAGTGGGCGTTCCCCACTTTCGTCGATGCCCTCTCCACGCTGCCACACGCCATCGCGGGCCCGGTCCGGTCGCTGGAGGACTTCGGCTGGACGCTCGATGACTTGGCCGAGGCGGTCCGCACGCGGTCGCTGGGTCTGTTCGACTGATTCGACTGATCTCGCCGTGGGAGGATCCGCGTCCTCCCGGCTCAGAGCAAACGATCTGTCGCTCGTGACGGCGAGCAATTTGACCGCATCGTCGATCCGCACGGGTTATCGGGGTCGGAGAACCGCTCGGGCCCGGATGGCGTAGGAGCCGGTGAGCACCGGGCATGCCGTCCGGTGTCGCTATAATCGCCGTCTTGCACGCCACCGCGTCGATGGGGCCGATCAAGGAATATGATCATCGCGCCGATCCACTAAGCGAATGGACAGCACCGTCTTGTGTACGAGGCAGATGATTGACGGCGACGGGATGCGCGGGCGATGCCCTGACGAAAGGTCACGGCGATGAGAGCGCTGCTCGTGGGCTATCTGATTTCGCTCGGGACGGCATTGGTGATCCTGATGATCCGGGACTATCGGCGCGGGCGGGTGGACCTGCTGTCGGTGAGGAACTTCTTCCTAGTCGGGTTCATCATTTTTCAGATCATCAGCCCGGTGTTTTTCCTGATCACGCTGTCGGCGCCGGCGGGGGTGTCGATCCACGCGCCGGTGCGGGCCGGAGCGCAGTTTGCGCTGATGGCGACCGTCTTCCTGATCGCGTATCTGTTCGTGTATTCGCGGGGATGGGGCATGCAGCGGCTGGCGACGAAGATGCCACGGCCGGCGGTGGTTCAAGGAGACGTGAGCATCGCGGTGCTGGCGGTCGTGGTGGTGGCGATCGCGGGTCTGTGGAAGTTCGGGTTTCTCATCCCGGTCGTGTACGAGTTGGCGTCGCGCATCGGGGAGGGCACCGCCGCGGTGGCGATGGGCCTCGCCGGTGTTGCCATGATGCGGCGCAAGCTGAACCCGGCGATGTTCGTTCTAATGATTGCCGTGCTGCTGGCCGACGTCGGGATCACACTGATGTGGAGTAAGAGCCGCCGACCGATCATCGGCGTGTTTCTTGCCTTGCTCTGGGCGATCTATTACTTCAATTGGCGGGGCCAGTCTTTCCCGCGGTTGTCGCTCAAGCTCGTAGCCCTGGCGATCCTGCCCCTCCTGTTCCTGGGCGCCTACAGCACCACCCGCTACGCCGTCCGTGAGCGCACGCCCGTCGAACACATCAAGCAGCTTAGCCAGGCGAACGTCACCGGGGGCACGCTCGGCATGTTCCGCGGGGCCGACTGCGGCGCCGTGTCGTTCTGGCTGATCGAGAAGTTCCCCGAGCGTTTCGACTACCGGCACCTTCACACGTTCAAGTATTTCTTCATCTACCCGATCCCGCGATCGATTTGGCCCGACAAGCCGACGGTGATGGCCCAGGACTTTGCGCGCCTGGCGACCCAGCGGGGCGTCCCGCTCGATCAGTTCAGCGTCGGGCCCGGCGTGGTGGGCAGCGCCGCCTGTGAAGGGGGATGGTATGCGCTGTTCGTCTATGCGCTCTGGATGGGGCTCTTCTGCCGGTTCTTCGATCAGCTCGTGATTCAGAACCCGCACAACATCCTCGCGGTCTGCGCCGTCGGTAGCGGGCTTGGACACATCCTGGCCTTGCCGCGGGGCGAAACCGGCAGCTTCGCCGCCACCTACGTCCTGCTGTTCGCCGGCACGTGGATCACGGTGCTGATCGTGGGCTGGGTGGCCAGGAACTTCGGCATGGCCACGTCGGCCCACGAAATCCCTTGGATCCCGCCGCCGACCTCCGCGCCCTCGGCGACCGGTTGAGTCTTCGCAACGAGACCCGCCATGCCCGAGCCGCTCAAGCCCCCGATCATCCTGCTGGGCAACGTCCGCTCCGGCACGTCCATGATGCACGGGCTGTTCAACCAGCACCCCGACGTCGTCGCCTGGTACGAGCCGCGGACCGTCTGGATGTACGCCGATCCGGGCCGGCCCCACGACCGCTTCGACGCCTCGGACGCTTCGCCCCGCGTCGTCCGCTACATCCGCGGCCGATTCCTCAAGCACCAGCGCCGCCACGGCAACCGGCGGGTCATGGAGAAGACGCCCTCGAACCTCATGCGGATCCCCTACGTTCGCGCGATCTTCCCGGAGGCGAAGTTTCTCTACCTGGTCCGCCACCCGCTGTCGTACATCAGCTCCTCGGAGCTGAAGTGGCAGAAGGCGATCACGCTCCGCCGGGCGTGGGACCGCTTCCGCGAGGTGCCCAAGACGCAGTTGCCGCACTACGTCGGCCGCGTGTTCACCGACCACTTCCGCAAGCGGGTGCTCAAGCAGAAGTACGTCTCGGTCTGGGGCGTGCGATACCCGGGGATCTACGAAGACCTGGGCCGGCTCTCGGTCGAGCAGGTGGTGGCCAAGCAGTGGGCGATGTGCTCGCGGCAGGCCGAGCGGGACCTGGCCGAGGTCGACCCCGCGCGGTTCCTGCGCATGCGATACGATGACTTTGTGCGCGATCCGGTAAACGAGTTTGGTCGCATCTGCGCTCACTTCGACCTGGACCTGCCCGACTCGCTGGCGCGGCACATCGAGGCGACGGTGGACCCGAACCGCCAGCAGAAGTGGCGTCGCATGGACCCCGACGTCCTGCGTGCGTGCCTGCCCCTGCTGGAGCAGGAGATGCGTCGTCACGGCTACACCGTGCCGCCCGAGCTGCTGGAGTCGGATTCGTCGTCGAGCGTCGAACGGGTCGGAGCGGCCGGATGAGAGGCGAGCTCGGGCGCAGCACCATTCGGATCGCGAGCAACTTCGCCCGGCTGCTGTTCGTCCTGATCCTGGGGCTGATCGTGGTCCGGCTGCTGCTGCGCGCCGTCGGCGACGCGGGCACGGGGCTGGTCGCGCTGCTGGGCTCGTCGATCGGCCTGGCGATGATGGTCCAGGAGATCGCCCGCGAGGCGATGGTCCGCGAGCTGGGCGCGGCCTACCACAGCGGCAGCGACCGCACGATGCGCGAGGTGTTCAGCTCGGCGGTGCTCGTATGCCTGCTGGCCGCGATCCTCTCGGCGCTGCTGTTCGGGCTGCTGATCCTGATTCTGCCGTGGTTGAACGTGCCCGACGAGCTGCTCGTCGCCGCGCAGTGGTTCGTCCTGTTCAAGGCCGGCCAGGTGCTGATCGAGGTCAGCCTCGCCCCGGCGGTGAACATGCTGACCGTGCGCGAGCAGATGATCGGGCACAACGTGCACCTGGCGGCGCACCGCGCGATGGTGCTGACCAGCCTGCTGATCGTGACGATGCTGTGGCGGCCCGGCGGGCCGGCCGAGACCCTGATCGCCTTCGGGCTCCTGACCAGCGTGCTCCAGGCGACCGTCGTCGTCGTGACCTCGTTCATCGTGCTCACCAGCGACCGTCGGTTGCTGCCCTCGCCCGGCCGGGTCCACCGCGCCGCGATCCGATCGATCCTCGGGACCACGGGCTGGAACCTCGTGACCGCCACGGCCATGCGCCTGCACGAGCGCATCTCGGGCGTGATCATGAACCTGGCCTTCGGCGTGATCGGCAACCTGATCTTCGGGCTGGCGTTTCAACTGGCCAGCTACGTGCGTCAGGCGGTCATGGGCATCACGGGCGGGTCCGACGCGGTCGCGGCGCGGCTGAGCGCCGCCGGCGACGAAGGCGTGCGCCTGCGACGATTCCTGACCTACTCGACCCGCCTGCACGCGCTGGTCACGTTTCCCGCCATGATCGCGCTGTGCCTGCTCGCCCGGCCGGTGCTCGAGGTCTGGGTCGGCGCACGGCTGGAGGACCCGCGGGCCACGCTGCCGCTGATGACCACGCTCGTGCGGATCATGGCGGTGGGCGTCGCGGCGCGGGGCCTGGCCGACGGGTGGATCCGCGTGCTGTACGGGTCGGGGCACATCGGAGCGTATGCGCCGATCGTGCT
>CAYSIX010000083.1:0-15655 GCA_964431205.1 uncultured Phycisphaeraceae bacterium
GGGAGCAGCCGTGGGAGCTGACGCTGGCGGGTGAGACGCTGGCGGTGACGGGGGCGCGGCTGCCGGAGATCGATCAGGCCGAGTCGCCGCGGGAGCTGACCGAGGCGCGTCTGGAACGGATCGTGACGTTGGGTCAGGTGCTGGACGGGTTGTACGAGGCGTTTCTGGCCGAGCGATCGGGGACGGCGTGGCCGGGGCGGCGTCGGGCGATCCGCCAGTGGGTGCAAGCGCGGCGGCGGGAGTCGGCGTCGTCGGGGCCGACCAAGCATGCCGGGTCGGGCGGCGTGTCGTCGGAGTCGCCGAGTCCGTCGCGGTCCGAGCCGGTCGAGCGCGACGGCGCGATGACCGGCACGGACGCCTCACCGCTGCGGCTGACGAGCTGAACGGCCGCGGCGTCGGGGGTGACGGCGTCGTGAGGCCGGCGGGCGAACGACACCGCGCCCGGTACACTTGATCGGATGAACCGCGCGGAAGAAGACGCGCTGCTCGCCCTGGCCTTGACCCCGGGGCTTGGCCCGACCCTGACACGCCGCTGCCTCGAGCACTTCGGCTCGGCCGAGACGGTGCTGGGCGTCAGCGGCGCGCGGCTCGCGGAGGTCGACGGCATCGGCCGCGGACGGGCCGATTCGATCCGCCGGCAGCTCGACGCGGTGTGCCGGGAGGGGCGCGTCGCCGCCGAGCGCGAGCAGATCGAGCGGCTCGGCGTGCGGCTGCTGCACCCGGACGACAATGACTATCCGCATCTGCTGCGGCACATCCCCGACCCGCCGCCGCTGCTGTGGATGCGGGGCCGGCTCGAACCCGAGGACGCGGTGGCGCTGGCGATCGTCGGGTCGCGGCGGTGCACGCACTACGGCCGCGAGCAGGCGGACCGCTTCGCCGCCGCGGCGGCCCAGGCCGGCCTGGCGATCGTCAGCGGCGGGGCGTACGGCGTCGATGGCGCGGCCCATCGCGCGGCGATGCGCGTCGGCGGGCGAACGATCGCGGTGCTCGGTGCGGGTCTGGCCCGGCCTTACCCGCCACGCCACGCCGAGTTGTTCGATCAGATCGCCTCGGACGGCGGCGACCACGGCGCGGTGCTCAGCGAGCTGCCGATGACCACCCCGCCCATGGCCGAGAACTTCCCGCGACGGAACCGGATCATCTCGGGCCTGGCGCTGGGCGTGCTGGTGGTCGAGGCGGCGTCGCGAAGCGGGGCGTTGATCACGGCGCGGCTGTGCGTGGAGGAGCACGGCCGGGAGCTGATGGCCCTGCCGGGGCGGGTGGACTCGCAGGCGTCGGCGGGATGCCACAAGATGATCCGCGAGGGCTGGGCGACGCTGGTGACGAACCTGGCGGACGTGCTGGACGCGCTGGGCGAGGCGGGGACGGTGCTCAAGGCCCGGGTGAGCACGACGGCGGGCGACGGGGCTGGGAGTGGTCGTGATGCCGAGTCGCAGACGGCGTTGGCGGCGACGCTCAGCGACGCGCAGCGGCGGATCGCCGAGGCGGCGTCGGAGCCGCGGACGCTGGACGAGATCGCCGCGTGGACCGAGCTTCCGGTGCCGCAGGTGCGTGCCGAGCTGACGATGCTGGAGATCCGCGGGACGATCCGTCGGCAGGGCGGGCTGTTCGTGCGACGAACGGAGGCGACGTGACGGTGAGACCGCCTATGATCGAACTTGTGACAGGTGAACCCAGTGAGTCGAGTCCGAGGCAGACCGGTTGCTGTGACTCAAAGAGCGATCAAATCCGGCTCTTCGCCCGGGGTCAGGGCTCGGCTTCGGGCGTCAGACGCGAGGCACGATGAACACGACCCGATCCGATCTGCTGCCGATCTACGACCTGGCGACGGCCGACGGGCGCGAGGGGCTCGAAGGCTGCCTGGCCCGTCTGGGGGCGACGGCGTCACACGACAGCGAGGCGGCACGCACGGTGGCGCAGATCCTCGCGGACGTGCGCGAGCACGGCGACGAGGCGGTGGCACGGTGCGTGGCGCGGTTTACGGACCCGTCGTTCACGGCGGATCGCATCCGTGTTTCGCCGGACGAGATCGCCGGCGCGTGTGAGCGGGTCGATGGGACGCTGATGGAGGCGATCGAGGCGGCGATCGGTCAGGTCGAGGCGTATCAGCGTCACATCCTGCCGTGCGACCCGGAGCCGATCCGGTTGGGCGGCGCGGAGCTGGGGCTGCGGTTTACGCCGGTGGAGCGGGTGGGGCTGGTGGTGCCGGGGGGCACGGCGGTGCTGTTTTCGACGCTGGTGATGCTGGCGGTGCCGGCGCTGGTGGCGGGGGTGGGGCCGGGGCGGATCAGCGTGGTGCACCCGATGCGGACGCGTCGGGGGGATGAGCCGGTGCAGGACGTCTCGCCGATCGTGCTGGCGACGTGCCGGCGTCTCGGGATCGAGCGGGTGTACCGGATCGGCGGGGCCGAGGCGGTCGCGGCCCTGGCGTACGGGACGGAGACGGTCGAGCCGGTGGACCTGATCGCCGGGCCGGGCAACGTGTACGTGCAACTGGCCAAGGCGCAGGTCGCAGGGGTGACGGGAACGGACGGTGGCTTCTACGGGCCCAGCGAGATCGTGACGGTGGCGGACGAGACGGCGAGCCCGGCGTGCGTGGCCGCGGACCTGATCGCCCAGGCCGAGCACGACCCGGGCAAGTGCTTTCTGGTGGTGTGGTCGCGTGCGGTGCTGGAGGCGATCGTGGGACAGGTGGAAGCGCAGCTCCCGGAGCGGGGGCGGCGGGAGGCGATCGAGCGGGCGCTGCGGGATGAGTCGTGTGCGGTGCTGGTGCGGGACGCGGACGAGGCGGTGACGGTGGCGGACCGTTTCGCGGCCGAGCACGTGAACCTGGCGGTGCGCGAGCCGGAAGCGATGCTGCGGCGGCTGCGAAACGGGGGCGAGGTGTTTCTGGGTGATCAGACGCCGGTGGCGGCGGGGGATTACTACGCCGGGCCTTCGCATTGTTTGCCGACGGGGCGGACGGCGCGGTTCACCAGCGGGATCAGCGTGTACACGTTCCTGAAGCGGACGGGGACGGTGGCGTATGGCGGGGGCATGCCCGAGCAGGCGATCGAGCACATCGCGGCGATGGCCGAAGCGGAAGGGCTGGACGGGCACGCGGCGTCGGTGCGGGTGCGACGCAGCGTGCCGCGGTCATGAGCGACGGTAGCGGTTGATGGTGCGCACGACGGTCTGGTGGACGTCGAGCGGGTTGGCGACCATGGACCAGGCGGCCTCGGGGAAACCGGTGCCGGCGGTGCTGAAGAGGATGGTGCCCAGGAAGAAGAGGCGTTCGCGGAGGGAGAAGTCGAGGTTGGTGTGCTGGATGCGGTGCAGCGGTGCCTCGAAGACGCTGATGCGGATGACGCCGCGAACGCGGATGACCCGCTGATCGGTCAGGACGTAGACGCGCGAGAGCCACTCGAGGAACTGCCAGGACAGGCGGAGCGCGGCCAGGCCGATGCCGGCGAGCATGATCTGCTCGCGGGTCAGGCCGATCGGCTGAAATCGCTGGATGGCCAGAGCGGCGGTGGTGGCCAGGCCGATCGCGGCCAGGGACGCCAGCGACGCCAGCAGGATGAACCAGGGGCTGGGCTTGAGCAGCAGGACGATGATCTCGCTGGGCTGGAGCAGCTCGGGCGGCAGGAGGGTGGCGGCGCGAGTCACGGGCTCGTCGGCCGGACGCTCGGGGGCCACGCCCTCGGCGCGCAGGGGTTCGCGGGGATGCGGATCGTCCGTTCGCGCCCGGGTCTTGCGGTCGTCCAGGTGCTTCTCGAGCGTGGCGGTCACGCGTGGATCGTACCGCCAGACGCGGCCGGCCGGAAACGACGCCCCGTCCGTCGCGGCGACCGCGGTGGGCTAACGCTCCAGAACTTCCGGCCGCAGCGTCACGATGTCGGGCAGGTTGCGGTAGTAGTCGTTGTAGTCGAGCCCGTAACCGACGACGAACTGATCGGGGATGTCGAAGGCGACGTAGTCGATCGGGACGGCCATGGCGGCCGGCCGTTGCTTGCGCAGCAGGACGCAGGTGCGGATCACGGCCGGCGAGCGGGCGGTCAGCATCCGCCGGACCAGCGCCAGCGTCTGGCCCGAGTCGAGAATGTCGTCGAGGATCAGCACGTGAAGACCGTCGAGCGTCTCGGGGATGCGTGACAGCGAGGCCTCGACCGACGGGCCGCGGCTCCGCGTGGCCCGGCCCGGATACGAGCTGACCGAGAGCACGCGGATCTGCATCCGAACCGGCAGGCGCCGGATCAGGTCGGCCAGGAAGATGATGCTCCCAGTCAGGATCGGCACGAGGGTGATCTCGGGCGGATCGGCGTCGCGTTCGAAATCGGCGATGATCTGAGCGGCCAGCTCGCCGACGCGCTGGGCGATCGCGTCGCGCGAGATCAGCACCCGGTCTATGTCGTCCTGCATCTTGGCAGTGTAAGCGATGGGCCTGGATCCGGCGGCGGGCGAAAGCCGATGCGCACCGCGAGCGACGGGGCTCCGCGTCCCACTGATCGGTCACGCCGTGATTTGACCCGTGGGCGGTCTCGGCCGACAATGCCGGTTTCCCGCCCGGGCTGGAGGGCCCTGCGCATCGAGGCCAACGGCATGGCAAATCACGAGCCACGGAGTCGACCGAGGGGCAGCCCGCCGCGCGCGAGGGGGCGTCGCCGCACGGCGGCCGCCGGCGTGTTCGTCGCGATCGCCATGCTCGTGCCGCTCGGGTGTGAGAAGAAGGTCGAGCCGGCACCGACCTCGGCGCCCACGCCCACGTTCAGCGGCCCGCCCTTCCTCCGCGGCACCATCGGCTCGCTGGTCCGCATGCGGCGCGACTCGGCCGAGCCCATGCTCGTGAGCAACTACGGCCTGGTCGTGTTGCCCAAGGGCAGCGGGACCGGCTCCTCCCAGGTGCCGCCGTTCCTGCGCTCCTGGCTGATCAACGAGATGCGTAAACGCGGCCTGGGCAGCGCCCGGCTCAACACCCAGGCGCTCAGCCCCGAACGGGTTCTGGCGGACCGCGACACCGCCGTCGTCACCGTGCACGGCTTCATCCCGCCCGGTGCCGTCCGCGGCACCCGGTTCGACGTGCTGGTCCGCGCCGTGCCGCAGACCGAGACGACCAGCCTCACCGGCGGCCTGCTCTGGACCGCCGAGCTCTCGCCCGGCGGGACCAACACCGCGCGACGCTTCACCTTTCCGCTGGCCACCGCCTACGGCCCGATGTACATCAGCCCCGATCGCGACATGGCGATCGACCGGCCCGACTACGAGCACGAGACCACCGGTATCATCGTCGGCGGGGGCAAGGCCACCGAAGCCCGGCCCATCGAGCTGGTGCTCAATCAGCCGAGTTGGGTGCGCAGCCGCCTGATCGGTGATCGGATCAACGAGCGCTTCGGCCGCACGACCGATCCGCGCCCGATCGCCGAGCCGCAGACCGATCTGCTGATCCGCCTGAACATCCCCGATCGGTACGCGAACCGCCCGGAGGAGCTGATCGATCTGATCAGCCACACGTACCTGGACCGCGGGCCGAACTTCGAAGCCCAGCAGGCGGTCCGCCTGGCCGATCAGTTGCGACGATCGCCGCAGCACGAGGGCGAGGTGGTGCTGGCGTGGCGGGCGTTGGGGCGGACGGTCGTGCCGCAGTTGCGCCCGTTGTACGAGGACGAGTCGATGACGGTGCGTCTGGCGGCGCTGGAGGCGGGCGCATGGCTCGAGGACGAGCGGGCGAGCCGGTACCTCGACCAGATTGCGTCGATGGACGACCCCGAGCTGAGGCGACGGGCGGCCGAGGCGCTGGTGTATCTGCCCGACAGCACGACCGGCACGCGTGTGCTCAAGCGGTTGCTGGATGACGAGGATCGGTCGGTGCGGATCGCGGCGTACGAATCGCTGGCGGAGAACGGCGATCCGCTGATCGATCGCTGGGCGGTCGGCGAGCTGCACGGGCCCAAGTTCTACATCGATCGCGTGCCCGCCGAGCGACCGTTGATCTACATCACGCCCGACGGCACGCCGCGCCTGGTGGTCTTCAGTGAGCAGTTGCCGTTCGAGGGTCGCGTGCTCGCGCGGCTGTGGGACAACCACCTGATGATCGAGGGGAACGCGGACGACGGGTATCTCAACGTGTTTTACCAGGGTCCGGGCCGGCTCGAAGGGCGCACGCTCCGGATCGCGCCGACCGTGGCGACGCTGGCGTTCGCGCTGGCGCACCATCCGACGGCGTCGCAGCCTCAGGACGGCTTCGACCTGTCCTACGGCGAGACGGTCAACGCGATCTACCACCTCTGCGAGCGGGGCGTGATCCCGGCGCCGGTGGAGGTTCGCCGCAGCGCGTTGATGGAGTTGATCGAAGGGCGTCAGGAGCAGCTTCCCACGCCGACGAGGCCCGAGACGGCGCCACCCTCACCGGACCTGACGGACGATGTGAGCGGCCGGGACACCGCGCTGCGAAGCGAGTCGGAGGATGCGATGCCGGACGGCTCCGCCCGGCGGCGGCCGGAGTCCGGCCTGCCGTGACGGTCGCGGCGAGAGCGGCCGCGAACCGGGCCGTGACCCGATCGCCGGCATGGACGCCGGGTCATCAGGCGAATCTGAAGCCCGCTCGTCCGCCGGGCCGATAACGAATACAGTTCTCGACATGGAGGTCGATCTGGATGCGTCTGGCCAAGCTCACCCTCGCCGGGTTCAAATCCTTCGCTGACAAGACCGAGGTCCGCTTCGACGCCCCCATCGTCGGCGTCGTCGGGCCCAACGGCTGCGGCAAGTCCAACATCGTCGACGCCATCAAGTGGGTCCTCGGCGAACAGTCCGCCAAGAGCCTCCGCGGCGGGGCGATGATGGACGTGATCTTCAATGGTTCGGCCACCCGCAAACCCTCGGGCATGGCCAGCGTCACCCTCACCTTCGATAACCCCAAACGCGACGACGGCTCCCGCCTCCTGCCCGTCGATCTCGACACCGTCGACGTCACCCGGCAGCTCTTCCGCGACGGGACCAGCGAGTACCTGATCAACAACCAGCGTGTCCGCCTCCGTGACGTCCGCGAGCTGTTCATGGACACCGGCATCGGCACCGACGCCTACTCGGTCATCGAGCAGGGCCGCGTCGACGTGCTGCTGCAGTCCAACGCCGTCGAGCGCCGCGAGATCTTCGAAGAAGCCGCCGGCATCTCCCGCTTCAAGGCCCGCAAGAAGGAGGCCGTCCGCAAGCTCGAACGCACCGAGCAGAACCTGGCGCTGGTCCGCCAGCGGCTGGAAGACACCGAGCGGCGCCTGCGCAGCGTCAAGATGCAGGCCGCCCGCGCCCGTTCCTACCAGGAGCACACCGCCAGGCTGCGTGAGCTGCAACTCCAGCACGCGCTGGCCGAGTTCCATCGGCTGCGAGGCGAGCTGGACGCGGTCAACGGCCAGATCAGCCAGGCCGAGGCCGACCGCCAGCACGCCGTCCGCGCCCTGCAGCAGCGTGAGGCCGCCGTGCACGACGCCGAGATCGAACGCGACGCGATCCAGCAGCGGCTCAAGCAGCTCGAGCAGCAGCGGCTCCAGGCCCAGGCTCGCAAGGACCAGGCCGCCCAGCGCGCCGAGTTCGCCGAGCGGTCGATCGCCGACCTTGAACAGCAGGTCGAGCGCGAGCGCAAGCGTCTGGACGAGCTGGCCCAGCGGCAGGAGTCGCTCGCCTCCGAACGCGACGCCCACGACGGCGAGCTGGCCCGGCTGCGCGAGCAGAAAACCCAGTGCGAGCAGCGCCTCGCCGAAGCGCAGCAGCGGCACCTGTCGCTTCAGCACGAGCTGAACAGCGAGCGGGCCGCGCTCGAGGACGAGAAGGCCGGCGTCGTCAGCCTCATGCGACGCACCGCCCAGCTCCACAACGAGATCCGCACGATCGACACGTTCGAGCAGAGCCTGGTCACCACCCGGCAGAAGCTGGACCAGCGCGCGGGGCAGATCGCCGAGCAGCTCGACGGCATGCTCACCGCGCGCGACCGCGCGACGGCGAAGCGCACCGAGGCGGAGTCCCTGATCGAGGCCGAGACCGAGCAGCTCGAGCACCACCGGCGTCTGGCGGCCGAGTGCGATGCCGAGCAGCGAGAGCTGTCGCAGCGGCTGGCGCAGGCCAAGGAGCAGCGATCGGCCCTGGAGTCGCGGCGGTCGCTGCTGCGTGAGATGCAGGACCGCCAGGAGGGGCTGACCGAGGCGGTCAAGGCGGTGCTGGCGCACGCGTCCGTGGATCGCGAGCAGCCGGGCCACGGCACGTTCGGTTTTGTGCGTGGGCTGCTGGCGGACCTGATCGAGGCAGACGTGGAGCACGCCGCGCTGGTGGAGGCGGCGCTGGGCGAGTACCAGCAGGCATTGATCGTGGATCGGTTGGCCGACGTGTGCTCGGACGAGGGCGGCCGCACGGCGCGTGAGGCGCTCAGCGGTCGGGTGACGTTCGTGGCGCTGGATCAGCCGCCGCTGCCGGGCGACCTGGGCGGGCGGCTGCACCACGTCGGGGCCGGGCGGTTTACGAAACTTCGCGGCGTGGTGGACCTGATCCGTTATCCGCAGTGGCTGGGCCCGGTGGTGTGGCGGCTGCTGGGGCGGACGCTGGTGGTGCGGGACCTGGACGCGGCGATGATGCTGCGTGCGACGCTGCCGAGCGGCTGGCGTTTCGTGACCGAGCGGGGCGAGCTGCTCGAGGCCGACGGCCGCGTGTTCGCCGGGCCGCTGCACACCGGCGCGGGCCTGGGCCTGATCAGCCGGCGCAGCGAGCTGGCCTCGCTCGAGGACCAGCTCGCCGAGCTGGACCAGACGATCGAGTCGGATCAGCAGCGTCTCGCGGAGCTGTCGGACCACGCGGCGCACGTCGAGGGGGTGTGCGACGAGCTGCGGCAGTCGGTCGCCGAGGCGCGGTCGATCGTGATCGAGCTGACGACGAAGCTCGAGTCGCTGGAGGGCCAGATCAAGGCGCTGGAGCGCGAGCAGCCGGTGGTGTCGGCTGAGACGGAGAAGATCCACCAGCAGCTCGCCGAGGCCGACGCTCGCCGCCGGGAGCACCGCGAGGAAGCGTCGCGTCTGGAGGAGGACTCGGTCCAGAAGCAGCAGCGGGTTCAGGACCTGGAGCAACGGGTCAAAGCGTTGAGCGCGGACGTGGAAGAGGCCCGCGAGGCGTTGACGGCCGAGCGCGTCTCGGCGGGTCGCGTGAGTGAGCAGTCGGCGTCGCTGGAGCGCGAGCGGCGGCAGATCGAGATCGCCCTGGCCGACGTCGAACGTCAGCGTGGCGTGCTGGACCGGCAGATCGCCGATCAGACGTCGCGCCTGAAAGAGCTGGACGAGTCACGGCAGCAGGCCGCGACCGACGCCGACGCGGCCGACGGTGAGCTGCAGGAGCTGATCACGCACTGTGAGCTGGTGCAGCGGCAGATCGAGAAGCACGCGGCCGAGCTCGCCGAGGCTCAGTCCGCGGCGAAGTCGGCGCGGCAGCGGATCGAGTCGATCGACGCGGCGCTGAACGACCAGCGCGTGCGGCAGCGGGAGTTGGAGGTGCGGGCGGACGGCGTGCGTCAGCGCTGCCGCGAGCAACTGGAAAGCGACCTCGACGAGGCGTATGAGGCTGCCCTGCGCGGGCAGGACTCACAGGCCGCAGCCGCTGATGAACCCGTTCAGGAAGCCGCCGAGGGGCCGGCCGAGCAGGCGCCCGAGTCCGCACCGGACACGGACGACGAGGCGTCGCCGCCCGCCGATCCGTTCGCGATCGACTGGGAGGCGGTCGAGGCCGAGATCGCCGATCTGCGTGGTCGCATCGCCCGGCTGGGCACCGTCAACCTCGACGCGATCCGCGAGCAGGACGAGCTGGAGTCGCGCCACGACGACCTGCACGATCAGGTCGCCGATATCGAATCGGCACGCGACAAGCTCGAGTCTCTGATCAGGCAGATCAACGACGACTCGCGCAAGCGGTTCGAGGCGACGTTCGAGAAGGTCCGCGAGAACTTCGCCGGCCAGAACGGGATGTTCCGCAGGCTGTTCGGTGGGGGCAAGGCGGACCTGTTCCTCACGCCGGACGAGGACGGGCACGTGGACGTGCTCGAGTCGGGCATCGAGATCATGGCCAAGCCTCCGGGCAAGGAGCCCTGCCGGCTCAGTCAGCTCTCCGGCGGCGAGAAGACGATGACCGCCGTGGCGATGCTGCTGGCGATCTTCAAGACCCGGCCGTCGCCCTACGCCGTGCTGGACGAGGTCGACGCCGCCCTCGACGAGGCCAACGTGGAACGCTTCATCCAGGTCGTCCAGAGCTTCCTCGACGTCTCGCACTTCATCATCATCACGCACCACAAGCGGACGATGCAGGCGTGCGATCTGATGTACGGCATCACGATGCAGGAGCGGGGCGTGTCGAAGCGCGTGGCCGTGCGCTTCGATCAGGTCGGCGCGGATGGGAAGATCGCCCGCGAGGCGCTGGAGGGTGAGTCGGCGGACGAAGCGGGCGCGACGCCGGCCGCTTCGCCGCGACCGTCGGCGCATGGTGACGCCGCCACCGGTAGCACGACCCCGCCGGACAAGCCACCCGCGGCGCCGATCGATGCCGATTCGGACGACGACGCCAGCGGACCGACCGGATCGGACGGGTCCAGCGGCAATGGCAACGGCCACGGGACACGCAACGGCAAGCGCCCGTCGGCGAGCCGTGCACGCCTGGCCGCGATGCTCGAGGGTCGTGAACCGGTCGAGGTCGGCGCCGGGCACTGACACGGTTCCCTCGCCGGGCCTATCCTGAACGCGTGGCGCAGACACCGGTTCGTCTCGACGATCTCGACGACCCCCGGCTGGCGCCGTACCGCGCCCTCAAGGACCGGGACGTCGCCCGTGAGCACGGCCTGTTCATCTGCGAGGGTGAGCACCTGGTGCGTCGGCTGCTCGCGTCCGGCCTGTCCACGCATTCGCTGCTCACGGCCGAACACCGTGTCAGCTCTGTGCAACCGCTCGTCGGTGCGGAAACGCCGATCTACGTCGTGCCGGGTTCGATGCTGTCGCACATCGTCGGGTATCGCTTCCACCTGGGGATGCTCGCCTGCGGCGTGCGACCCGTGACGCGGTCGGTGACGGAGCTGCTGCCGGCGACGACGCTGGCCGTCTGCCCGATCCTGCATAACCAGGAAAATCTCGGCTTGATCGTGCGGACGGCGGCGGCGCTCGGGGCGGACGGGCTGCTGGTCGGCGAGGCGGGGGCGGACGTGTACAGCCGGCGGGTGGTGCGGGTCTCGATGGGCGGCGTGTTCACGCTGGCGATCGCCGTCTCGCGCGACGTGGCGGGGGACCTGACCGCGTTGCGACGCGAGCACGGTTTCCGGTGCGTGGCGACGGTGCTGGATGAGGCGGTGACGCCGTTGATCGCGTATCGCAGGCCGCCGCGCGTCGCGGTGCTGTTCGGCGCCGAGCCGACCGGCCTGGACGCCGACGCCGTGGCCCGGTGCGACGATCGAGTGACGATCCCCATGCGCCGCGGCAGCGACTCGCTGAACGTCGCGGTCGCCGCGGGCATCGTGCTTCATCACCTGCTGAGCGAGCGATCGGGCGGGGCGTAGGCGAGCGTCAGCGGTCGGTCGGTGTTGCGGCGTCGTGCGGGGCAAACTCGTTGATCGTGTCGATCATCAGGCGCAGCCGCGCGTAATCCCGCCGAGTGAAAACGAAAATGAGCCGCGTGAGGTCCGGCAGCTCGCCGTGCTCCTGCGGCAGGGGGCCGCCTTGTTCGATCCGACCCTCCTGGATCAGGTCGGCGAAGTCGCGGTTCAGGGTGTCGAGCTGCTCGTCCGTGAGGGGGTGACGGATCCGCAGCACGAGCCGATCGTTGACGAACCGCTGGGAGTGATAGTTGCGGTAGAACGCCAGGACGTGGCGGACGGCCGCCTCGCAGTCGTCGGTGATGAAATAGAGGTGGGTGTCGTGGGGGCTGATGAAGCCGGCTTCGAGCAGGTCACGTCGGACGTACTGGTCCCACCATTTCCAGTATTCGCCGCCGGGCGAGTCGATCAGAACGATGGGCACGATCGGAGCCTTGCCGGTCTGGATCAGCGTCAGAGCCTCGAAGCCCTCGTCCTGCGTGCCGAACCCGCCGGGAAACAGGGCGACCGCGTGAGCCTGCCACATGAACATGAGCTTGCGGGTAAAGAAGTAGCGGAAGGTGATGAGCTTGGGGTCGCCGACGATGAAGTCGTTGGCGGTGGTCTCGAACGGCAGGCGGATGGCGACGCCGAACGAGGATTCGCGGCCCGCGCCGCCGTGGCCCGCGCGCATGATCCCGTCGCCGGCACCGGTGATGACCATCCAGCCGGCCTCGGCCATGAGTCGGCTGAACCGCAGGGCGGCGCGGTAGTGCGGGTGATCCTCGCCCGTCCGCGCCGAGCCGAACATCGACACCTTCCGCACGTCCCGGAACGGTCGAAACACCTTCAGCGCGTAACGCATCTCCTTGAGGCTGCGGCTGAGCAGCTTCAGCTCCCCCTCGTCGGCCTCGTCGCGGAAGAGCTTCAACGCCGTGTGCAGCATCTCGCGCACGACCTTGCCGGACAGGCGATCCGGATCGCCGCCCGCTTCGCGCACCAGCGCGTCCAGCCGCGCCGTCAGATCGTCCTGCACCGCCGAGTCTGGCGAAGTCGAATCGGTCATCAGAATACCCACACGATCACGAATGCCATCAGAGCCGCGACCGCCACGGCCAGCCACCATGCCCGCGTGTGGCGCGGCTCGACGGTCCATGCCTCGCCCGCCAGCTCCGTGCCGCAGTGGTGGCAGCGGTCGGCGTACGCCAGGATCTCGTCACCGCAGTTCGGGCAAGGCACGTAATCGTTGTCTTCCACGCCCGGCCGATCCAGCAGGTGGGCGTCGTGCTCGCCCGGTCCCTCGTCGTCGAAGTATCCGTCTGCGTTCACGGCCGATCCCGCTGATCACGTTCTCTGCGGCCTCAGAACCACATCTCCATGCGCAGGCCGCGTGCGTCACGCTCGGGCCGCTCGGGCAGGCGCCGGGCCCGGCCCGACACGATCCGCCACGCCGTCCACGCCAAGGCCACAGCATCCCACAGATCATCCGCCGCGACAACGCGTCGATCGCATTGCGCCAGCAGGCCCGCGCAGACGGCGGGAGACAGGAAACCGTGTAGAAGCTCACGTCGGGCGTCAGACCCGCCGGCGGTGCGCTTGGGCTGGCGCAACGCGGACCCGCCGTTCATGCCCGCGAAGCTCAATTCCGGGTGTCCCTCGACCACGCGCCGTTGTCGGTTTCGGGACAAGAGCCGATCCACCTCGACGATCCGTGGCACGATGTTCCACGCCTGCTTCGACATCGCCCGCCCTTCAACGCGGTGTCTGATGGCGCAAGCGCGGCGGTACGTCGCGGCGTGCAGCACCGGCCGAATCGGTGCCGAAAACACGCTCGTGTGCCGGTGCGGCGAGAGCATCTTGCGGGCGGCCTGATCGCACGCGCGGGCCCCGGACTCGGGCAGGCCGATGGGGATATCGATCACAGCCATGGCGCACGCGCGCAGCGCCCGGAATAGCGGCTTGGCCGTGGCGAACGTTTTTGCGGTCGCCTGACGGGTGGCCGAGTCCACGATTACGGCCACCCAGCCACCGCGACAGCCGTCCACACCGGCGACCATCGCCATGGGTCAGCGCCCCGCGAGCGAGTCAAGGTGTTGTGGGTGCCGGGGGAGCGGTGGGGTCATGATCGAGGCGAGGGTGGCTCGTGACCATGCGAAGACGTGGTCGGTTCGCGCATGGAAAAGGTGCTGGAGCGATCCAGCACCTTCGTGATTGGTGATTTTCCGCCTCGTGGGAGTCTCAGCGCTTGCGCTGAGTGATTCCGAGTCCGGCGAGCAGCGCCAACCCGGCCCAAGCCGCGGCGGGCATGGGGGCTGCGTTGCCACCCGGCACGCCGCCCGAAGCCGGGGGCTTACCGAAGTTCGCCTGCCAGACACCGAGGTCGAACGCGTCCACGTCGCCGTCGCTGTCAGCGTCGCCTTCGGAGACATTTGCGTTCTGCTTCCCGAACCCGGACTGCCAGCGGCCCAGGTCGAAGGCATCCACGTCGCCGTCCTGGTCGAAGTCGCCAGGAAGGAACGTGACGGTGCTGCCGACCGAATCCGCCAGCGACGTCGTCGCCGGCACAGCCAGCACCCCACAAAGCACCATTAGCCAAATCCGATTCATATCGAACACTCCTCGTCTTGCCAGCCCACTCGGAATGCGTGCAGGCCTTACATGGCCCGGGCACTTCCGCCTCGAACACCCACCAGTGTACCGGGGATACCCCTTCCAATGCAAGCCCTTTTCATCGCCTTCGATCAAAATTTTCATTTCGCTCCCGCCGGCGGTCGGCGGCCCGGGGATAATGTCGTAAGACATTACTATAAATACACTTACGGTAAATCATGCCCGCTTCTACGCCCTCCCGATCAGTCCGAATCCGCGTCCTGGCGGGGGTCGCGGTACAGGTCCAGGTAGAACTCCAGCAGCTCCTTGCCGTGCAGGGTCTTGCTTCGGGTGTGCTCGAACCCCGCCCGATCGAAGCAGCCCAACGCCTCGTGACGCTCGAACCGCGTGTCCAGCCGCACCTTCAGGAATCCGTGGTGACGGCAGTGCTCGATCGCGGTCTGGAGGAGCTGGACCGAGGGATCCGTCTCCCGCCGCTGGTGTCCCGGCTCCACCCGCAGCCGACGGACCTCGGCGGTGTGGGTCTCGTCGCTGGTCACGCCGATCGTGCCGATGACCCGCCCGTCCAGCTCCGCGACCCAGAAGTGGTGCCGATCGTCATCGAAATAGGCATCGCGGATGTTGTCTATGTCGGCGCCGGTGTCGTTCGGATCGATCTGGCCCGCCAGCAGTCCCTCGACGTACAGCCTCGCCACGTCGGCCTGATCCTCGCTGCGATACGATCGCACGAGCAGTTCTGCGGCCGACGAAGAGGGTGTGGATCCTTGGGCCATTGACAGCATTCCGGGGCGTACGGACATGACGCCGAGCTCCTTCCCGGGTGGACCCGCCCATTCTAGTCCATCCGGCCTACGTCGAGAAACTCGACGCTGTCCGCATCCGTGTCCAGCACGGCGGCCGTGTACCGCTGAGCGCGAAACAGGGCACCGGGGTTGATCAGGCGTGATCGGCCGCGCCGCGTGTCCAGCGACCGATGCGTGTGCCCGTGGCACACATAACGAGCGCCCGAAGCGACCGCCGCCTGAATCGCCTGCGGATCGTGCCCGTGGCAGAAGACGAGCTGCCGTCCGTCGCCCAGGTCCAGCCGACCCACCGGGTGATCGACGTGGATCCCCAGGTGCTCGGCGTAGGCCCACAGGGCGTCGAGATCCCAGTCGGTGTTGCCAAACACCAGGTGGGCATCGATCAGCCCCCGGCTTCCGTCGGCGGGCACGGCCAACTCGTCGATCACCTCGACGGTGCCGACGTCGCCCAGGTGAATCAGGCGTTCGACGCCCTGTTCGAGCAGCCTCTGAACGGCTCGGCGGGTGGTGACGGCTCGTCCGTGCGAGTCGGCGAGCAATCCGATTCTCGGCAAGCCAGATCCCCTTCGGCGACCCCGGCCGGCGGACGCAGGCGTGTCAGGCCGATAGGGTAGCAGGCGCCGGGGCCGTCGCAACCGGCGCGTCGTCGGCGAATCCATCAGTCGCGGCGCGTTCTGCTGAT
>CAYSIX010000084.1:0-849 GCA_964431205.1 uncultured Phycisphaeraceae bacterium
GGACTCGCCGGCGCCCTTCTTGATCGCGTTCTCGATCGTGTCCTTGGGCATGTTGGCGGCCTTGGCGTCGTCGATGGCGTAGCGCAGGGCCAGGTTCATCGCCGGGTCGGCCCCGCCGTTGCGGGCCGCGACGATGATCGCCCGCGCGCACTTGCTCCACATCTTGCTGCGACGGGCGTCCTGGCGTGCCTTGCGGTGCTTGATGTTGGCCCATTTGCTGTGGCCGGCCATGGTCGATGCTCCAGCGAAAGAACACCATTCTAGGCGATCGGGCCCGGGGACCCCAAGCGGCGTGGCGGGGCAGAAAATCCTGGGTTTTGTTCGCCCAGACGGTAGAATGGTCGCGGTCGGCCCGTGGGTGGGCATCTTTATCGTGCTGGGGTGAAAGGTCGGCGGCGGGCGGAGGTATTCACGGTTAGTCGGCGGTTGTGCACCGCAGCGGCCGGCGGTCGGTCGGTCCGGAGGCCGAGCGGCTGGAAGTCGAGCGCCAGGAGAGGTCAGACCATGAGTTCATCGCCGGTCACCCGTGAGAGCCTGCTGGTCCGCGTTCGCGACGCCGACGATCGCGAGGCGTGGGGCCAGTTCGTCGAGCTGTACACGCCGCTGATCTATCGTTACTGCCGCAAGCGCGGCCTGCAGGACGCCGACGCGGCCGACGTCGCCCAGGACGCGCTCCAGTCGATCGCGCGGGCGATGCCCGGGTTCCGGTACGACCGCGACCAGGGCACGTTCCGGTCGTGGCTGTTCACCGTCACCCGCAGCAAGCTCTACAATCACTTTGGCAAACGCCAGCGACAGCCCCGCGGCACGGGCGAGCATGGCGTCGGTACCCTCCAGCGCCTCGACCGC
>CAYSIX010000084.1:859-15496 GCA_964431205.1 uncultured Phycisphaeraceae bacterium
CGGGCGAGACGATGATGGTCGAGCTGCTCGACGCCCAGCCCAGCCCCGCGGACGAGGACGAGTGGGAGAAGGAGTACCAGAAACACATGTTCGAATGGGCCTGTGCGCAGGTCCGCGACCAGTTCGAGCCGACCACGTGGCAGGCGTTCGAGCTGACGGCGGTGCGTGACATGGACCCCAAGGCCGCCGCCGATCGCCTCGGCGTGAGCGTGAACGTGGTGTACGTCTCGAAGAGTCGGGTGCTCTCGCGGTTGCGGGAGAAGATCAGGGAGGCGGAGGGCGAATGAACGGGTGAGTATTCAACGGACAAGACGATCGATCGCGGCGACGGGGCGGCGAAGGCGCGCCGCGTTGCGGCGCATCGCGGGCCGTGGCGGTGTCGCCGTCTTGGTGGCGGCGATGGGCGGCCCGGCGCTCGCCGCGTTCGATGCCACGCTCGAGCTGAACGAGTGGATCGCCCCGCCCCAGGAGCCGGGCGACTTCTTCGAGCCGGACAACTGGAGCTTCCAGCAGGTCCCGGGCGAGGGCACCGCGGTGATCGACAACGGCGGGACGGCGCTGCTGCGTGGGGGCAAGACCGCGGCGACCGTCCTGCTCGGCTACACGCCCTCGGGCAAGGTCTTCGAGCAGCGCGGCATGGGCACGCTCGTCGTCGGCGAGGGCGGGTTCCTGGCCGGTGATCTTCAGGTCGGCGCCCAGGGCGACGGCCGGCTGGTCGTCGAAGCCGACGGCCGGATCAACAACGACCAGATCGTGCTCGGGTTCGACTTCGACGAGTTCGGGCTGGTCAACGGCAAGCCCACGCCCAACCTGCCGATCTCGCCGCCGCCGCCGTCGGGTCTGGTCGAGCAGCTCGCCGGCAGCGAGGTCGTGACCGACTGGCTGACGATCGGCCGCGAGGGCGAGGGCAAGTACGAGATGCGCGGCGGGACGCTCGGCGTCGCCATGGACATGGTCCTGGGCCAGAAGCTGTCGGATCATCCCAGCGAGTTCGCCGGGCGCGGCGAGTTCATCCACGCCCTGGGCACGGTGCAGGTCGGACGCGACCTGGTCCTCGGCGACGCGGCGGGCACGTTCGGCGGCTACGGTTTCGAGTCGCGACGCGTGATCCCGTCGCTCGCCGTTGGCGGCGCGATCCACGTCGGCCGCCGCGGCACCGGCGTGTTCGACCTCGGCGGGGGCGACGTCACCGCCGGGCAGGTGCTCGTCGGCAGCGGCATCGGCGGCCAAGGCACGATCGAGCAGGCTTCGTTCTCGACGCTCAGCACCGACGTGCTCATCCTCGGCGCCGCCGACAACTCGGTCGGTGAGTACCTGATCAGCCGCGGCGCCCTCAACGTCGAGGACGCCCTGATCGTCAGCGCCTCGGGCAACGAGGGCGGTGGCCTGGCCGGCGACGGCCGCGGCACCTCCTCGCTCGTGCGAAACGCCACCGGCCTGTTCACCGTCCGCGGCAACGACGCCGAGATCAACGTCGGCCGCATACTCGCCCAGGGCGACCACCCCATGTTCCGCTTCGAGTTCGCCAGCCAGGGCGTCAGCCCCATCCACATCACCGGCAAGCAGACGACCGACCTGACCCGCGCCATGATCGACCTCGACCTGCTTCCCGCCGTCCAGATCGAACGCGGCCAGACCTTCACGCTCTTCGAGTCCGTCGCGCCCATCCTCTTCAACCCCGACCTGATCGACCCGTTCGACGAGGGCGTCTGGGACATCTTCATCCAGGACGAGGGCGGCATGACCAAGATGTTCGCCAGCTTCATCTTCCTGCCCGGCGACTTCGACCTGGACGGCGACGTGGACGCGTTCGACCTGGGCATCTGGCAGGCGGGATTCGGCACCGAGAGCGGCGCGTTCGTCACCGACGGCGACGCGGACCTGGACGGCGACGTGGACGCGTTCGACCTGGGCATCTGGCAGGCGACCTTCGGCACCGGCGGGGCGGAAGTGCCCGAGCCGGGCGTCGCGGTGCTATTCGTGTCGCTGTGGCCGTGGGTCGTTCGCGGGCGACGTGAGCGCGCGGCGGTCGGGCCGAACCGTCATCCGGCGCGTCGTGCAGAGCCCCACTTCTGAAAGTACTCGAGGACGGACGCGGTGTTGTAGAAGCCTTGGAGCTGCGCGAGCCGACCGCGCTCGAAGACCATGTGGATCGTGACCAGCCCGCCGCGCGGCAGGGGCGGGGTGCCGTGGAAGGCGACGCGCTCGTGGCCCCAGGCGACGACGCGATTGCCCTGGCTGAGCATGGCGGGCGCGGCGAACATGGCCTTGTCCGGGCGATAGAAGAGGCCGAAGAAGGTGTGAAAGAAACGGTCTAAGCCGTCGATGGACTCGTACCGGCCGGCGAAGGGGATCTGGCGGGGGTCGCCGTCCACCCAAGCCGTCACGCGGGGTGAGAGCAGCGACCGGCAGGCGGCGACGGTGTCGCGCTCGTGGCGGGCGTAGGCGCGGATGAACCGTCGGGCCAGCGCCAACGGGTCGTGGATCAGGTCCTCGGGGGTGAGCCGGTGATCCGGCGTGTCGAGCGTGGCGGCCAGGATCTCGATGGTGTCCGGGTGCAGCGAGCCGCCGGCTTCGGCCTTGGCGATCAGGCGGACGCTGTAGCCGCTGCGGGCGGCCAGCTCTTCCTGCGTCCACCGCCGCCGGCGGCGCCGCTCTCGCAGCAGACGACCGTTCACCGGACAGGAACGACGGGTTGGCGCATGAGTCCAACTCATCACGCGGCCCCGTGTCGAGCACCGCCTTTCCGGGGCACCCGCGGTCGGGTGCCATTCTGGATTCGCGAATTGCCAGCCACCTCGTACCTCCTTGAGTGTATCGTCGCGGGCTCGGTGGTCCACCCCCGCGGGGCGAATCGTCGCTAACTTTATGCGTGATATTGGGTTGCGCGCCGGCCGCGCGTAGGCCCGCGTCGCCGCGTGCAGGTTCCGTGCATGGTGGCGGCGCCCCGGCCGCGGTAGGCTCTCGATCGGACAAGCTACCGCTCCGGGCGGCGCCGACCGGTCATCTCCGATCGCTTGAAGCCGGTGGGCCCACGACGGGTCGTGGCGGTGTCGCCGGAAGCCCTGATCCACTCACACGGAGGGCGCCCGATGCGATTCCCCCACCCCTGTCTGAACGTGCCGATTCCGGTGACGGCTCTGATCGTCCTGCTGTGGCTGCTTGCGCCGCCGGTCCACGCCAACCACGACGGCGAACACCGGTGGATCGACCCGAACGGTGGGGCGTGGGTCGACCCGTTCAACTGGGACCCGGCCGCCCTTCCCTTCGAGGACGACACCGCCCGCTTTGAACTCGTGGACGAGACGTACACGGTCGACTTCGGGTTCCTCGGCAACCCGCTGGACGTCCAGACGTTCCTGCTGTTCATCAGCGAGGGCGACGTCACGTTCGACCTGAACGACTCGACCTACACCGTCGGCCCCTCGTCGATCATCATCGGTCAGGGCAGCCACACGACCGGCACGCCCTTCGGGATCGTGGTGCCCAACACCGCTTCGCTGACCGTCGAGGACGGCCTGATGGTCGCCAACACGGTGGTCCTGGGTCTGAGTCGGATCGGCCTGCTCAACCAACCCAACGTCGGCACCTTGAACGTCCGCGGCGGGAGCTCCAACCTGCGCCTGACGGACGGGGGCAGCCTGATCGTCGGCAGTCGCGGCACGGGGTTCCTGAACGTCGGGCCCCGCGGCGTCGTGCGCAAACAGTTCTCCGACGATGAGCTGACCGTGCTCATCGGCCGCTTCGAGGAAGGTGTCGGCACGGTCAACGTCGATGGCGGCGGCTTGCCCACCGGCACCGCGTTCCTGCAGTTCCGACACCCCGACACCACCGTGCACGTCGGCGACGAGGGACAGGGCACGCTGAACGTGACCAACCGCGGCACCGCCTCGGCCGGCACCATCCACGTCGCGGCGCGGTCCGGCAGCACCGGCGACGTGCTGGTCGACACCGACGGCCGACTTCGCTTCGACCTGATGGTCGTCGGCGGCCGCGGGACCACCAACGGCGGCACGGGCACGCTGACGCTCACCGACGGCGGCGACACCGGCGGGCTCAACGACCCCAGCGGCACGCTGCGCATCCTCGACAACGGGATGGTCACCCTCGACGGGGGCGTGTTGCATCTCGAGACTCTCGAAAACAGCAACCCGGCCAACTTCGACTGGCAGGCCGGCCGACTCTGGCTCGACGGGATGGACCTGCCCGTCGGCACGGGCCAGGTGCTCGGCGACACGCTCACGCTGCCCGACACGCACGCGCTGACCCTCGACAACGCGGGCCTGACGATCCAATCGAACGGCACGGTCAACCTGACCGGCGGTCGAATCTCGACCGACCGCCTCCAACGAGACCCGGGCGGCCTGTTCAACTGGAGCAGCGGCGAGTTGACGGTCCGGGAGATGGACGTCGTGATCGAGCCGGGCGGCCCGCTGGGCGCCGATCGCACGCTCGGCGCAGACTCCCGGCTGCTCGTCTTCGATTCGGTTTTCATCGGCGACACGGCAGCCGGTGCGCTGATGCTCACCGACGGCGCGACGGGCGAAACCTTCTCGCAAACAACGCTTGGAAGCGCCATGGGCTCCGACGGCACGCTGGCCATCGAGGGGCACGACAACGGTGCTCCGTCCGAGTGGCTGACGGACGGGCTGGTCATCGCGGAGGCGGGCACGGGCACGGTCATGCTCTCGGGCGGCGCACAACTGAGATCGGAGACGCTCTCGATGGGCGTCGAGGCCGACGCGATCGGGCAAGCGACCGCCGAGGGCGACGGCACGCTCTGGGAAGTGATCGCTGCAAACCAGGCCGACATGATCGTGGGCGGCGCCGGCGACGCGACGATCCACATCCGCGGCGGCGCCCGGCTGCGGCTGGAGATGACCAACGCCGTGTTGGGCGAGCAATCGGGCGGCCGCGGCGTCGTCAACGTGAGCGGCGCCGGTTCAGAGTTGGGCTCCGATCAGCGGCCCGTGCTGCTCGGAGTCGGCGAGGAAGCGCACGGCGAGCTGAGCATCAGCGGCGGCGGCGTCGCGACTTTCAGGAAGGCGTCCGTGATCTCCGAAGGCACCAAGGCAACCGGCGTCGTCAACGTCGATGGAACCGACGCCGAGGGCAACGCCTCTCTCTTCAAGCCGCAGTTCCTCGACATGGCCAATGGAGAAGACGGCATGGCCGAGCTGAACATCACCGCCGGCGGACGCGTCGAAACGGGTGAGATGTTCACCGCCGCCATGGCGGGTTCGCGGGCCGAGATTCTCGTCGAGGGGGCCGGCTCCGAACTCATCGTCTCCGGCGGCACGCCCGACATCAACCTGGCCGACGACGGCGAGGCGTTTCTCGACGTGACCCGGGGCGGGCGCGTGGAGGTCGGCGGCCTGAGCCTCGGCAACAACTCCGGTTCGGGGCACGTGACGGTCAGCGGCAGTCAGTCGCGCATCGCGACGGACGAGATCGTCGCCGGGTTCACGGGCGTGGGTACGTTTGACATCAGCGACGGCGGCGTGGTCACGACCGGCACGAGCGTGTTCGTCGCCGAGCAATCCACCGCGGAAGGCGTGATTGGTCTGGACGGCACGGGCAGCCGCTTCGAGGTGATGGACAATGTTTACCTCGGCGGGATCAGCGACGCCCCCGGCGGCATGGCGACCATGACCGTCGGGAACGGCGCGACCTTCGACGTGGGGCAAACGCTTCGGGTCTGGGATCAAGGCGAAGTGAATCTCGCTGGCGGCACGCTCTCGACCGACACCGTCGACGACACGCACGGCGGAACCTTCAACTTCACCGGCGGCCGCCTCGAGTTCAACCAGTTCCAGGGCACGCTCAACAACCAGGGCGGCACGCTCGCGCCCGGCACCTCACCCGGCATCGCCTCGGTCAGCGGCAACTACATCCAGACCGCCGACGCGGCGCTGGAGATCGAGATCGCCGGCGATGACAACGCCGACCCGATGAGCCCGCAGTTCGACGCGCTGGAGGTGGGCGAGATCGCCGTTCTGGACGGCCTCCTGCAAGTCCTCCTGCTCGACGGCTTCGAGCCGACGCTCGGCACCGAGTTCGACGTGCTCACCACCGGGTCGGTGCGCAGCGGTGAGTTCGCCACCGTGCTGGCGCCGGTGTTTGGCGGGCTGACGCTTGAGCCCGTGTACCACGCGCAGGGCGTGACGCTCGAGGTCGTTGAGGTGACAATCATCCCGGGCGACGCGGACGGCGACGGCGACGTGGACGGCTTCGACCTGGGCATCTGGCAGACGCAGTTCGGCATGACGGGCGAGGGACTGAGCGCCGACTTCGACATGGACGGGGACGTGGACGGCTTCGACCTGGGCATCTGGCAGATCCACTTCGGCACGGGTCTGGCGAGCGTGTCGGGAGCGGACGGGTCCACCGTTCCGGAACCGGCGACGGCCGCGCTGCTGATCGCGCTGAGCGTCGGCGCCGCGTGCTGCCGCCGTGGCCGTTCGTTCAGCGTCGGCCGCTGAGCCAGACGAGGATCGACCCGGCGCTGTCGCTGGAGGCGAGCAGCCGGCCGTCGGGGCTGACCGCCAGCGCCTCGACCGGGGTGGTGTGGCCGTGCAGCGTCAGCAGCTCGCGACCCGTGGCGAGCTGCCAGACGCCGATGAGCTTGGACCGGCCGCTGGCGAACGCGCGGCGGCTGTCCGGGCTAAGCCGTATCTGCGTGTAGCGTCGCTCGCGGCTGCCGGCGGCGTAGACCGCGAAGTCGTCGCTCCCGGGCCGCCAGCCGAAGACTCGCCCCTTGAGCGTGCCGATTACCAGCTCGTCCGCGTCACGCCAGCGCGTGAGGATGATCATCGCGTCCTGCTCGGGCCCGCGGTGCAGCAGCTCACCCGTGCTCAGGTCCCACACCCGCGGGGCCCGGTCGTCGCCGCCCGAGGCCAGGCGGGTGCTATCCGGCGAAACCCCGAGTGTCAGCACGCGGCCGCGGTGATCGCTCATCGTCGCGATCACCTCGCCGCGCTGGAGCGACCAGACACGGATTTCGCCGTCCTCCGCCGCGCTGACCAGCCGTTCGCCGTCTGGCGCCATGGCCAGGGCCTGCACGGGGGCGCGATGCTCGTCGCGCAGCTCGATCGGTCGGCGCGACGGCATCGCCCAGGCGTACACGCGCGGCCCGACCGCCGCCGCCAGCCGCGATCCGTCACCGCTGAACGCCACGGCCAGCGCCGGCGCGTCGCCGTCGGTCAGCGTCTCGGGCGCCGCGGTGTCGTCGATCGGCCACCACCGCACGGTTCCGTCGTCCGCGGCGCTGACCAGCGCTCCGCCCCCCGGCGCAAACGCCAGCGCGTTGGGCACGTGGCCCGCCGCGGCGAATCGCAGCACCTGCGGGTTCGGCTCCGCCGGCCAGACCCGCAGCCCCGCGCCGCCGGCCGTGATCAGGTGCGTCCCCTCGCCATCAAACATCGCCGCGTTGTCGAACCCCTCCTCGCCGCCGAGCACGCGCAGCGAGCGGCCCGTCGCCGCGTCCCACACCCGCACCGTCCCGTCCAGCGATGTCGAAACCAGTTGACTCCCATCCGCGTTGAACCGCACGGACTTGACCTCCTGCTCGTGCTCGTTCATCACCACGCGCGCCTCGCCGGTCGCCGCGTCGAGGATCGCCACCAGCCCGTGGTTGTTGCCCGTGACGAGCTCGTCGCCGGTGGGACTGAACGCCACCGCGTTGAGCATCTGGCCGGCGGCCTCGCTGAGGACGTGCGTCGGCGGCGGCGACTGCTCCAGCGACCACGCCACCAGCGCCGGCTTCTGCCCCGCGGCCACGAGCCGATCCCCCGCCGGGCCGAACGCCAACGCCTTGATCGATCCCTCCGCCCGCTCGAACTTGTGAACCCGTTGGCCGTCGTCCGTCCGCCAGACGTGCGCCACCGCGCTGCGCCCGTCGCCGCCGGCCGCCGCCAGCAGCGAACCGTCGCCGCTCAGCGCCACCGCCGCGATCAGCTTCACGCCCGTGTCCAGCTCGTGCCGCAGGGCCCCCGAACCCGTATCCCACAGCCGCACCTTCCCGTCCACCCCGCCCGACGCCGCCACCGCGCCGTCATCCGACAGCGCCACCGTCATCACCAGCGGCGCCGGCTCGTCGAACCGGTGCAGCCGTCGGCCATCGACCGGGTCCCACAAGGTCAGCCCCGTCCCCCCGGCCAGCAGCAGGCGACCGGGCGCGTCGGTCGCCGCGTCGAACACCGGCGTCCGGCCGTCGCCGATCACCCGCGCCGCCGGGTGCGCCAGCAGCCACAGCCGATGCCACTCCCAGCCACACAGGTCCGCGTCGCAGCGGTTCAGCAGCTCGCGAACCCTCGGGATCCGCCCCGCACGCAGGTCCGAGTCCGCGTCGCCGATCTGCGCCGCGTACGCCAGCCGCCGCGTCTCGTCCGCACGCTGCACCGCGAGCTGCTCGGCCATCTCTGCACGCTGGCGCAGCCCCCGCTCGCGCAGGTACCCGAACGCCACCAGCGCCATCGCCAGGACGAGCAGCAGCGCCGCCGCCGTGACCTCGCCGCGGTGCTTGCGCAGCGTGCGGCTGAGCCGGTACATCGCGCTGGGCGGGCCGGCCTCGACCGGCAGGTGATCGAGATACCGCCGCAGGTCGTCGGCCAGCGCGTCGGCGCCGCCGTACCGCCGCGTGCGGTCCTTGTCCATCGCCTTCATCGTGATCCAGTCCAGCTCGTGCCGCAGCGCCCGCGCCACCGCCCTGGCGTCGGCGCGACGCTGCCGCGCCAGCTCCGCCCGACGCGCCTCCGGCAGCGACGCCCACTTGGCGCTCGGCCGCGGCGGGTCCTGGTCCCGGATGATCCGCTGGATCTCCGGCAGGCTCACGCTCCGCAGCGTCCGGGCGTCAAACGGCAACGCCCCGGCCAGCAGCTCGTACAGCATCACCCCCAGCGAGTACACGTCCGTCCGCGTGTCCACGTCCAGACCGCTCATCTCCGCCTGCTCCGGGCTCATGTACTCCGGCGTGCCGATCATCCGACCCTGCGCCGTGAACAGCGTGTGCTCGGTCAGCCGCTGCGCCGTCGCCTTGGCCACCCCGAAGTCGATGATCTTCGGCACCGGCTTGCCGTCCAGCACCGTCACCAGCACGTTCGACGGCTTCAGGTCCCGGTGCACGATCCCTTTCTGATGCGCGTGCTGCACCCCTCGGCACACCTGGATGAACAGCTCGATCCGCTCGGTCAGCGACAGCCCGTGCCGATCGCAGTAGTCCTGCAGCGGCACGCCGTGGATCAGCTCCATGACGAAGTACGGCCGGCCCTGCTCGGTCAGCCCCGCGTCCAGCACCTTCGCGATCGTCGGGTGCTCCATGATCGCCAGGGCCTGACGCTCGGCCTCGAACCGCGCGATCACCGTCTTCGAGTCCATCCCCGGCTTGATCACCTTCAACGCCACCCGTCGCCGCACCGGCTCGAGCTGCTCGGCGTGGTACACCACCCCGAACCCCCCCTCGCCGATCACCTCCAGCACGCGGTACGGCCCGATGCGGTCCGGCACCGTCGCGCGGTGCAGCTCGTCCCACGGCCGCGTGCGACCGTCATCCTGCCCCGCGACGTCGAACGACTTGAGCCGACGCATCACACGGTCCAGCGCCGGGGCATCGAACGACGCCGTGGGCGCTTCGGCGGCGCGATCGGCCGAGTCGGCGGGCCCTACGGGCTCGTTCGTCGGCGCGTCGTCAGCGGCCGTGTCGCCCCCGCCGCCGCCCTCGTCGCCGCGCGTCTGGGGACGCGCATCGCCCAGCGTCACCGCCTCCGCCAGCCGACGCAGCGTCACCTGGCACACCTCGCAGCGGTCGATGTGCTCGCACAGCTCGGCCTCCTGCGACTCGGGCAGCCGCCCGGCCAGCAACGCCTCGATCCGACGCGCGTGCAGGCACGCCGGCGTCCCCGACGTCCAAGACGCCCGGGACGCCGATCGCTCATTCGCGGCCGTTGGCTCGTTCTTCATCGCGGCCGTTCACCCCAGACGTGCCGAACCCGGCTCATTCTACGCCGATGAGCCCCGGCCCCAACCGCGCCGCGCTTGACGCGCCCGCCGCGGCGCGGCAGCGTCTGGCCATGCGCGCCATGGTCCTCGATTCCACCGCCGACATCGACACCGCCCCGCTGACCCTCCGCGACGTGCCCGAGCCCGAGCCGGCCGAGGGCGAGGTCCGCCTCCGCGTTACCGCCTGCGCCGTCTGTCGCACCGACCTGCACATCATCGAGGGCGACCTGCCCGAGGCCAAACGCCCGGTCATCCCCGGTCACCAGATCGTCGGCCGGATCGATCGCCTCGGGCCCGGCTGCACCCGCCTGCACGAGGGCCAGCGCGTCGGCGTCGCCTGGCTCCGCGGCACCGACGGCTCCTGCCGCTTCTGCCAGCGCGGCCGTGAAAACCTCTGCCCCGACGCCCGCTTCACCGGCTACCACGCCGACGGCGGCTACGCCGAGCTCGCCCTCGCCCCCGAGGCCTTCGCCTACGAGCTGCCCGAGGCCTTCGAGGACGCCACCGTCTCGCCCCTGCTCTGCGCCGGGCTCATCGGCTACCGCGCCCTGCAACGCGCGGATGTGCCCGACGGCGGCCGGCTGCTGCTGGTCGGCTTCGGGTCGTCCGCCCACGTGGTCATCCAGCTCGCGGTCCACCGCGGGCACGAGGTGTACGTGTTGAGCCGGACCGAGAGCCACCGCGAGCACGCCCGGCGGATCGGCGCCGTCTGGGCCGGCCGGGACGCCTCCGAGCTGCCCGAGCCGATGGACAGCGCGATCCTGTTCGCGCCCGTCGGTCGGCTGGTCCCGCCCGTGCTCGAGTCGCTGGACCGCGGCGGGACGCTCTCGATCGCCGGCATCCACCTCAGCGACGTCCCGCCGCTGACCTATCAAAAGCACCTGTTCTACGAGAAGCAGGTGCGGTCGGTCACGGCCAACACCCGCGACGACGCCCGCGCCCTGCTCGCCGAGGCCGCCGACGCCGGCGTCCACCCCTCCATCACCACCTACCCGCTCGATCAGGCGAACCGCGCTCTGCAGGACATGAAACACAGCCGCATCGACGGCACGGGCGTGCTGCTTCTGGATCGATGATCACGCCGCGGGCGCCCCATCAAGCTGAACCATGTTTTGTGGCCGGCCTGCGCGTGAACGCGACTCACGGCGTGCCTTGCTCCGAGTCGGCGTCGTCCGGTCCCTCGGACGCGGCTTCGGCCGGCGCCGAGGCGGCTTCGGCTTTCGGCGTCGCCACGGGCTCGACCGGTGCATCACTCGTCGAGCCATCCGTCTCGAAAGCCGACAGCAGCGCCTCGCCCGCCACCTCGCCGGTCAGCGGGCCGGTCAAGGCGCGATCCCCGTTCGCCAGCAGGTCGAACAGCGAGAACGGCGCCGCCTGTGCCTCGCCCGACGCGGTCAGCGACAGGTCGCCGCTGGTGACGCCTTCGCTCATCGGCGCGTCGCCGTCCGGTGCGAACGCGGGCGCCGCGGGCAGCGTGAAGCTCATGCCGGCCCGCTCGATCCCGCCCGGTCGCGTCCGCTCGGCGCTGGCCGTCGCCGCGTCGCCGCTCGGCTCCGCCGCTCGCGGCGTGGGCGTGGGCGTGGGCGTGGGCGCGGCCTGCGGCGCGTCGTTCACGGGCGTCGTCGCCGCCGGCGTCCGCGGCGTCGTCGCCCCCGCGTCCGCCACCGTCCCCGCACGACCGCCGACCATCACCGCCACGTACCCCGCCACCGCCAACGCCGCCAACGCCAGCGACCAGCTCACCGCCGACATCGCCGTCGCGTGCTTTTGGCTCCGCCGAAACAGCTCCGTCGTCCGGCTCTCGTTCGCCGCCGTCTGTTCGGCGATCCGGTTCACCGCGTCCACGTTCGCCCGGCTCGCGTCGGTCATCCGACCCATCGTCTCGCTCAATCCGCCCAGCGAGTCCATCAACGCGTCGCTCGACTGGCGGTTCGCCTGCATCTGATCGTGCATCTGACCGATCGCCGCCTGCTGATGGCTCGTCGCCGTCGCCAGCTCGCTCAGCGCCGTGCCCAGCCGCTGGGTCGACTCGCTCTGGCCCTGGATCTGCCCGTGGATCGCCTCCAGCGTCCGCGTCTGGTGCCGCGTCAGCTCCGGCAGCGACCGCAACGCCTCGGGCAGACCCTCCATCAGGTCCAGCAGCCGCTGCGAACGCTGCGCCTGCTCGTCCATGTGCCGACGCAACGCCTGAACGGTGTCCAGCATCTCGTTGTAGCCCCGCTTCAGCTCCGCGCCCGTCGTCTCCCGGCCCGACCGCGGGCTGACTTCCACCGCCGTCGCCGTGGCCGTCCCCCCGCCGTCGCCACCGCTCGTCCGCTGCTTCTGAAACATCCGTGCCAGCTTTTGCTTCAACGTCGCCATGACCTGCTCTCCCGTGTTCAATGCCCTGAACCACGGCGGCAACCGCATCCGCCGCGCATTGGGTTACTTCGACCATTCAGGTCCGAGAACATGAACCGCCCCGCCCGCGGACCCCGAACGCCCCGCGCCGGTGACGAGTCCGCGAGCCGCCTGCGCGGGGGTATCCTCCCCACCGGCCCGCAAACTGGTCTGGAACTGGTCCGGTTCTGGTCGGGAAACTGGTCTGCTTTGCGCGGCGCGCTCGTCCAAACGTGACCAGTCGCGGACCGGCCCGGAGGTCGAGTGGTCGAGTGTTCGTGTCCAGCTTCCATCTCCCGTCTCCTCCGCTCCTGATTCCTGACTCCTCCTTTCTGCCCTTGGCTGAACCGGCGGGTCCGTGCGCGCGCGGGCGGCCGAATCACGCCGATTCACCCGGACGTCCCGCCGGAATCGACGCGGCAAGTCCGCGCGCCGATCGGTCATCGCCGAAGCGCCGCGACGATACGCTGCCCTTGCTCGCGCAACCGGGCCGGCCTCGAACTCCCTCTCCCAGACAGAGAGGGAGCAGACTTACGTCGAAGGCCATCGACGCGGAATCTGTAGAAAGAGGAGGCGGCGTGGGTATGCCGTGTGCCGATCGTGCGCAAGTAGACACGGCGGTGTGTGCCGCTGGGGGTCAGGCGGTGCCGGTCAGGCCGGAGTGGAGGAAGTACTCCATCAGCTCGTGGCCGTGCTCGATGTGCAGGTCAGACTCGTTGGCGTTGGCCTCGGAGAAGGGGCGTTCGAGGACGGAGCGGACGCGGCGGCCGGCCATGACGAAGGGGACGGGGGTGGGGTCGTGCTTTCGGGTCTGGACGCGGGTGTAGTGGTCGGGCAGCAGGAGCAGGCGCCAGTCGGGCCCGCGGGACTCGAGCGCGTCGAGGATGGGGCCGGTGACGTGGCGGTCGATGGCCTCGATGGCGGCGACCTTGGTGGGGGCGTCGGCGGCGTGGGCGGCCTCGTCGGGTGCCTCGACGTGGACGCAGACGAGGTCGTAGTCGTCGAGGGCGGCGACGGCGTAGCGGCCGGTGGCGGGGTAGTCGTTGTCGTGGTAACTGGTTTGGCCGGGCACGTCGAGCCGGTCCCAGCCGATGAAGGCGGCGATGCCGGCGAGCAGGTCGACGGCGGTGATCATCGCGCCGCGCAGGCCGAAGCGCTCGACGAACGGTGGCATGATCGGGCGGGTGCCCTGGCCCCAGGGCCACAGGTGCGTGGCGGGCAGCTCGCCCATCTCGCGTCGGGTGAGGTTGACCTCGTGTTCGGCGAAGAGGGCCTCGCTTTCGGCGATGAGCCGGTGCAGCAGCTCAGCGTGCTCGCCGCCGACGGGCAGGTGCTTGCGGATCGGCTCGCCGGGGATGTCGTGCGGCGGGGTGGTGGCCAGCTCGGACCAGTCGCGCCCGGGGGTGTGACCGGGGGTGTCGGCGTCGCGGTTCGAGCTGTCGACGAGGATGTTGCGGTAGCTGACGCCGGGGTAGAGCGTCATGCCGGGCAGGTCGACGGCGGAGGCGAAGTCGGTCAGGAGCGAGCGGCCCTCCTGGCTGGAGATGTGTCCGGCCGAGTGGTCCTGCATGAGCCCGTCGATGACGGTGACGAGGTTGACGCGGAAGACCCAGTCGGCGGGGTGCAGGTCGATGCCCAGCGCGGCGGCTTCGAGCGGGGCGCGGCCGCGGTGGTAACGGGTCGGGTCGTAGCCGAGCAGGGACATCGAGCAGACGTCGCTGCCGCAGGGCATGCCCGGCGGGGTGGTGGCGACGGTGCCCTGTCGGCCCTCGCGACCGAGCCGGTCCATGTGCGGGGTGTGGGCGGCCTCGAACGGCGTCTTGCCGTCGAGTTGCTCGAGCGGGTAGTCGGCCGCGCCGTCGGGGATGATGATGACGTACTTCATGAACAACAGGGGTCAGGGCTCAGGGGCCAGGGATCAGTCAGATTCGCGGCGAAGGCGATCGATCAGCCGGTTGAGCATACGCCCGATCTCCTGGGTCAGCTCCCACGTCGGCTTGAGCCGGTCACGCGCGATCAGCCCGAGTCGGACCGCCGCGATCAACTTCGTCTCCAGCTCGAACAATGACCCGCGCGCCATCGACAGGTGATGAACATATTCCCTGCGATGGGCCCGCCCGTACCCCTCCGCGATGTTGGACGGTATGGAGATGGCGGCGCGGCGGCATTGCAGCGAGAGGCCGAAGCGCTCCTCGGCGGGCAGGTCGGCGGTGATTCGATACACGTCTTGAACCAGGTCCATGGACTTGTGCCACACCTTCA
>CAYSIX010000085.1:0-10932 GCA_964431205.1 uncultured Phycisphaeraceae bacterium
ATCGCGAAGCTGGCCAAGGCGCTGCGCGATGAGGACCGGTCGGTGATGCTGGCGGCGTGCGACACGTTCCGGGCCGCGGCGGTCGAGCAGCTCGAGGTCTGGTCGGGGCGGCTGGGCGTCGAGGTGATCAAGGGCAAGCAGGGGGGCGACCCGGCGGCGGTGGCGTTCGACGCCTGCGAGGCCGCGATCGCCCGCGGGATCGACGTGCTGATCATCGACACCGCCGGCCGGCTGCACACGCAGGTCCCGCTGATGCGCCAGCTCGGCAAGATCCATTCCGTCGTGGCCAAAAAGATCCCCGGCGCCCCGCACGAGGTGCTGCTGGTCATCGACGCGACCACCGGGCAGAACGGCATCAACCAGGCCAGGGTCTTCACCGAGGCGATCGGCGTGACCGGCATCTTCCTGAGCAAGCTGGACGGCACCGCGCGCGGCGGGATCGTCATCGCGATCCGCGAGCAACTGGCGATCCCGGTGAAGTTCATCGGCGTGGGCGAGACGCCGGACGACGTCGAGCCGTTCGACCCCGACAAGTTCGTCGAGGCGATGTTCGCGGCGTAGGGCGAGGGGAACCGCCACGACGCCAAGAGCGCCGAGGCGCCAAGCCGCCAAGACGGAAGCGTGAGGTATGATTGCCGGCCTGTTTGGCGATGGCGCGGGTACCACGGTCGCTTGCGACCGTGAGAAGGGCGGCGAAGCACGCTTGCAAGCAAGCGGCGCATCAACCCGTCGCCCGATCCGCCCGATAAGGCCCCGGGGCGTCCAGTCCCGCGAACCCGAGGGGTGTACCGACGTATGGCTGATATGACCGACAGGCCGACCCAGCCCGACGCGCGTGAGCCGAGCGAACCGCCCGCCGGGCCGCGCACGGCCAAACAGTGGCTGCTGCATCACTGGCGGACGAACATCCGCCCGATCCTGCTGGTCGTCGTCGTGCTGCTGACCGTTCGCTCGGTCGCCGCCGACTGGTACGACGTGCCCAGCGGGTCGATGCGGCCGACGATCCTCGAGGGCGACCGCATCGCGGTGAACAAGCTGGCGTACGACCTGAAGGTGCCGTTCACGCGGATCCCGATCGTGACGTGGTCGCAGCCATCCCGGGGCGAGATCATCACGTTCGGCTCGCCGGTGAACGGCCAGCGTCTGGTCAAGCGTGTGATCGCCGTCGGGGGCGACACCGTCGAGGCGCGCGAGGGCCGGCTGTACATCAACGGCAGGCCGCTGGCGTACACCACGGTTTCCGGCGGAGCCGTCGGCGGCACGGGCGTCGGCGGGGTCGCCAGCGAGACCGTCGACGGCGTCACCCACGCCGTGCGGTTCGACGCCTCCCGGCACCGCGGCCAGGTCCAGCAGGCCCCGCGCACCTTCGGGCCCGCCACCGTGCCCGACGGCCACGTCTTCGTCATGGGCGACAACCGCGACAACAGCCAGGACTCACGCGTGTACGGCTTCGTGCCCGCGCGGCTGATCGACGGCCGGGCGTTCGGCATCGCCTTCTCGTTCGACCGCGACAGCTTCTACCGCCCGCGCTGGAGCCGCTGGTTCTCCGATCTCGAGTGATCCGGGCGTCAATGCGCGAACCCATTCAAACCGAGCCGGGTGCCACGGTCGCTTGCGACCGTGCGGTATGGATTGTCGAAGAGGCACGCTTGCAAGCAAGCGTGGCACCCGCATTCCGCGCAGCGAAGGGTCGGATCCGGCCCTTCGCTGCGCTCAGGGCTCGGCTTGGTGACGTGGTCAACTGTTCAGAACTGAAAATAGATGAACCGCGCCCGCAGCGACGCGAACAGCAGCGCGATCAGCACGATCGTCACCCCCCAGAACGCGCCCACCGCGTACGGCGAGCGCACCCGCGTCAGCCGATCCGTCCACCCCAGCCCGCGCACCACGTGCGCCACGATCACCGCGACAAGGAATAGCTGCGGCTTGAGCATGTCCCCACCGTCCCACCGGAACCGCACCGGGCCCCACGGCCCCAGCCACGCGCGGAAGATATCGATCGCCTGCCCGATCGTCTCGGCCCGGAAGAACACCCACGAGATCAGGATGGTGTGGAAGGTCAGCAGGATCGCCGGCAGGTGGCTGAGCCGTATCGGCGTCTTCTCGTCCACGCGCAGGCCCGTCAGCCGCGACCACGCCTGGTGCACGCCCAGCGCCACGCCGATCCACAGGCCCCAGACCACGAACTTCCAGTCCGCGCCGTGCCACAGCCCGCCGAGGAACATGACCGTCAGCACGTTGGCGAACGTCCGCCAGGGCCCGCGCCGCGACCCACCCAGGGGGATGTACAGGTAATCACGCAACCACGTGGACAGGCTGATGTGCCAGCGACGCCAGAACTCCGAGACGTTGCGCGCCAGGTACGGCCAGCGGAAGTTCTCGCGCAGGTCGATGCCCATGGTTCGTGACAGGCCGATCGCGATGTCGGAGTAGGCCGAGAAGTCCAGGTAGATCTGGAAGGCGAAGCAGTAGGTGGCCAGGGCGTAGTCCCAGTTGCTGGACCATTGCGACGAGCCGTACACCGCGTTGGCGTAGAAGGCCAGCGAGTCGGCGAAGACGACCTTCTTGAGCAGGCCCCAGAGGATGCGGCTGATGCCGGCGAGCACGTCGTCGGGATCGCGGCGGCGGCGCTCGGCGAGCTGGTGCATCAGGTGGTCGGCGCGTTCGATCGGCCCGGCGACGAGCTGCGGGAAGAACGCGACGTACAACGCCATGACCGAGAAGCGGTCGGTCGGCGCCATCTTCCCGCGGTACACGTCGATCGTGTAGCTCATCGTCTGGAAGGTGTAGAAGCTGATGCCGATGGGCAGGGCGATGTCGGGGACCGGCACGGCCGCGCCGTCGCCGACCAGGCCCAGCGCCGCGTTGACGGTCTGGGCGGCGAACCCGGCGTACTTGAACACCGCCAGCAGCCCGAGGTTGCCCACGACGGAGAGCGTCAGCAGAAGCCGCCGTCGGCGGGCGTCGTCGGTCGCGTGGATGCCGCGGGCGACGTGGAAATCCAGCACCGTCGAGGCCAGCAGCAGCAGGCAGTACACCGGGTTCGCCCAGCCGTAGAAGATGTAGCTGAGGATCACCAGCCAGACGCGCAGCGCCAGGCCGTGCAGCAGCGCCGCGCCGATCAGGGCGACGGGGGCGAAGACGAGGAACTCGAACGAGTTGAAGAGCATGGGGTTGTCGCCGGTGGCGCGTCGCCGGCGGTGCTACGCTTGATTGCGCGCGAGTCTCTTTGGCCTCCCCACGGTCGCGAGCGACCGTGGCACCCGAGCGAACGGCTCACGGCGGATGGCTACTGCTCGCCTTCCGCCAGGCGCGGCGGCGGGGGGGCGATCCGCTCGAGCACGCGTGGCGTCAGCCAGCGCGCAAACGCCTCGTGGCCTTGTGCGGTCATGTGTGTGTGCGTGTAGAAGCGGTCGTGGCCGACCACGTTGACCGCGTTGAGCACGGTCACGCCCGGCACGCCCTCGACCACGCCGGCCATGCGATCGTCGAACTCGGCCAGCGCCGGCCAGACGTGCGGCTTCCAGCCCGGCTCGTACAGCGGCATGTTGACCAGCAGGACCGGCGCGTCGGGACAGCCCGAGCGGAACACGTTAACCAGCAGGCGCAGGCGCAGGTCGCCGCTCTGGCCCACCGCCGCGTTGCCGTGGTCGCGGTCGGCCAGGTCGATCCGCGGCGGCCGCGCTTCACGCACCCACCGCCGGTCGCGGTGCTCGATCCAACGGTTGCGCAGTTGCACCAGCCCGCTCTGCGCGGCCAGGAACGTGCCCGGGTCGCACGCCCGGTGCGCCCGCAGGAACCAGCCCGGCAGCCGATCGCGCACCGAGTCGAGGTACGCCAGCTCGATCGTGTCGCTGATGTAGAACGACAGCGGGTCGCGCGCCCGCTTGCGCGTGAACGGCGTGTTGTGCGTCACGACCATCAGCAGGTCCGGCCGATGCTCGACCGCCCGCGCCGCCAGCAGCACCATCTCCGGCGCCCCGCCTCCGCCGATCGACCAGTTCGCCACGATGTGCCGGTGCGTCGGCTCGGCCTCGTCCAGCCGCCGCGCCAGCCGCGCCGAGTAGATCCGCTCGTCCTCGGGGATCTCGGGCGCAAAGCCCTGCGAGTTGGAGATCAGCACGATCAGTCGCTCGTCAGGCTCGCGCGGGCGCGGCTCGGTCCACGCCACCCAACCCCGCCGGTAGTTCGGGTTCCGCGAAAAATCGTAGCTGTGCGCCAGCGGCTGGCGCGCGACCACCGCCCGCGCCGCCAGCTCCGCGACCAGCACCACCGCCACCGCCGTCAACGTCGCCTTGAGCAGTTTCCCGATCACACGCGAATCCGTGCCCGATCCGTCCCGTCGCCGCATTCTGCGATCGGTCGGCCGTGCCGTCAAAGCTCGGCCGAGTCCAGCCACAGCGTCACCGGCCCGTCGTTGTGGATCTCGACGGCCATCATCGCCCCGAACCGACCCGTCTCGACGCGACGCACCCCCAGCTCTCGCAGCCGCTCGCCCAGGCGGTCGCACAGCGGCGCCGCGACCTCCGGCCGCGCCGCGCCCGTGAAGCTCGGCCGCCGACCCTTGCGCGCGTCGCCGTACAGCGTGAACTGCGAGACGACCAGCGCCTCGCCCTCGACGTCCAGCAGCGAGCGGTCGAACCGGCCGGCCTCGTCCGGGAACAGGCGAAGCGTGGCGATCTTCTCGGCCAGGCGGTCCGCCTCCGCCTCGCTGTCGCCGTCGCCGACGCCCACCAGCAGCACGTAACCCCGGCCGATCCGCCCGATCGTCCGGCCGTCCACCGAGACGCTCGCGCGGGTCACCCGTTGCAGCAGCACACGCATGCGGGCCAGCTTACCAGCGGCGTCGAGGCGCGCCGCCCGAGTCGGGCGAGCGGGTCAGTCTGTCGAGGGGTCCAGCGGTCGCGCGCGTCGGCCGCGTCGCTCGTCGTCATCAACCGGCTCGTCGCGGTCGGGCCGATCGTCGTGGCCGCGGTCGAAGCCGTCTTTGTCGTGATCGTGGTGGTGCTTGCCGTCGAAGTCCGGCCGGCCGGGCCAGCGGTCGCTGGTGAGAAACTCGAGGCGCTTGTCGATCCAGGCCTGCTTTTGCGCCTTCTGCTGTTCGAGGCGGCGTTGCAGCGAGGCGAGTTCCTCTTCCAGCCGCTCGATCCGCATCTCGTGGGCGCGCAGGCGCAGGTCGAAGTGCTCGGCGACGAGGCCCTCGAGCGTCTGGCGGTGCTCGGCGGCGGCCTCATCGTCACCGGCCTCCAGGGCCGCGAGGTACTGCCGCCTCTCGTGGAAGATCAGCCGCATCACCCGCAGGTCCTCCACGCGCAGCTCGAACATCGCCGGGTCCCGACGGCGCAGCTCCAGCAGCCCGCGCAGGCGAGGCAAGGCGCGCTGGATCATGCCGGCGGCGCGGCGCGGGTCCCGCTCGAGCTGGGCGTCCAGCCGCTCGCCCATCTCCGGATTGATCCGTTTGATGGCGTCGACGACGCCGCGCAGCTCATCCTCGGACAGCGGCTTGTCCGGGCGGTGATCGCCGTGCCCGCGCCCGCCGTCCGGCGGACCGGGCGGGCCGCCGCGGCCCCCACGCCAGCCGTCGGGCCGCTCACCCGGCCGCTCGTCGGAACTCTGCCGCTCTTGGGCGTCCTGCGAGCGATCGCCGTCGTCGCGGCCGTCTTCGGCCCACGCCGGCGTCACCGCCGACCCGATCAGCAGGCACGCGCCGGCCAGGGCGACCGCCCCCGCCCGCCAACCCCTCGTGTGATCTCGCCGTCCGTTGCGATTGCTCAAGGCTAGAACTCCGTCACCCCGTCGTTCGACCAGGCCGATCCCTCGAACAGCCACGACGCCTCGTCCTGCGTGTCCGGCGATTCGTTCCAGCCCTCGGCCGCGACGCGCAGCATCTGCACCTCGGCGGCGATCGCGTCCAGCTCCTGCTCGACCGCCGCCGCCTCGTCCAGGGCCGGCGAGTCGGCGTCGGCGAGCTGCTCCAGCTCCGCGAGCTGCTCGAGCTCGGCGAGCTCCGCCTCGATCTGCGCCAGGGCCTGGGGCTGGGCGTCCGTCGTCGAGGGCGTCTGGGTCGCCGGGGGTCGCAGCACCGCCACGCCGACCGCCACCGCCAGCACCGCCGCCACACGCCAGATCGTCGCCGGCCCGATCCGCGCCAGCACCGATCGCCGTCGCGGCACCGCGATCAGCCGCCGCCGCGTCTGGGCCGTGATCCGCTCGGCCAGGCCCGCCGGCGCCGCCTCGGGCGCCAACGCCTCGTCCAGCAGGCGCTCCAGCGGCTCGTCGATCCATGCGCCCGCCGCCGGCGTCTGCGCGCCCGGCGCCTGCGGCCGCGCCGCCTCGCCCGTCGCTTGTTCGTTCGCCTTGTCCATTCGCATCGTCATCGTCCACCTCATGCCGGCTTGGCCATTGGGCCGTCTTTCGACGCGGCCGTCCGTTCATCCTGCTCGGCCAGCAGCTTCCGCAGCTTGGCCAGGGCCCGGTGCCCGCGGGCCAGCACCGTGCCCAGCGGCTGGTCCAGCGTCTCGGCGATCTGAGCGAAGCTCAGCCCCGCCGTGTGCCGCAGGTGCAGCACCTGTCGGTCGGCCTCGCTCATCGTCTCGACCGCCGCCCGCAGCCGCTCGAGTTGCTCGGCCTTGTCCAGCGCCGCCAGCGGGTCCTCGGTCGGGGTCGGCCCGCCCTGACGCACGCCCTGTTGCGCCGCCGCCCAGTCCATCGCCTCGTCCGTGCGCCCCGAGCCCGCCCCCGGGCTCATGTCCATCGTCCTGGCCTGTCGCCTTCGCCGTCGCATCTCGTCTCGCAGCCCGTTCATCGCCACGCGGAACAGCCAGGCCTCGAATCGTCCACGCTCTTCGTACCCGCCCGCCTCCCCGCCGTTCAACGCCGTGACCAGCTTCACGAACGTCGCCTGGGTGAGCTCCTCGGCCAGGTCGCGATCGCCGCACTGCCGCACCAGCAACCCGTACACCCGACGCGTGTACGCCCCCACCAGCCGGGCCCACGCCTCGCCGTCGCCCCGGACCGCTTGCTGCACGGTCCGGTCCAGGTCGTGCTGGGCCGGTCGGTCCGTCATAGGCACTGCCATCGGGTCTAACGTCCGCGATCGCATCGTATTGCCGATCGGGCCCCGACGCCGCCGCGTCCGGTAACCACGCCCGACACGACCCTGGACGGCCGTGGGTCCACGGCGGGTCCGGCTTGTAGGCTTGCTCGGGTGTGGCGCGTCGCCCGGTCCCGGCGGCTTGACCGTCATCCGGCCGATCGCGTCGTCGCATGCATGACCCGGTGGCCGATGTCCCGCCGGAAATACGCCCCTTCGAAGTGGATCTTGTCGCACGCGGCGTTGGCCTTGGCCTGGGCGTCCGCGAGCGTGTCGGCCAGCGCACAGACGTTCAGCACCCGACCGCCCGCCGTCACCAGCGCCCCGTCCTTCTGCCGCTTCGTGCCCGCGTGGAACACGGTCACGTCGGGGTCGGCCTCGGCGTCCTCGATGCCCGTGATCGGCTGGCCCCTGGCGTACTCGCCGGGGTACCCGCCGCTGGCCATCACCACGCAGCACGCCACGCGCTCGTCCCACGACAGCTCGACCTCGTCCAGCCGCCCCTCGCACGTGGCGATCATCAGCTCCAGCAGGTCCCCGCGCAGCCGCGTCATCAGCGGCTGGCACTCCGGGTCGCCGAAGCGGCAGTTGAACTCGAGCACCTTCGGCCCCCCGGCGGTCAGCATCAGCCCCGCGTACAGCACACCGCGGTACGTCACCCCGTCGCGACGCATCGCGTCCACGATCGGCACGAGCACCTCCCGCTCGACCAGCCGCATCACGGCATCGGTGGCGATCGGCGTCGGGCAGTACGCGCCCATCCCGCCCGTGTTCGGGCCCGTGTCCCCCTCGCCCACCTGCTTGTGGTCCTGCGTCGGGTCCAGCGTGTAGATGTTCTGCCCGTCGACCAGCGCCAGCACCGACAGCTCCTGCCCGACCAGCCGTTCCTCGACGACGACGGTTTCGCCCGCCTCGCCGAACTCCCTGGCGACCAGACAGCGGCGGAGCGCGGCGATCGCGTCGTCGGCGTCGTCACAGACGATCGCGCCCTTGCCCTTGGCCAGGCCCGCGGCCTTGACGACGACCGGCGTCTCGCGGTTTTCGACGTAACGCACCGCCGCGCCATAGTCGGTGAACACGCGGGCGTCGGCCGTCGGGATCGACGCGGCGCGCATGAGCTGCTTGGCGAAGGCCTTGTCCGCCTCGAGCCGGGCCGCGTCCGCCGTCGGCCCGAACACCCAACGCCCCGGCCGCGCCAGCCGGTCCGCCAGACCGGCGCACAGCGGGTCCTCCGGCCCGATCACGACCAGATCGACCTTGTTCTCCCGGCAGAACCAGTCGATCGCGTCGGCGTTCTTGGTGTTCACCGGCTCGACCGGCAGGCTCACGTTCTCGCCCAGCGCCGCCGTCCCCCCGTTGCCGGGCGCGAAGTACAGTCGCCCGCAGCGCTTCGACTGCCTGAGCTTCCAGCCCAGCGCGTGCTCGCGTCCCCCGCCGCCGATGATCAGGGTGTTCACCGCCATGGCGTCCAGCTTAGCAGGAACCGCGGCGCGGTCGTGTCCGGGCGAGCCCGAGGGCGGCCGGTCGGGGGGCCCGGTCGCGGCGGCGGGCGATCGCGCGGCGGTCAGTAGGCGTTGTGCTTGCGGAGGGGGATCGCTTCGAGGTCGAGCGAGGCGAGCAGCTCGGCGACGCGCGGCCCGGTGCGCCCGTCGCCGTAGGGGTGGCGGAGGCGGCGCAGGTCGAGGCGCAGGGCGCGGGCGATGGCGTCGCGGACGGCGTGGCGGCCGTAGGCGCAGTCGATCACGTGGCGGGGCCGTTGCCGGCCGGCCTGGCGCGGGCCGACGTTCACGCACGGCACGCCCAACGCCGCGGCTTCGATCAGCCCCGCCGATGAGTTGCCCACCAGCACGCGCGCCCCGGCCAGCAGCGACAGGAAGCGTGCCCGCGGCACGTGTTCGATGAACGCGAAACGGTCCGGTTTTCTCCCCCTCGCCCCGGGAGAGGGCCGGGGAGAGGGCGGAACGACGTGGGCGCCCGTCGCGCGGGTGATCGTCGGCCCATTCGCCACGGTCGCCAGCGACCGTGGCACCGGGCCGAGAAGGTTGTGCACCGCCGCGCGAATGCCCGCCGACCCGGGATCGTGGTTGGGCCCGATGACGAGCGCTCTGGGTTCTGACGTGACTTCAAGCGTGGGCAGCGTGTCGCGGACGGCGGCGAGCGTCCCGGCCATCCACCGCCGCTCCTGCGCGTCGCGCTCGCCGATCGGGTGCTGGAGCACGAGGATCGGCGGGGCGTCCGGCGCGGGCTCGACGCCGCGAAGCCCGTCCATCGCCGGCGAGCCGACGGTCACGACGCGCTCGGGCGGCTCGCCCATGCGGATCAGGCGACGGCGGCTCTCGGCCGTCGCGGGCAGATGCAGGTGCGCCAGCTTGCTGATCGCGTGGCGCATGGCCTCGTCGGCGACGCCCTCGGCCCGGTCGCCGGCGTGCAGGTGCGCCACGCGATGCCCGCCGATGCTCGCCGCGCTCGCCGCCGCGAACGCCTCGATCCGATCGCCCAGCACGAGCACCACGTCCGGCCGCAGCCCGGCGAAAGCGCGTGTGAAGCCGTCGATCCCCCGCGCCACCGCCTTGGCGTCGGCGGCGCGGCCCGTCTCGCCCCGCCGCTGCATCGGCACCCGCGCGTCGATGGTAAAACCCGCGGCACGCACGTCCCGCCACGTGCCCGTGTCCAGGTGCAGCCCCGCCACGACGCAGCGCAGCCGCAGCCGACGCTCCGCCGCGATCGCGCGCATCACCGGCTCAAGCAGCCCGAACTCGGCCCGGGCGCCCGTCACCACCGCGATCGTCCGCCGACCGCGGGCCGCCCGCCTCGCCCGACCCGTCGCCCGCGCCGCGCCCGCCGCCTTCGCCGCCGATCGTCGCCGCCGGCCGCGCTGTCGCCCGATCGTTCCCATGAACCAGCACCGCCTCGGCCACCAGCCGATCCCGCTCGTTGTCCACGTCGATCACCTCGCCCGGCTCGGTCACCACCGCCCGCCGGTCCACGCCCAGAAACGCGTGCGCATCGCCCCCCGCCGAGTCCCGCAGCACCGTCCGCCGCACCACGATCAGCCCGCCGTCGAGCAGGTACAGCGGCGGCAGGTCCTGCCGACGGTCCACGGTGTTATCCATAAACGGCTCCAGCCGCGACCCCGCGCCCAGCCGCTTCGTCCAGTACGGGTGCGCCTTGCCCACGTCGCAGACGCTCTGCACGCTGTCGCAGCCGGTCTCGCGCATCAACGCCACCGCGCGGTCGACCAGCCCCGCCGGCCGCACCGGCACGTTGCCGTAGAGGATCACCACCGGGTCGTACGCCTCGCCCTCGCCGTGCTCGGCCGCCATCAGCGCGTGCCGCGCCGCGTCGGCGACCGTCGCCCCGTCCGTCGCCAGCTCCGCCGGTCGGTCGATCACCTCCACCCCGCACGACCGGCCGATCTCCGCCAACGCGGACCCGTCCGTCGTCAGCACCACGCGATCGACGCACCGGCTGGCCAGCGCGTGGTCGATCGTCCACGCCAGCATCGGCCGGCCCGCCACCGTCAACGCGTTCTTGCACGGCAGCCCCTTGCTCCCCGCCCGCGCCAGGATCACCGCCAGCACCGCCATGTCGTCTTCCTCAACTTGAACTTGGAACTCTCATGTTCTCAAACCGACCCGTCGTCGCGGGCCGACCGAACGTAATGGCGAATTTCGAATGCTCGAATGTCGAATGAACGCCCAATGTCTGACTGACGAATGAGACGGGTCGACAGGCCTTGGGTATTCGACATTTGGCCATTCGTTCGACATTCGAGCATTGGTCCTTCGTGCATTCGGATCCACGGCATGCCCCCGGACGGTTCGCTTGAGTCAACTCGA
>CAYSIX010000085.1:10942-15428 GCA_964431205.1 uncultured Phycisphaeraceae bacterium
AATCCGTGCCGCTACGGCCGATGCCACTCCCCGCACGACCCGCACAGCGTCAGCTCCGCGTAGCGGCCCTCCCGGTGCGCCGCCGCCACGCCCGACGCCTTCCGCCAGACGTCGGCCAGCGACTCGATCTTCGCGTCGCCCAGCGCGCCCCGGCCCTGCCAGTCCTGATCGCACAACGCCACCGTCCCGTCCGACAGCACGCTCATCCGCCGACCGAGCTGCGCACACGGCTCCCGCGCCGGCGGCGTCATGCTCACCGGGCTCAGCTCCGGCATCAGCCCGCACCCGCACCGCGCCGGCTCCACCACCGCGTGGCCCAGCAGCATCGTCCAACGATCAAAGAACCCCTCCAGGTCGCCCAGCGTCTCACCCGTCTTGACCATGCGCGGCACCAGCCACGGCACCCCCACCTCACCCGCACCAACGCCCGACGCCCGCGCCTTGCGACCGTCGTACAGCCGCTGCAGGTTCTCCATCACACGGACGAAACCGTCCACCCCCATGACCCGACGGTACGTCTCGGCCCGGCCCGCGTTGATCCGCACCGCGATCACGTCGATCGGCAGCTCGATCAGCCGGTCCAGCGTCGCGTCGTCGCAGAGCAGGTCCGTCTCGATCCCGATGCCCAGCACGCCCGCCTCGACCGCCGCCTCGACCAGCTCGTCCCACGCCGGGTGCTCCAGCGCGTCGCCCAGCCCGCCGAGCAGCAGCGCCACGTCCGACCCGAAGCCGGGCGACGACACGTTCGCCTCCCGGTCGGAACCGCGCTTCGCCGCCGCGCCGCCGCCGTTGCCGCCCGCCCCGTCGAGCTGCGCGATGATCCGTCGGCCCAGGTCCACGTCCAGGTCCGGCCGGTCGAACCTCACGTGATGCTGCGGCGTGATCGACCCGCGCACCGGCCGCCGCGGCGTCAGCTCCAGCGTCACCTGCTGCGGCAGCCGGCGGAACGGCAGGTCGGGCTCGTCGGCCTCGATCGCCCGGCACGCCTCGACCACCTCCACCGCGCCGGCCGCCTCGAACCGATCGCCCAGCCGCCGCGCGACCGCCCCGATCAGCGCCGCCCCGCGCGCCGTGTCGTAAATAAACCGTCGATTGCAGTTGCGCACCGCCGGCGGGATCGGCACGTTCGCGTCCCGCCCGATCGGGTCCGGCGTCGGCGCCTTGGGCTGGTACCCCAGCGCGTGCGCGAACGCCGCGCGGTGCGCGTGAAAATCGGCCAGCACCGCCCGGCTCGTCGCCACGCCCGCCAGCCCCGGCGGCGCCTGCGTGAACGCGATCTTCATCGCCTCCGGCGCCTCGCGGTGCAGCTTCAACGCCGCCTCGCCCAGCGACGGGTCGAACAGGCACCAGTCCGCCCCGACGATCAACGCCGCCTCGGCGTCGTGCGCCGCCATCGTCTCGACCAGCGGGCCCGGCGGCAGCAGCTCGTCGAACACGCTCGCGCTGCCCAGCCCGCCCCGCCACGCCGTCAGGGCCCACTTGCGCGCCGCCCGCCACCGGGCCGTGTCCGCGTCCCTCAAGCCGTTCGGGTCGGCGTGCGTCGCGATCGGCTTGCCCACGCGCGCCTCGCCCAACGCCGCCGCCGGGTCCTGGCCCGACGGGTGAACCAGCACGATCCGCTCGACCGACGGCACCGCCGCCATCCGACGCACGGTGTGCCCCAGCACGGCGCGGTCACCCAGCCGATCGCCCAGCCGCGCCGCCAGGCCCAGCCGCGTCCGCTCCAGGTCCGTCACGATCAGCCCGATCACGCTCACGGTGTTTCGCCCCCTCTCGCGCCGCCCGCGCTGCCCGCGACATGCCCGGTCGGCTCACCCCGCGCGTCGCCCGGCCGCTTCGGCGGGTTCTGCCGCACCCATTGAACCGTCTCCCGCACGCTGCGCAGGATCTCGGCCGAGAGGTCCTCAACGGTTTCGACGTGGGACGCGTCGTTGCGCGGCTCGCCCGTCTGCGCCGCCACGGGTTCGACCGTCTCGGCGGGCTCGGTCGCCGACGTGGCGTCGTCGGCGTCGTCGGCGCCGTCGGCGCCGGTCGGCGTCGCGTTCGCTTGCCGCTGCGCCTCCCGCTCGATCTTCTCGGCGCGCCGCTGTGCCTCGCGGAAGATCACCAGCGCCTCGTCGCACGCCTCGACCAGCAGGTCCATGTTCACCAGGTCGCGCTCGATCTGCTCGCTCTGGCGGCGGTTCGCGTCGTCGCGGCAGCGCAGCTCGATCGCGCGGTCGGCCCGGTTCCGCTTGTACGTCCCGAGCAGGTTGAGCTGGTTCACGATCGTGAACGCCTCGGCCAGCTCCCCTTCGACGCGTTTCTTGTGCTTCTCCAGCCGCTCGAACAGCTTCGCCATCGCGCGCTCGTCGCCGCGGCGCTTCTGCATCTTGCGCAGGATCGGGATCGAGGCCCGCGCCGCCTCGCGGATCTGCTCGATCTGGCCCAGGCGTCGGTCGATGATCCGCCCGGTCTCGCGGGCCCGGGCCGGGTCGAGCGTTCGCTTCGGCGCCGGCAGGTGCGGGGCGGGCCGCGTCGCGTAGCGGCGCAGGGCCTCGGCCAGCGGCATCACGGTCACCCCCGCCTTGGGCGCGCCGCCCTCGGTCGCGTCGATGACGGTCTGCGTGGCGTTGGCGAAGTCGCGCTCGAACTGGCGCAGGTAGGTGATCATCTGCTCGTCGCTGTACATCGGCCGGCCGTGGACGTCCTCGAGGCGTTGCAGGTGGACCTTGTGGCGGGCGATGCGGGTCCACTCCATCATCTCGAGGGTGTTGAAGGCGTTGAGCTCGGGGGCCCAGACGCGGTGGATGGGGTTGCCGGGCGCGTAGTAGAGCCCGTCGCAGAAGCCCAGGTCCTGGCCGATGAGGATGATCGGGTCGCAGCCGAGGTGCTGGGCGAGGTAGAAGGACAGGTGGGCGACGGTGGCGCCGGGGCGGATGGGTCGGCGGGGCCGGGCGGCGGCGCCGAGCACTTTATCGCAGAACCCGTTGTGCGTCAGGCGGATCGGGCCGGGGAACGCGTCGAGGATGCTGGGGTGCGCCTTGGGCTCGGCGACGAGGGTGACGCGGGGCAGCGGCGGCAGGTCCTCGTAAAACCGTTGAGAGATCGGCGAGTAGTCGAGCGAAGTGACGAAGTCGGGCCGGATGCCTCGTTCGAGCAGCGGCTTGAGCGTGGTCTGCGCGGTGATGACGACGACGTTTCGGCGGATCGCCGGGTCGCGGAGCAGGTCGACGTTGCGAACGAGGCTGGGCCCGGCGCCGACGCAGACCGCCGGCGTGCCGCTGGCCGCGCCGATGAGGTCGTCGGTGGTCGGCCCGGCGTGGTAGTGCACGAGGTTGCCGGTGGTGTTGCTGCAGGTGCGCGCGGCGTTGACCAGCGCGGTGGCGACGTTGGTTCGACAGTACGCCAGCGTCTCGGTGACGACCTTGCTGAACGCGGCGAACGCCTCGCCGTGACGCTGGCGGCTGGGCGGGTGCGTGACCAGCTTCGTGCCCTGGGTGACCGTGCCGGCGTGGGGCTCGAGGCGGCGCGTCAGCGCGGGGCGGTCGAGCGCCGCGTCGCCGACGATCACGTTCGCCCGGCCCAGCCACGCGCTGTGGTCGATCCGCTCCAGCACCGCCCGCCACAGCGCCGTGTCCGGCTCGTACACCACCAGCAGGCCCTGTCGGCCCAGCGCCGCCAGCGCCGCCTCGGCCGCGTACCCCAGCCCCAGGCCCAGCAGCACCACGCACGCCGTCTGCTCCGCGTCGATCCCGGCGATCAGCTTTTGTGCCTCGCCGCGCGGGTCGTACCGGCTGGCCAGCGCCAGCGTGCGGCCGTTGTGCTCCAGCGTCGCGGTCAGCGGCCCGGCTCTCGACTCCGACCAGGTCAGCGACGCCGCCGGCGTCTGCTCGATCCGCTGCGCGAACGCCGCGTCCGTCTGACGCAACGCCGCCAGGTTCGCGCACAGGATCGCCCGTTCATCCGCCATCACTCCTGTTATCGGAGCGACGCGGGGTATCGGCTTGAAACATCGCCGGACCAGCACGGGCCCGGGCAGACAGGATCAGACGCAAGTGACGTCATCCCGCGGCCCGTAACAGCCTCAGCAGCGACTCACGCAGCTTCCCCGCCAGTTCCACGGCACGGGCCACATCTTCACCGGTCAACGGCTCCAGCCCCGCCATCGGGTAGCGATACGTCACCGCGCCCATCGTCAACCACCGCAGGTCATCCTCGGACCATTGCCATGACGAAGTGCACGTCGCCAAGCGGCGAGACAGTTCGGCCAGATCGTGAATCCGCGGCGGCACTCGGCCGCGAACGAGCAGATTGGCTTTCAGCAGCTTCTCGACGCTCTGCTGACACAGGAACAGGACAAGGTCTCGGTTCGGCGATTCATCGACCCCGGCCTCGCGTTGGGCGCTGCGCAGGTCCTGCTCCGCCTTAGCCAGCCACTCGCGCACCTCGTCGGTCATAGAGCGTCACGCCCCGATCGATCGCCTCACGGACGATCGGATTCAGT
>CAYSIX010000086.1:0-10399 GCA_964431205.1 uncultured Phycisphaeraceae bacterium
GAGGGCAGAGGGCAGAGGGCAGAGGGCAGAGGGCAGAGGGCAGAGGGCAGAGGGCCCTTGCCATTCGTTCCCCGGTCCCCGGCGAGACCCGGTTTCTCCAATACGCCAACCTTACCCAAATGCACCGGCCGTGTCAAGCACAAATCCGGGTTTCAGCGAGAAAAATGGTCATTCCCTTCATCCCCTTATGGCTTCAGACGTTGCGCGCGTCTGCGGCCTCGCCCGTCCTATGGCGCGACGGTGAGTTCGACCAGCAGGGGGCGGTGGTCGGAGCCGAGGTCGGGGCCGACGCGGCGATCGACGGCGGTCAGGCCACGGACGAGACAGTGGTCGATGGGGATCATGCCGGTCCAGGACAGGCCGGTCGGCCACGTACCTGATAAGCCGTATCCGTGCTGGGTGTTGGTCAGGTCGCCGGCGGCAAGCAGGCGCGCGAACGCGTGGCTCCAGGGCGTGGCGTTGAGGTCGCCGATCACGGCGCAGGGGCCGTCGATCGCGCGGGCCCAGCGTGCGCCGGCTTCGAGCTGGATGTCGCGGGTTTCGGCGTAAATCCGGCTCACCGGCGGCAGCGTGTGGAGGCTCAGGACCGCGACGTCCTGCCCGGCCAGGCGCAGCCGTGCGGCGATCGCCGGCACCTGTGCGACGCCATCAGTGACGTCTTTGACCGTCGCGGAGACGACCTCGACGTGATCGCGCGGCGGCGTCCGAACGAGCAAGGCGATGCCGAAGTTGTCCGGCCGCGGACGGCTCGCGAAGACTTCGTAGGGCAGGTCGTGCTCGGCCAGCGCGGCCATCCAGCGTTCGTCCACCTCCTGAAGAAACACGACGTCGGCGTCGCTGGCCGCGACGTAGCGAGCCACGGCGTCGGTGTCGGAGTTCGAGACCAGGACGTTGACGTGCGCCACGTGGAGCGTGGGCACGTCGGGCGGCAGGGCCGCGCGGGCCGGCGTCATGTAGAGCGGCACGACCTGCCACGCGTTGACCGCCAGAACCGTCAGCGCGACCCCGAGGCCCACCCACCGCCGCAGCAGCAGAGCCGCCAGCGTCAGAGGCAGGCCGATCGCGGCGTACTGAAAGCGGAAATGAGCGAACAGGTCGAGCCGCCAGTCCCAGGCGCCGGCGAAACCCGCGGCGGTCGCGGCGGCGAGGCCGAGGACCGCGGCCCAGAGCAACGCGGCGCCGACGCGTCCGAACGGCCTGCGTTTCATGGTGAGATGGTACCGCGGACAGACGCGCGGCCGACGGGACGAAGGCACGACGGGCGCATGAGCAAGGCCCGGCGTGAAGCCGGGCCTTGCGGTCCGAACACAGGTTGTCGATCGCGTGCGTCGCTCAGGCCTTGCGGCGGCGGGCGACGAGGGCGACGGCGCCGAGGCCGACGAGCATCGCCGAGGCGGGCTCGGGCACGACGACCAGGTTGTCGAAGACCACGCCGTGGGGTCCGACGGAGGTGAACAGGTCGGTGTGGCCGAGGCTCACCAGACCGTTGGTCGCCTCGGTGTCCGTCTGGATGATGGGCGTGCCGTCGAGCGAGTAGGTGACGGTGCTGGGGGTCACGTCGATGGTGAGGGTGGTCCAGCGGTTACCGGGCGAGCCGGGGAAGTCGCCCTCGGGGAAGATGGCCAGGTAGGTGTCGCCGGTGGCGTTGGTGGTGTTGTCGCTGTTGAGGTAGCTCTCGTCGCCGCTCGGCACGGCGGTGAGGCTCGGCGTGTAGTGGCGGTAATCCGAGGCGCTGCCGCCGTCGCCGGTGATGGACACGAAGTGGCCGGCACCGGCGATGGGGGTGAAGATGGAGTTGAAGTCGCTGCTGTTGCCGGCGACGCCGACGGTGGCCATCTCGGTGGTGCCGCCCGCGTCATCGACGAACATGTACATGTCGACCTGAAGCGTGTAGGTGCTCAGGTTGATCGCCGTGTTGTGATAGGCGGTAATGTGGTCGGCCTGGCCAGCGCTGTCGTTGGCGGTGAAGCGCAGGCCGCCCTTGTCGCCCGGCATCGAGTTGGGCGCCAGCGGGATGCCCGCGGCGACGTAGTCGAAGGCGAACGTGGAGGTGCTGTCGGCGGTGCCATCACCGGACGCGCCGTTCGAATCATCCACGACGGTGTAGTTGGCGGAGCTGTCCACCTCGAAGTCGTCCGAGATCAACTGCGCCGAAGCCGCGGCCGAGACACTCAGCCCGGTCAGCGCCGCGATCCCCGCTCGAAACGTCAACATACCACTCATGTTCTCTCTCCTTCTCCGTTTGGCCCATCACTGTGATGGGCGGACCACATGCAAAGTCGCGTGCGAAATCACCGCGCGGGGCGCGCCCGGAAACGGTACGATCCGCCGCCAGTTCCAGGGATTGGCCTTCCTCCGCCACGCTCCCTCGGCCGCCGGACACGAGCCCGACCGGCCTTGATGCTCTTCACCCCCTCAAGATGACCCCGGCCCGACAGAATGTCAAGACTTTTTTCGCGATCGGGTTAGAAATGAGGCCCGCGACCGGTCCGTGAAGCCAGATTCTTATAAATCCTTCACTTACGCCCCGCTGCGGCCACCGCCACCCTCCCGCGGACGCACCTTTTCCCATCTTGCCCAGACGGAGCCACCACAGCCGCCGAGACCCCGGCGGACGATTTTCCGCGGCAATCGAAAGATCGACTTGCGGATCAACCGCCCCGTGCGTTACTCTAGTGTTTAGATTTAGGGTTGGCAGACGCCTCACGGGGAGGCAACCCGAATCAATCTGGAGGCTAGGCGCGACCCACTCGCGCCATGGAGTGAGAATCATGAAATCGATCAATCGAGGGTTTGCGGTGATGGCGGTGGTCGTGGCGTTCGGTCTGACGGGGGTTGCTCAGTCCGCGTCGGCCAACTCGGTTGGCGACTCGATCATGCTCATGATCGGCGAAGACTGGAACATCCAGATCGACTTCCTCGGCGTCGAGTACGACTTCGACCAGAACAAGTCGACCTGGACCTACAAGGTGACGGAGAAGGAGGGCTCGAGGGACCTGAGCCACTGGAACATCCTGCTCGGCGACTGCTTCGCCCACTACATCGAGGGCAGCGGCACGCCGGACGATCCGAACATCGAAGACGACTTCGAGACCGGTAATGACGGCAGCACCGGCACGTCGAACGTGCTCAAGTGGAACGTCGAGGAAGACTTCGTTATGGGCGAGTTCTCATTTATGCTCGACGGGCTGTTCGGTATCGGTGCCGTGGACGTGCTGGTCAAGGGCGGCAACGAGCGAAATGGCGGCGGGGAGAGCCGCGGCCAGATCCACGGCCCGGACTGCGGCGTGATCATCCCGACGCCCGCCGCCGCCTTCGGTGGCCTGAGCATGCTCGGTATGTTCGCCGCCCGCCGCCGTCGCTGATCGAACGCTCTCGAACTGAATCGACTCAAAGGCCGAGGCTCACACGCCTCGGCCTTTTTCGTTGCGTCGTCACACCCACGCACACGCCGACGTTGACGACACGTGTTCAGCCACGGGGAGACCCGCCCGCCGACGCGCCCGTCAACGTCGGTCGCGCACGCATCGTCTGAGCCGCGGGGCGACGCCCCGCGGACGCCTTCGACCTCGTGGGTCGCACGCTCCGCCCGCCATCCACGCCGGCGTGGCCGTCCGCGACGCGTTGCGTCGCGGCTGTGGCCGTGGGCAGACCTGCCCGCGGACACGCACGGCGGCGCGGGGCACCCGTCACCGCGCTCTCAATTTACGGAGCGTCCTCGGCCGGGTAAGGCCAGATGGCCCAGTCGCCGTCGGGCAGCGTCGCCGGGTCGCGCTGCTGGCGCTGCTCGTCCGTCAGCCAGTCGACCGCCTTGAGGGGCGCGACCTTCTTGCCCGCGGTATCCAGCGGGAGGCGTCCGCCGTCGTCGTCCAGGTCCACGCCGACGCTGTACACGATCGGCCGACCGTCCACGACACTGTACCGAAGCGGCCCGCCCGTGATCCGGTCCACGGGCACCTCCGGGATATACCGCGGCGCCAGAGCCGACAGCGCCGCCGGCCAGTCCCCGTGGTCCCGCCGATACAGCTCCAGCGCGATGCCCAGCAGCACGCCGTCCTGCATGCCCTCGAATGTCTCGACCGTGCGCCGCACGGCGTCGAGATCCGGCAGCAGCGTATACATCGGATCGTAACGAAGCCGTTCGATCAGGGACCATTCGCCGAAACGCTTCATCGTTGGTTCTGGATGCTCGCGAATCGGACGGGCCAGCGCCGCCTCGAACTTGGCCATCGTACTCTCGTACTGCTCCAGCATTTCTCGCCGTGAACCGACGAGCTCAATCGTGATTGGGCCAAGCACACCGTCGAGCAGGGTCTCGCTCAGATAGAACGAATCAAACGGCTTCAGAATCGTGAAAATGGATTGATCAAGTGACCGGAGCGTTTCCAGACCTTCCGGTGTGATGCGGCCGTCGCCGTTGCCGTTGTCGGTATAGATCCGTTGCATCAAATCGCCGAACCATGCTCGCTCTCCCTCGTCCATCAGAAACTCGCGCCGAACGTCCACGGCTGCGAGCTTATGGGCCAGTTCCCGAAGCATGTCACGAGAAAGCGTGTCGGGAGCTTCGATCAGGGCCGACCGCAACGTCGCGACGGTCATCCAGCGGATAGACATAGCAGTAAATTTGCTGATGAAGGTCGGCGATTCGCCTGTGTGAGAGGCGATGCGCAGCATTGTGGTAAGGCGCTCGACCATCAGTTTGGAGTCACCCAGGGTCAACGCGTAACGGGCGTCGGCGGCAAGCAGCTCGGCCATCCTTCGCAGGGGTTGCAGATGCGGCAGAATGATCGCATAAAGGTCGTGGCTCTCAGAATCGGCCCGGTGTTCGACCGGGTCGAGCACGCCGCCGGGATGGCTCGCGAACAATCGCGCGTCCTCCCGCGCGACCGTGAATCCGACGGTGTAACCCAATGACGGTCGCTTCGCCGCGTCCCTCACGCGCGCCAGCACCTCCGTGCGCTCGTCCAGAAACGCGACCATCTGTTCCCACTTCGGTTCGCCGGGGCGCCAGCCATAACGAGCGAGCTCGTTGATCCGCTGCCGCGTTGCCTCGTCATCCCACCCCAGCTCCAGCAGGGCGGCGCGGTACAGCGGCCAGGCCCGCTCACTCTCCGGCACCGCACGCGCCGGGGCGTTGAGCTTCGCCAGGTAATCCACGCTGATCGTCGGCTCGCCCGCGTGGAAGTAGATCGCCAGACCCACGTAGAACACGAGCAGCGCGACCAGGCTCCACCACGCGCAACGCCAGGCGTGCCACGGCCAGGGCCGATTACGCCTGGTCGCCCGCCGGATCAGGCGCGCCGCCTGCCGCTCGTCGCCGAAGCGCTCCAGCAGGTCATCGACCGACGCGCCGGCCGCCAGCCCGTCCTCGAAGTGCGCGATCAGCTCCTGCGCCACGCGGGCCCGCTCGCCGTGCCACAGGCGCGTGCGCTTGACGACCCGCCGCACGCACGCCTTGGCCGGCTCGGGCAGGTCCGTCGCCGCGAGCAACTGCTCCGGCCGGCTCATGCCCGTCACGCGCCCGCGCAGCAGGTCGGAAAGGGGCGTGCGGACGACGCGCCGGGCGGTGCTGATGACCTGCACGCTCATGACGCACCCCCCGTGCCGGCCGGGGCGGGCACGACGCCGATTGCGCGCATCGCCTCCAGCACGGCCTCCCACTGCGCCACGTCGCGGGCCAGGCGCCGCTGGCCCTTGCGGGTCAGGCGGTAGTACCGCCGCGACCGCCCGGAAGGGCTCGGGCGCAGGCGGGACCTGATCAGCCCCTTGGCCTCGAGGTTGTAGAGCATCGGGTAGAGCGTGGACTGGCCGAGGTCGAGCACGCCGTCGGTGCGCTGGTTCAGGGCGTCGACCAGCTCGTAGCCGTACATCTCGCCGCGTTCGAGCAGCTTGAGGACGGCGACGGGCCCGGCGCCGCGCATGAGTTCGCGTTCGATCCGCATGGCCTGGCTCCCGAAAGGTGCCGCAAGGTATGCGTGACATAGTATGATGGGCGGCGGGCGGTGTCAAGGGGATTTCATGGCGTGACGCGTGCTGGCGGCGCAGCCGCGGGGCGACGCCCCGCGGACGCCTTCGACCTCGTGGGTCACACGCTCCGCCCGCGATCCACGCCGGCGTGGCCGCCCGCGACGCGTTGCGTCGCGGCTAAGCCGGGGTTCATGCCTCTGACGCGTGAATGAACTGGCGGTAGAGGTTGGCGTACACCCCGCCGTTCTCCAGCAGCTCGACGTGCGTGCCGCGCTCGATGATGCGGCCCTGGTCGAGCACGAAGACCTGGTCGGCATGGCGGATGGTGCTGAGGCGGTGGGCGACGACGAAGCTGGTGCGGTCGCGCAGCAGCTTCGACAGCGCGTGCTGAATGCGCGCCTCGGTCATGGTGTCGACGCTCGAGGTCGCCTCGTCGAGGATGAGGATGCGCGGGTCGGCGAGCATCGCGCGCGTGAAGCAGACGAGCTGGCGCTGGCCCAGCGACAGGTTCTGCCCCCGCTCGCCGACCTGCGTCTCGAACCCGTCCTGCATCGACTCGTACAGGTCGAGGCAGTCGAGCGCCCGCGCCGCCTCGGCCACCTCGGCGTCGCTCGCCTGCGGCTTGCCGACCTTGATGTTGTCCATCACCGTCCCGGTGAACAGAAAGTTCTGTTGCAGCACGATCCCGAGCTGGACCATGAGCGACTCGGTGTGCACCTTTCGCGTGTCGTACCCGTCGATGAGCACGCGGCCCGAGGTCGGCAGGTAGAACTTGGCGATCAGGTTGATGATCGAGCTCTTGCCGCTGCCGGTCTGGCCGACGAACGCGACGGTCTGGCCGGGCTCGGCGACGAAGTTCAGGTCGTGCAGCACCGGCACGCCCGGGTCGTACTCGAACGACACGTGCTCGAACTCGACCCGTCCCTCGATCCGCGGCAGCTCCACCGCGTCGGGGTCCTCCAGGACCTCCGGCTCGCTGTCCAGCAGCGAGAAGACGCGCTCGGCGCCCGCCATCGCCGTCAACGCCATGTTGTACTGACGCCCGATCGACGCGATCGGCCCGAAGAACATCGGCACCATGAAGAAGAAGACGAACAACGCGTCGAACTGCTCGGCCGGGTTGTCGCCGCCCCCGAACCCGCCGTGCAGCACCTGGTACCCCCCGACCAGCAGCAGCATCGAGATGAAGAACTGGTTGTTCAGCTCCAGCAGCGGCAGGAACACGCCCGAGAGGCGGTCGGCACGGAGCGTCTGCTCGGAGTGGTCGGCGACCAGGTCACGGAACAGGGCGGCGTTAACGTCCTGGCGGACAAACCCCTGGGTGACGCGGATGCCGCTGACGGACTCGGCCAGCGTCGCGGTCACCCGGCTCATCGACTCCTGCACCTGGCGCCACGCCTGGCCGATCCGCTCGCGGAAGTAATGGGTGATCCAGTACAGCAGCGGCGCCATGGCCAGCAGCACGCCGAACAGCGGCGGGTCGTAGTAGAGCATCACCGCCGCCGCCACGACCATCTGCCCGCCCTGGACCATCGTGACGAACAGCACGTCCTGCACGCCGGCGCGGACGGCCTCGGCGTCGGAGGTCATGCGGCTGATGATCCGCCCCAGCTTCGTACGCGAGTAGAACCGCATCGAGTGACGCTGCAGGTGCTCGAAGATCGCGTTGCGCAGGTCGTGCACCACCGCCTCGCCCAGCTCCAGCGCCAGCCGCTGGCGGAAGTGGAAGATCAGGTAGGACGTGCTGACCAGCGCCGCGAACCCCGCCGCGCCCCACAGCGTCCCGGGCCAGTCCCGGCCCTGGATCGGGCCCTTGACCACCGCCGCCACCGCCCAGCCGATCATCGGCAGCAGCAACGCCCGCATCAGCACGATGACGAACAGGGTGTTGCGCTTGGCGGCGTACGGCCGGGTGAAGACGAACAGGCGCTTGATCAGACCCAGGCTCAACGGGCGGCGGTGCGCCTCGCGGTCCGAGGTGTCCACCTGCGTCAGCGTTCGGGCTCGGCCCATCGGTCTCATGCCGACACCCCCTGGGTCAGGCCCAGCCGGCGTTTGCTGTCGTGGTCGGCCAGTTGCAGGCTCGCCGCCTCGCTGTAGTGGCCCTCGGCGTGCATGAGCTGCTCGTGCGTGCCGAGCTGCACGATCCGTCCGCGCTCGAGCACGACGACCAGGTCCGCCCGACGCAGCGTGCTCAGCCGGTGCGCGACCACGAACGTTGTCCGCCCGCGCATCGCGCTGTCCATCGCCTGCATGATCTCGTGCTCGGTGTCCGGGTCGATCGCGGCGGTCGGGTCGTCGAGCAGCAGGATGGGCGGCTCGAGCAGGATCGCCCGCGCGATCGCCAGCCGCTGACGCTGGCCGCCCGAGAGGTTCGACCCGCCCTCACGCAGCACGCTCTCGTACCCGTGCGCCATCTGCTCGATGAACTCGTGCGCCTGGGCGATCCGCGCCGCCTTCTCGATCTGCTCCTGGCTGGCGTGCGGGTGCCCGAAGGCGATGTTCTCCGCGATCGTCGTGCTGAACAGGAAGCTCTCCTGGAACACCAGGCCGATGTTGCGGCGCAGGTCGTCCAGGTCGTACTCGCGCACGTCCCGCCCGTCGATCATCACCCGGCCGGCGTCCGGGTCGTAGAACCGCGGGATCAGGCTCAGCATCGTCGTCTTGCCCGCGCCCGTCGCGCCCAGGATCGCCACCGTCTGGCCGGGCTTCACGTCGAGCGTCACGTCCCGCAGCGCAGGGGCGTCCCCCTCCTCGTACCCGAACGTCACCGAGTCGAACCGCACCGCCCCCTCGGCACGCTTGAGCGGTACCGCGTCCGGCGGGCTCTCGATCCGCGTCGGCGTGTCCAGCACCTCGAACACCCGCTGCGCCCCCGCCACGCTCTGCTGCACCGCGTTGGCGATCTGCGCCAGGTTCCCCACCTGATCCGAAAACTGCTGCAGCAGCCCCGCGAACACGAACAGCCCCGTCCCGATCGGCAGCGCCTCGGGGTTGCGGATGTGCAGCCAGCCCCCGAACACCAGCAGCACCATGATGTTGATGTATGGCACAAAACCGATCACCGGCACGAACGTCGTCACCCGCCAGAAGATCCAACGCTTCTGGTCCGCCACCGCCCGGTTCGCCTCGCGGAACTTGGCGATCTCCTCCTTCTGTCGCGAGAACCCCTTGACCACGTGCGCGCCCTGGATGTTCTCCGAGAGCACCCGCACCGCCCGGTCGAACAGCTCGCGGTTGCGCATGTACGCCGGCTTGACCGTCCGCGAAAACCACACCGTCAGCACCCACAGCAGCGGCGTCGTCGCCAGGCACGCCAGCGTCAGCCACACGTGGATGCTCAGCATGTACGAGAGGAAGAACGTCAGCGACAGCGCGATCATGATCACTTCGATCAGCACGCCGTCCACGAACCGTCGCACCGCCTGCACGTCGCCGGTGACCCGGTTGATGATCGAGCCGGATTCGTTGGCGTCGAAGAACTGGAAGCTCAGCCGCTGGAGCTTGTCGTACACCTGCGAGCGCAGGTCCACCACGATGCTCTGCACGAGCAGGGCCTTCCAGATCCGCGAGAGGCAGTCGAAGAAGAAGCGGGCGGCGGCGATGGCGAACACCAGCGCCGCGACCAGGCCCACCTTGCCCATCGTGGTCCAGTCCTGGGGCGGGGCGATGCCGAAGGGGTACCGCGGCTCACGGGCGTCCTCGCTGATCCCGGCCAGGATCACGTCGATGCCCAGCCCCGTCAGACCCAGGCCCGACAGCGCCATCACCAGCAGCACCACCTGCAGCCCGATGACGCGCAGCGCCCCGACGCGGTACCGCCAGCCGAGCACCAGCAGCCGCCAGACCAGCCGGGACGTGGACTGATCATCAGCGACGATCGTCGCGCGACGTTTGACACCCCCCGGCGTTGAACCGGATGAATTACCCTTCTCAGCCACTTGTTTCCGCCAGTCTTGCGGACGCGTCCGAGCCCCCGCCCGCAACCCGACTTTAGCGTTTCACACGCCCGCGGCAAGCCAGCCGCCATTCAAATCTTCTTCATGCGCAGCAGAGCCGGGGCGAAACCCGGCGCAGTCCCGGCTCGAACGCGACGCGGCGCGACCCAGGCGGTCGTGCGGGTCCACGGGCAGCTTTGCCCGCGGCTACACTTGTGACGCACCGCCGAACGGCCGCGTTTCGCGCACCGGACGCGTTTGACCGCTCCCACGCCTCGGGCTACGGTGAGCCGTTCGCCTGACCCTGCCAACCCACGGAGCCGAGACCCACCATGGCCGCGACCGATACGCCCGACGCCCCCGCCGCCCTCCGCCAACGCCTGCTCACCCCCGGCCCGACCGCCGTGCCCCCACGCGTCCTCGCCGAGATGGCCCTGCCCATCATCCACCACCGCACCAAGCAGCTTCAGGCCATCTTCGCCGAGCTGTCCCGC
>CAYSIX010000086.1:10409-15189 GCA_964431205.1 uncultured Phycisphaeraceae bacterium
ATCGCCGGCTCCGGCACCACCGCCTTCGAGGCCGCCCAGGTCTCCCTCGCCACGCCCGGTTCCACCGTCATCGCCGTCGCCGGCGGCAAGTTCGGCGAACGCTGGCAGGACATCTTCGACACCTACAGCGATGCCCTGGGCCTCAAGCCCGTCCGCATCGACCACGCCTGGGGCGAGCCCGCCCCGGTCGACCAGGTCGAGCAAGCCCTCAAGGACCACCCCGACACGAGCCTCGTGACCGTCGTGCATTCCGAAACCTCCACGGCCACGGCCTCGGACGTCAAGGCCATCGCCGCCCTGACGCGGAAGACCGACGCGCTGCTGTTGGTCGACGGGATCACGTCGGTCGGCGCGTTTGAGGTCGAACAGGACGCCTGGGGCATCGACGTGCTGGTGACCGGGTCGCAGAAGGCGATGATGCTCCCGCCTGGGCTGGGCTACGTCGGCCTGGGCGAGCGGGCGATCCGCCGGCTCGACGAGGTCACGCCCGGGCCGTGCTACAATCTGGACCTGCGTCGGTGGCTCAAGAGCTGGGAGAAGAACGACGTGCCGTTCACCCCGCCGGTCTCGCTGATCCGCGGGCAGAAGGTCGCCTGTGATCTGATCCTCGGGGCGGGTCTGGACAAGGTGCACGAGCGGACGCGTCGCCTGGCCGAGGGCACACGGGCGGCGCTTCAGGCGATGGGGCTGACGCTGTGCAGCACGTCACCGAGCCCGTCGGTCAGCGGGGCGTACTACCCCGAGGGGGTGGACGACTCGGCGTTCCGCGGGGCCCTGCGGGACAAGCACGGGATCCACATCGCCGGCGGGCAGGACGGCCGCGGCGCCAGGTGGAAGGGTCAGATCTTCCGGCTCAGTCACATGGGTTACGTCGACGCCGAGGACACCCGGGCGGCGCTGGGCGCCATCGAGCAGGAGCTGATCGCCGCGGGCGTCTCGATCGAGTCGGGCACCGCGGTGCCGGCGTTCGATCAGGCGCACGGCTGAGCGGAGGCGACCACACCGACACCGTGAAGACGCGAACCGGCCACGAAGGAACGCCATGGCGGAGATCGAAGTCGGCACCGAGACGGAGCAGGACAACCGCTGGTCGTACGACGTGAAGGTCTACGACGACGGGCGGTCGTACGAGTATGACGTGACGCTGAGCTTCGCGGACTACGACCTGTGGAGTCGGGGCCGCGTCCCGCCCTCGCGGGTGGTCGAGGCGGCGTTCGAGTTTCTGCTGCGAAATGAGCCTGCGAGTTCGATCATGTCACGGTTCGATTGCTCGGTGATCCGCCGGTATTTCCCGGAGGTGGACCGGGCGTTGCCGAAGATGGTGTGACGGCCCTGACCGGTCCTCGCCCATGACGCAAGCGACCCGCCAGCCCGATCCGCTCGAGTCGCACGACCCGGCGGCGTACGCTGACCACGAGCACCTCAAGCTGCTGGCCATATTCCACTACGTGCTCGGCGGAATCATGCTCGCGGCGGCCTTCTGCCCCAGCTTCCACCTGGTGTTCGGCCTCGTGATGATCTTCAACCCCTCGGTTTTTGAGGGTCAATCCGGCGAGCCGGAGGGGCTGCTGTTAATGGGCGGGATCATGTCGGCGATCGCCGCGCTGATGATGTTAGCCGGCTGGGTCTGTGGTGGTCTGGTGATCTACGCCGGTCGGTCCATCGCCAATAGACGCCGCCGCGCGTTCTGTCTCGTGATGGCGGCGATCGAAAGTCTCTTCATCCCGCTTGGCACGATCCTCGGAGTCTTCACGATCATCGTGCTGCTGCGCCCGAGCGTGGTCAGGCAATTCGCCTAGTTCGAGCCCACGATCCCTGTCGCGTGTCGAGACCCGAGCGCACGGGAAGGTGTCGCGTTATGATGCCCGCCATGCCGCCGCGACCGTACATCCTTCTGGAAGCGAACTATCGGCAACTGCTGGACGAACGGCCGAACGTAGCGGTGCTGCCGTGGGGCGCGACCGAGGCACACAACTACCACCTGCCGCACGGGACGGACGTGATCGAGGCGCAGCGGATCGCCGAGGCTGCCGCCGAACGTGCCCACGCCCGCGGCGGCAAGCCGATCGTCCTGCCCGCGATCCCCTTCGGCAACAACGCCCAGCAGCTCGACCAGGTCGCCACCATCAGCCTCAGCACGGCGACCGCCGCGGCGATCCTCGACGACGTCGCGCACTCGCTGATGGCGCAGGGGATCGATCGGCTCGTGATCCTCAACGCGCACGGGGGCAACGAGTTCAAGCCGCTGATCCGCGACCTGCAGCCGAAGCACGGGCTTTTCGTCGTTGTCGCCGAGTTCTGGCGGATGCTGCCGGACCTTGTGGCCGAGCTTTGGGAGAACCCGGGGGACCACGCGGGCCAGCTCGAGACGAGCCTCCTGCTGCACCTGTGCCCGGACCTCGTGCAGATGGAACAGGCCGGCGAGGGAGGCCGCGTGCCGTTCAAGCTCCGGCACGTGCGGCAGCGAGGCGTCTGGACGCCTCGGCCGTGGTCGGCGTCGCACCCCGACACCGGTTCGGGCGACCCGAAGGGATCGACGGCGGAAGCCGGCCGACGCTTCTTTGACGCCTTGGCCGACACCCTGGCCGACCTGCTCGTCGAGCTTTCCGCGGCCCGCAAGGGCGACTCGCCGTATCTTTGAACTGCTCGTAAGACTCGTTACGTCGACGCGCTGATCTGCCGCGGGGTCGCGTCGATCGTCGGCACGTTGCCCTCGGCCGGCAGCTCCTTCGACGAGTCCGCGCCCAGGTCCTTGAACCGCCTGGCCGAGACCAGCACGCGCGTCTCGAGCGAGCCGACGAAGTCGTTGTACGACTTGACCGCGTTGCCCAGGTGGCTGCCGACCTTCTCGGCGTGGCCGGTCAGCGTCGCGATCCGCTCGTGCAGCTCCACCCCCAGGTCCCGCACCCGCCGCGCGTTCTCCGCCAGCCGCTGCTCCCGCCAGCCCAGCTCGATCACCCGCAGCAGGCTGATCAGGATCGTCGGCGTCGCGATGACCACGCCCCGGCTCATCGCCGACTCCTGCAGGTCCGGCTTGAGCTGCACCGCCGGCTGCAGGAAGCTCTCTCCCGGGATAAACAACACGACGAAGTCCGGCGAACGCTCGAACCGCTCCGTGTAGCCCTTGCTCGACAGGTCGCGCACGCGGCTCTCGATGTCGCGCAGGTGGTCACGGAAGCGCTGGGCCCGCGTCGTCTCGTCCGTCGCCTCGATCGCCGCGTAGTAGTTCTGTCCGACGCTCTTGGCGTCCACGACCACGCAGCGGTCCGACGGCAGGCGAACGACCATGTCGGGTCGCTGCGCGTCGTCGCCGCGCCAGACGGTGATCTGCTCGGAGAAGTCGCAGTGCGGGATCATGCCGGCCAGCTCGGCGATCCGCTTGAGCGTCAGCTCGCCCCACCGGCCGCGCGCCGTCGCCGACCCCTGCAGGGCGTTGGTCAGCGTGGCCGTCTGGCGCCCGAGCTGCTGCTGGGCGTCGAGCAGCGACGCCAGCTGCTGCTTCAGCCCGTGGTAGGCGACCTCACGCTGCTTCTCGATCTGCGTGACGGCGGTCGAGTGCTTGTCCAGCGTCTCGCGGATCGGCTTGAGCATCGACTCGATCGCCTGCTTGCGCTGCTCCAGCTCGGCGGCCGCCTCCTTGCGACCGCCCTCGAACGCCTGCTTGGCCAGTTGCAGAAACTGCTCGTTCGACTGCCGCAGCACGTCCGACGCCAGCCGGCGAAACTTGTCGTCCAGCCCCTCGAGCTGCGTCTTCGCCGCCGTGATCTGCCGTTCCAGCTCGCCCTTCTCATTACGCAGTGAGTCGACCTGTCGCTCAGCGTCGGCCAGCTCACCGGTCAGCCGATCACGTTCGGCGCACAGGCTCCGGCGGTTAGCGAGCAGCCACAGACACCACCCACCGGCGGCCAGGCCCGCGGCCAGCGCGATCCAGAACAGCACCATCCAGATGTTCATACCCCGATTTTACCCGGTTCGGCCGCGCGACCGTCGAGTGGTCAAACCCGTATGTCGAGGTGGTGATACAGCGGCCGATCGGGATCGGTTGGCCGGGCCGCGGACTCGACGGCGGGCGGGGCGGCCATCGCGTCTTGCGTGAGCGTGGCGGTGTCGGTCTCATCCGCCGCGCCGCCGTCCTCGCGGCGGCGATCGGCCGACCGGCCCCGCGTCGCACGCTCGTGCTCGGGCACCTGATCGTCGATGCGGACCCGCGCCCCCGACTCGGCGTCCTCGCTCTCCTGCAGGTGCACCAGCAGGGCCTCGTAGGCGTCGGCGACGCGGCGGGCGCTGTCGGCCCGCTCGCGGGTGCGGCGATCACGCTGGCGGGCGACCTGCTCGGCCTGGTGCCCGGCCTGAGCCACCCCCGCCGCGATGCTCGTGCCCATCACGCTCATACGCCTGCGCGCTCCCGTCGCCGCGGCCCGGGCGCACACCGCCGGCAGCGGCTGCCCCCCCGGCCCATTCATGGTTATCGGCAAGTCGGCGACGAAACTTCGCCGAACGCGCAAGCAACTGCCAGATCAAAGGTTATCCGCCGACCGATTCCCCGCCGTCACCGCCGCGGCTCGCCTACTCCTCGACCCGCTCGATCAGCCAATACTCCAGCTCGATCGGCGTCGACCGCCCGAAGATCGTCACGATCACACGCACCTTGCCCTGGTCGGGCAGCAGCTCGTCCACCGTCCCCTCCATGTTCTCGAACGGCCCTTCCTTGATCTTGATGTGCTCGCCCTTCTGGAACTCCATCTTGACCTGCGGTTCCTCCTCGGCGGGCTTGGAGGCC
>CAYSIX010000087.1:0-15145 GCA_964431205.1 uncultured Phycisphaeraceae bacterium
GGCGAGCGCCCCGTCTTTCTTTTTTCAACTCGCGCGGCAAAGAAAAAGCGGCTCACGGTCGAACCGTGAGCCGCCTGGAGTGCCGCGGATGGATCGCGTGGGATCAGGCCAGCCGACGACGACGTCCGAGCAGCGCGAGGCTGCCGAGGCCGGCCAGGGCGATGCTGGCGGGCTCGGGGATGACCTCGAGCTTGACGTCGTGAACGAAGATGCTGTTGCCGGCGTCGAGGCCCCAGGAGTTGCGCTCGTTGGTGAACTGGACCTGAACGACGATGGGCTTGGACAGGTCCACGTCGGGATCGAAGGGGTCGCCGCCCTTCATCGCGTCGCTGAGCAGGCCGCCGACGTCGATGATCTGGTCTTCCTCGGTGAGGGTGAAGTTGAAGCCTCGGGTGGCGTCATCGTCGGCGCCGATGTCGGCGGCGCGGGTGCGGACCTCGAGGCGACCCTGTCCGCCGCCCTCGGTCATGCCGCGGCCGGACACGCGGGCGGTGAGCCGGACGTTGTCGAAGGTCAGCTCGCTCGGGTCATTCACCGACGGGGTGATGCCGCTGCGATTGATGCCGGCGAAGAAGAACGCGAAGGCGATGCCGTCGGCCGTGCCCTGAGGGATGCCCAGGCCGGTGGCGTCGACAGAGAAGAGGCCGGCGCCGGCGTTCTGTCCGGACACGGCGGAGGTGGGCGGGAAGGGGCTCGAGTCGGTGAACGCGCCGGGGCTGAACGCGTCGACGAAACCGGTGGAATCGTCGTTGCTCAGGTCACCGCCGCCGCCGGCGAAGAAGGACCAGCCGTCGGGCAGGGGTCCGGGATCGCCGTCAAAACCCTCTTCGAGAAGCACCTCCGGCACGACCGCCGCGTCCACGGCGCCAAACGGCACCGCCATCGCCAAGGCCGCAACACACAAACCACATGACTTTCGCATTGTTTCCCTCCTTGCTGTTCTAGCTCAAACACGCACGTGACAAACCACAAATGTGAAAGGCGGACGCTCCGCCCCGTTCTTGAGACCACATCATCCCGCCGGACTCCCATAGGATAAACCATTTAACGCCGTTGTCTAGAGGTGTAACGGGATCTGAGCGAGAAAAAACTCCGAGACCTGGCCGGCCCGCGCCCACCTTGCCCGGCTTTCCCAGCTTCAGTCCGTAATCGAGGGCGAAGCACGGTGCCTGCGATCGCGTCGGCAACGTCCGGGCGTGCGAGAGGCGGACCGCCCGGGACGGGCTCAGCCCTCGAACTCGGCGAAGTGCTTGTTCTGAATCGGGACGATCTCGCGGAGGATGTCGAGCAGGACCTGCCCGGGCGAGCCGATGGAATCGACCTTGTGGATCAGGGCGGGGTCGTAGTGGCCCAGGACCGGGGCGGTCTCCTGCTCATAGACCTGCCAGCGGCGGCGGATGACCTTTTCATCGGCGTCGTCGTGGCGGTTCTCCTTCAGGGCGCGGCGGCGCAGCCGCTCGAACATGGCCCGCTCGTCGTTGCAATGCAGGTGGATGATGCGCAGGACCTCGATGTGCTCGTCCATGAGGTCCGCCTGCTCGAGCGTCCGCGGGATGCCGTCGAGGATGAGCAGGTCGGCGTGGGGCTTGTACTGGCCGAGGATGGTGTGGGCGCGAATGGCGGTGGCCCACATCTTGACGGTGACGTCGTCGGGGACCAGCTCGCCGCGGGAGCTGTACTCGTAGAAGATGCGGCCGAGGTCGCTGTGGATGTCGATGTTGCGGAACACGTCGCCGCAGGCGCAGTGGTAGAAGCCCGGGATGGTGCCGAGGATCTTGCCCTGCGTGCCCTTGCCGGCACCGGGGGCACCAAAGAGCAGGACGGTCTTGTAGCGGGGGCGGTCGGTGCTTGTCATAGCAGGCTCGCGATTCAGGGCGCGTTGGGGAGGCCCCATACAGATCGGCCGGGATCGGGCGGGCCTTGGACATGTTACGAAATCGCGAGGGGCCTTGTGCGGGGGTGCGGGGGCGATCGCGGGGCGTGCGCGAGCCGTCCGAGAACTCACCGGGGCGCGGGGCCCCCGGCGAAGGCGGCTCGCAGCGATCGCCGACATCACCGGGCGTCCGGGGCGTCGGGTGGCGTGACGGCCCGCTTGTTGCCGATGCGCTGGGCGCCTACCATATGGGGACCGGGATCAGTGCGCACAGGAGACACCTACGATGCCCATTAACCTGACCGAGACCGCGGCACGAGAAATCCGAAGCATCATCGAGCAGCAGGAGCTGGACGCGGAGAAGATCCGCCTCCGCGTGGGGGTCAAGGGCGGGGGCTGTTCCGGGTTCAGCTACCTTCTCGACCTGACCGAGAGCCAGCGGGACAACGACGAGGTCTTCGAGGAGCAGGGGATCAAGGTCGTCTGCGATCCCAAGAGCTACCTGTACCTCAACGGCACGAGCATCGACTTCAAGGACGAGGTGATGGGTCGGGGCTTCGTGTTCAACAACCCGAACGCGACGTCGACGTGCGGCTGCGGGAGCAGCTTCGCGGCGTAACGGCGTCGGTCGCCGATCATCGATTGAAAAGCCCACGCAGCCGATCCATTGCCGCGATACCATCGGGCGTCGCGGACGGTTACGGTTCGCGCAGCTCGGTGAGCACGTGCTGGGCGAGCTCGAGGTTGGACCCGTCCAGCCGCGGCCGGGCACGGGCGAGCAGCTCGCGGGCGCGGGCGGGCTGGTCCAGATAACGCGCGTAGATCAGCCCGAGGATCAGCTCGATGTGGTGGCGCTCGGGGTAGGCGCGATAGGTCTTGAGGAACAGCTCGTAGGCGGTGGCGGCCTGGTCGTAACGGCCCTCGGACATGAGCTGGTTGGCCACGTCGAGCTGGTTCTGCTTGCTGAGCACCTGACCGGGGTGCTCGGCGGCCAGGTCGGCGTAGAGGGAAGCGGCGCGGGGCAGGTCGTGGTCCTCGATGGCGGCGGCGATCTGGCGACGCCGCTCGGCCAGGCGCCGCTGCGGCTCGGACAGCTCCGGCGCCGACTCGCGCGGCGGCGCGCCGGGCCGCGTCGCCTCCCACGGCTGGTAGCCCTGACGCGTCATCCGCTGGAAACGCGTCCGCCGACGCCTCTGCTCGATCAACGCCAGCATGTCGTACGGCTCGCGCGGCAGCATCCGCCCCATCAGCAGCCCCATGCCCACGACGAACCCGGCGGCGTAGCCGGCCAGGTGTGCCGAGTACGCCACGTTGCTCGTGCCCATGAACTGGAACAGGAAGTCGCGGGCCACGCTGAAGAGGATCAGCACGATGCTCGATACCTCGAAGTACCCGATAAAAAAGAACCAGTAGAAGATCGTCACGTTGCTCAGCGGGAACAGCGCCAGGTACGCGCCGGTGACGCCGGCGATCGCGCCGCTGGCGCCGATCACCGGCGACGTCGCGGTCAGCAGGTGCCCCAGACCGGCCAGCACCCCGCAGCCCAGGTAGAACAGCAGGTACCCGACGTGACCCAGCCGATCCTCAACGCTGTTGCCGAACACGTAGAGGAAGACCATGTTGCCCAGCAGGTGCATCGGCCCGCCGTGCAGGAACTGGTAGGTGAAGAACTGGGCCAGGGCGGGCGTCGTCGGCCAGAGGTAGTAGTTGACCAGCGTGGTCTGGGTGGCCCGGTTGCTCATGTCGGCGAACGTGAGCATGAAGACCACGACGTTGACCGCGATCAGGGCGTAGTTGACCCAGGGCGTCGAGCGGAGGCGGCGGTCGGTGCGGATCGGGAAGAAGATCATGCGGCGGCGGTTCCGTGGTTCAACTTCAGCGGGTTGCGTCCTCGCGCTCGGGTGGGGGCGCGCCGTCGTTCGAGGGGGCCGCGTCCTGCGACGGCGCCACGCCGAACGCCGCCTCGACCGACCAGTGGTCCACCTGGGCCGACCGCTCACGGGGCAGCGGCACGTAGAGCCTGATCCGTTGCTCGGGCGCGTTCTCGACCGGCCAACGAACGACCCACTGCATCGCCGGCCGCCCCGACGCCTCCCGGCCCTCGATCAACACCACCAGTTGACCCGATGTCGCCGCCGGTGGCAACGGCACACGGATCAACCCCATCGTCTGTCGCCCTTCGCCGTGCACCTCGATCGACGCCCCGTCCAGCCATCGACCGGAACGCAACACACGGTGCACCACCAGCTCCCCGTGTACGCTGACCTGCCCGTCCGGCAGCGACTGGGGCATCGCCACCGCGATCGTGCGGCCGTGACGGCGATTCAGCAGCGTCACCGGCTGGTCCGTCCGGGCGACGACGCGGCCGTCCATGTGCACCAGCGACAGGTGAAGGTCGGCCTCGTCGACGATCTCGGGATGCGGCGCGTACACGGTCGCGGTGAGCAGGCGCTCGGCGCGTTGCGTGAAGACGTAGGCGATGTCGTCCAGCACGGAGCTGGCAGGGATCGTGAGGGCCCGTTCGGGTGGCGAGTCGGCGAGCGGCGCGGCATCCGGGTCTTGGGGTTCGGTCCACGGGCCGGGGCTGAGTCGTCGCGCCGAGGCGATCGGGGTGTCGGGGTCGAGGACGGCGACGCTGGCTTGAGCGTTGCCGCCTGCCGAGCCGTCGGCGTGACCGGCCGCGCCGTCCGCCTCGTGCCCGGGCTTCCAGGCGAACCACAGCACCCCGCCGAGCAGTCCGAGCAGAAGCGGCAAGACGGCCAGGGCCCACCAGGCCTGGCGTCGCGCCGCCTCGACGGCCGGGTGGCGCGATCGGGGTAGAGCCGGCCGCCGCCGAACGTGCGAACGGGTCGGCGGCGAGGCGCGGGGGATCGCGGCGGTGGCCGCGGAGGAGCCGCCCGCCACCCCGGGCGCCGCTGCGGGCGGCGCGTCCCCCTCACGCTGCATCATCTCCGAGAGGCCTGAGAGCCCCACCATGCTCCCCGACGAGTCCACGTGCAGGGCCTCGCCCGGCGCCGCCGGGGCCGACATCTCGGCCACCGTCCCGGCTCCCTCGGCCGCCCTGCGGACGATGTGCTCGGCCGCCACGCGGTAACGCGATCCGCACGACTCACACGCCACCACGGCCCCTACCCGCACGAACGGGGCGCGAACCACGTGCCGACAGGATGGACAGGTCAACTCGTACACGGAAAGCCTCTCACTTTATCGCCGCCGCTGGGCCCGTGCGCGTCCGACGCCATCACGGCACCCGCTCCCCGATCACAGCCTCCCCCCATCAACCCCGCCCCGGACGCTAAGCTTCCACTCATGGCCGACCACAACGCCCAGCTCGCCACGCTGTTTCAGCAGATGGCCGACGTGCTGGAGATCACCGGCGGCAACCGCTTCCGCGTCCTGGCGTTCCAGAAGGCCGCCCGCGCCCTGGCCGAGCAGACCGCCGACGTCGCCGACATGGACGACGACGAGCTGGGCGAGATCGACGGCATCGGCAAGGGCATGGTCGGGCGGATCCGCGAGTACCTGGACACCGGGCGGATCGAGGAGCACCAGAAGCTGATGGAGCAGGTCCCCGCGGGGCTGCTGGAGCTGCTGGACATCCCGGGGATGGGGCCCAAGACCGTCGCCACGTTCTGGCAGAAAGCCGACGTGACCGACTTGAACACGCTCAAGAAGAAGCTGGAGACCGGCGAGCTGGCGAAGCTGCCGGGGTTCGGCCAGAAGAAGATCGAGAACATCCGCAAGAGCCTGGCCTTCGCCGCCGAGGCCGGCAAACGCGCCCGCCTCGGCGACGCGCTGCCGCTGGCCCAGTGGTTCGTCGATCAACTGCGCAAGCTCAAGTCGGCGAAGCAGGTCGCCTACGCCGGGAGCCTGCGCCGCGGCAAGGAGACGATCGGCGACGTGGACCTGCTCGTCGCCGCCCGCCAGCAGGACGCCGAGCGGATCACCGACGCGTTCGTCAAGCTCGACCCGGTGAGCGAGGTCATTGCGCGTGGCAAGACCAAGACGTCCGTCCGCACGGCCGTCGGCATGCAGGTGGACCTGCGCATCATCGAGCCGGACAGCTACGGCGCCGCGATGCTGTACTTCACGGGCTCGAAGGAGCACAACGTCCGCCTGCGGGAGCGCGCCAACGACCGGGGCATGACGCTGAACGAATACGCGCTGTCGAAGCTCAAGAAGGGCGGCAAGGGCAAGCAGGACGAGCCCGGCGAGCCGGTGGTGCGCAAGACCGAAGAGCAGATCTACAAGGCGCTCGAGCTGACGTGGATCCCGCCGGAGCTGCGCGAAGACCGCGGCGAGATCGACCTGGCCGAGAAGGGCGAGCTGCCCGAGCTGATCGAGCGGGACGACATCAAGGCGGAGCTGCACGCGCACACGACGGCGAGCGACGGGCACTGGTCGATCCGCCAGCTTGCGCAGGCGGCGGCGGACCGCGGGTTTCACACCGTGGCCGTGACGGATCACTCGCGCAGCCAGATCCAGGCCAACGGCCTGAGCGCCGAGCGGCTGGAGCGGCACATCGAGGCCGTGCGCGAGGTCGCGGACGAGATGAAGGGCAAGATCACGGTGCTGGCCGGGTCGGAGGTGGACATCCTGGCCGACGGCCGCCTGGATTACCCCAACAGCCTGCTCAAGGAGCTGGACCTGGTGGTGGCGTCGCCGCACGGCGCCTTGTCGCAGGAACCCGCCGCGGCGACCAAGCGGTTTCTCAAGGCGATCGAGAACCCGTACGTGACGATCATCGGGCACCTGACCGGCCGGCTGATCAATCGCCGTGAGGGCCTGCGCCCGGACCTCAAGGCCGTGCTCAAGGCCGCCGGGCAGCGCGGCATCGCCATGGAGCTGAACGCCAACCACTACCGGCTGGACCTGCGCGACACCCACGCCCGGGCGGCGATCAAGGCCGGCGTCATGCTCAGCATCAACACCGACGCGCACGGGCCGGCGGACCTGGACGAGCTGCGCTACGGCGTGCTGACCGCCCGCCGCGCCGGCGCGACGAAAAAGGACGTGATCAACTGCATGAGCAAGACCGAGCTGGCCAAGTGGATCAAGGCCACGCGGTCCTGAACGGGCCGCCACCACCGGGAAAAAATGAGATGAGTGAGGCCTCACCGATACGGGATCTTTCGCGATGCGCGATTCACACGATGACGAACAAGCCGTGGTCGCTGGCCGAGTGCTGCCAGCGGTACGCCGAGGCGGGGGTCGCGGGGATCAGCGTGTGGCGGAACGTGATCGAGCCCGGGGGGATCGAGCAGGCGGCGCGGGTGGTGCGGGGCAGCGGGCTGGCGGTGCCGGCGCTGGTGCGGGGCGGGTTCTTCCCGGCGTTCGAGGCGGCGGATCGGAGCAAGGCGCTGGACGAGAACCGGCGGTGCCTCGACGAGGCGGCGGCGATCGGAGCGGAGATGGTGGTGCTGGTGGTGGGCGCGGTGCCGGGCATGGCGCTGGCCGAGGCGCGGGCGCAGGTGGCCGAGGGCATCGCCGCGCTGCTGCCCTACGCCGAGGACGCGACGCCGCGCGGGATCAAGCTCGCGATCGAGCCCCTGCACCCGATGTACGCCGCGGACAAGAGCTGCATCAACACAATGGCGCAGGCGCGGGCGATCTGGGAGTCGCTGGATCACCCGCTGGTGGGCGTGGCGGTGGACGTGTATCACCTCTGGTGGGACGAGGCGCTGGAAGGCGAGATTGCGCGGGCCGGTGCGGCCGGGCGGCTGTTCGCGTTCCACGTCTGCGACTGGCGTGTCCAGACGCGTGACCTGCTGACCGACCGGGGGCTGATGGGCGACGGGTGCATCGACATCCGCACGATCCGCGGGTGGGTCGAGGCGACGGGGTTCACCGGCTTCAATGAGGTTGAGGTCTTCAGCGAGCAGTACTGGGCGATGGACCAGGCGGCGTATCTCGAACGGATCAAGGACGCGTACCTGCGGCATACCTAGCCGGCTGTGACCGCATCGGTACGATGAGGGCGAATGGTCCAGGCGCAGGTGGTCACGAGCCCGAGCAACCCGCGTGTGAAGCGGGCGATGAAGCTGCGCAAGAGCCGGGAGCGGCGGGCGCGGGGGATGTTCCTGGCCGAGGGCGTGCGGGAGGTGACGCGCGCCGCGGCGGCGGGGCTTCGCCTCGAGACGGTCTTCGTGTGCCCGGCGTGTCTGGGTCAAACCGTGGACCGGTTCGCGGCGGCGCACCCGGAGGTGTTGGCAGCGACGGGGCGATGGATCGAGGTGCCCGAGACGCTGCTGCGGCGGATGACCTACCGCGACGACCCCGAGGGCGTGCTGGCCGAGGTCGAGGCGCCGGCGTGGACGCTGGAGTCGCTGGCGTCACCCGGGCCGGAGTCTTGTTACCTGGTGGCGGTGGGGACCGAGAAGCCGGGGAACCTGGGGGCCATGGTGCGGACGGCGGCGGCGGCGGGGTGCGCGGCGGTGCTGGCCGCGGGCCCGATGGTGGACGTGTTCAACCCCAACGCGATCCGGGCCTCGACCGGCGCGGTGTTCAGCCTGCCGACGGTCTGCGCCGGCGAAGAGCAGGTGATCGCATGGCTTGGGGCGCACGGCGTGCGGCTGCTGGCGGCGACGCTGGACGGCCGGCTCCCCTACGACGCCGTGCCGGTGGACGGCCCGCTGGCGATCGCGATCGGGCCCGAGGACACGGGCCTCTCGCCGGCGTGGGCGGACGCGGCCGAGCGGACCGGCGGGGCGACGGTGCGAATCCCGATGCGAAGCGGGGCGGTGGACTCGCTGAACGCCTCGGCGTCGGCGGCGGTGCTGCTGCTCGAGTGCGTCCGACGTCGATCGCCCGCCGGCTCGTCGGCGAACGCCGGCGGCGCCTAGGCAACCACCGGCCATGCGGGGTCTCGCCGGGTGGACGCTCGGCGCTCCGTGCCAAGGGTCAAGTCATTACAATCCTGACCATGTCTGACGGGGTTGCCTGCGAGAAGTTGAACGAGGCGTTTGGCTTGGGCGGCGGGGTGCGGTTCGAGCCGGGCCGGGGCGGCCTGATCCGCGCTTCGGTGCGGACGGACGTCGCCACCGGTGAGCTGTACCTGCACGGCGCCCACGTGACGGCGTATCAGCCGAGGGGGCACGAGCCCGTGCTGTTCCTGAGCGGCAACGCGCGGTTCGAGGCGGGCAAGGCGATCCGCGGGGGCGTGCCGATCTGCTTTCCGTGGTTCGCCGAGCACCCCAGCGATCGCACGGCCCCGATGCACGGGCTGGTGCGGACGATGCCGTGGCGGGTGGTCGCCAGCGAGCGGCGCGACGCGGACGTGGCGCTGACGCTGGCGACCGAGGTCGACGGCTTCGACCTGCGCTACGAGGCCGCGTTCGGCCCGTCGCTGCGGTTGACGCTGCGCGCCCGCAACACGACCGATCGACCCAAGCCCATCACCGACGCGCTGCACACGTATTTCGCCGTCGGCGACGTCCGCCGCGTCGAGCTCGAGGGCCTCGGCGAGACCGACTACCTGGACAAGAACCGCGGGTTCGAGCGGTTCACGCAGAACGGCGAGGCGCTGACGTTCACCGGCCCGACCGACCGGGTGTACGTCGACACCGAGTCGGTGTGCCTCCTGCGGGACCCGGCGCTGGGCCGGCGGATCCACGTCGGGAAGTCCGGCTCACGCTCGACGGTCGTGTGGAACCCGTGGGACGTCGGCGCCCGCGCGATGGGCGACCTGGTCGATGAGGACTGGCCCCGCATGCTGTGCGTAGAGACGGCCAACGCGTTCGACAACGCCCTGACCGTCGCGCCGGGCCAGACGCACGAGCTGGGCACGCTGATCCGGGCCGAGCCGTTGTAGAAGCGGCGTCCGCGAGGCCGACGCCGTCACGGTCGCTCGCGCCGCCGGGTGAGGATCACATCCGCTCGACGCCACGCCAGGATCACATCCGCTCGATCGTTTCGCGGGCCTCTTCGCCGGGCCGATCCACCTCGATCTGCGGATCGGGCTCGACGTCCTCGAGGCCCTCGGGTCGTGGGAACATGCGCTGGGGGTCGAAGTTCTGCTGCCGCGCCTGCTCGGCGACGGGCTCGTAGAAGCGCAGGAAGGTCCACCGCTGGAGCTGGGGCGGGGCGTTGCGGTAGATGCGCGAGCGTTCGAGCAGCGAGATGCCGGGCTGCTTCATCAGGCCGACGAAGGTCTCGGTGACGGTCTGTTGCCAACTGGCGGGCAGTTGGAGGCGGCTGCGCTCGCCGATGGGGTTGGTGTAATCGCGGGACTCCTGGTAGCGGTCGTAGACGCGTTTGGCCAGGCCGCTGAAACGGTTGAAGACGTCGACGCGGGCGTTGGCCAGGCCCTGCATGAACCCCTGGTAGAGCAGGCCGTCGATCGCGGCGCGGGCGTCGGCCATGCTGCGCCCGTCCCGGAGCTCGCTGATCACGAGGTCCTCGAGCGGCAGGCGGTAGCGGCCGCTCTGCTGGTTGTGCGGCTTGTCGCCGTACAGCCGCGCGGCCTTGTCGCGGTACCGCCGCGCTTCCTCGACCTCGCCGTAGAGGTAGGAGAACTCGATGGCCTTGAGCAGGAAGTTCTCGTGGCCGGCGTCGAACGCCTCCTGATTGCCCCGGCCGACCCACTCGACGTCGGCCTGTCGGTCGACGGCGGCGTCCCACGCGCGCTCGTACGCCGGGATAAACCGCGGGTCCGGCAGCAGGTCGATCCGGCCGGTCAGCGGGTCGAAGTTCACCCGCCCGCCGAACATCAGGTGCTGCATCGCGTGGATGACCTGGCGATCGGTGTTGAGCACGTCCACCTTCGTGCGATCGCGGAGCTGGCCCGACTTCTCCACGCCCAGGTAGGACCAGTAGCCCGCGTGGGACGCCGGGTGTCGCCAGTCCAGCGGCCCGAACATCTCCATCAGCTCCAGCATCGTCACCGGGTCCATGTGGTAGTTCTCGAGCAGCACCTTGGCGCGCAGGAACGCGAGCACCGCCCGCAACCCCGATCGCTGAGAGGGGTCGATCAGGATCCGCGCCAACGCCGCGTCGCGATTCTGGCCCGACTCGCGCATCCGCTGCTCGAGCCGGGTCAGGTCCGCGTACCGGCTGACGATGATCAGCTCGCCCAGCCGCGTCAGCGCCTGCTCGTCCAGCTCCCAGCCCGCCTCGCGGATCGCGTCGATCACCGCGCCCGCCTCCGGCGCGTCGCGACGCAGCAGCAGCACCGGGTCCACCGTCGCCCAGGCGATCTGGTCCCGCGCCGCCTCCAGCACCGGCCTCAGCCGCTCGGCACGCTGGGGCGCCGCCTCCTGCCACCGCTTGCGAAGCTCCGTCAGCTGACGCTCGATCCGCGTCACCGACTCGTTCAGCAGCGGCTCCAGCTCCTCCGCCTCCGCCGGCAGCGACTCGATCAGGCTCCGCAGCGCGTCGCGAACCTCCCGGTTCGGCTCGTTCACCCGGAAGTACCGGTCCGCCGCGTCGGCCACCGGGCGAAACTCGTCGATCGCCTCCTCCGTCGACGCCCCGTCCGTCGGTGCGCCCAGCAGCTTTTCCCACTGCTCGGCCATCTTGCGCTTGTAGTACCAGTGCGCGTCGTCCGTGTATTGGCCGATCTTGTGAATGAAGATCCACCCTAGCTCGCGGTACAGACGCACCGCCTCCGGGTTGTACACGATCCCCTCGTTCCGCAGGAGGTTGATGCCCTTCTGAACCCAGTCCCACCGCTCCTCGGGGGTCTGGGTCTGCACCGAGATGTTGTAGGCCATGTTCCACGCGTGGAAGGCCCAGACCTGCGGGAAGCGCGGCTGGAGCGTGGTGATCAGCTCGGCCAGCGAGTTGGCCTCGTAGTGCTTGCCCTCACGCTTGAGCATCTCGGCGCGGTGCCAGAGCACGTCGACGGCGATGCCGCGGAAGCTGCCCAGCGCGGCGGTCGCCAGCGCGTACTCCGGCGGAACGCGCGCGGCGATGTTGTCGTCGAACGTCAGCTTCAGCTCTTGACGCTGGGTGTTGATCGTCGGCACGAGCAGCGAGGCCCCCGCCGTCGCCACGATGGCCAACGTCAATGCTCCGATCTGGATCCAGCGGTCTCGTGTCATGATCGGCTCGTCACCGCCCCGTTTCCTGTCACCCCCGTCACACGGTCACCTGCGCCAGCTCGCGGTTGCGGAACACCAGCCAGCCCAGCACCGCCGCCACCCCCGTCGAGACCACGCCGATCCACAGGACCGCGCGGCCCAGCATCTCCAGGCTCAACAGCCGACCGTCCGACACCAGCGCCGTCCCGTCGTATTCGCCGAACTTGGGCACCAGCATCATGAACCCGCTGCCCACCAGGCGCACCACCACCTTGAACGCCTCGTACAGCTCGCCCTCGCTCAACAGGCCCAGCAGGGCCCCCGGTTCCGAGCCGTAGTACTCCAGCGACTCGAACAGGTACTCGCTGCCCGCCGCCGCGAAGTACACCGTCAGACACAGCAGGCACGCGATCGGAAAGCTCAGGTACGTCCCCGCGGCCAGACCCAGCATCCCCAGGAACACCAGCTTCACCCACATCAGCCCCAGCGCCCGCACCAGGTTCGGCTCGAACCCGCCCACGCGGTAGAGCATCTCGATCCCGTCCGCCGGGTTGAAGCTCAGCGTCTTGGGCTCCCGCCCCTCCAGGGGCACGTTCGTGACCTCCAGCAACACGTCGCCGTTCTCGTCCAGCGCCTGCACCGGGATCGGCAGGACGTGGTACTGGCCCTCGGACAGGCGGACGAACGGCGAGCCGGGGCGATTGGTGTACGGCCGCCCGTTGACGCGGATCAGCATCGGCACCTCGAAGTCGGCGCCGGACATCTTCGGCTGAAGCCGCAGTTGCACGGTGTCGCTGTGCTCGGCGGCGCCCTTCATGCCTCGAAAGAGGAACGAGCGGGTGTCGCGTGGGCCGATCGAGTACCACTGGCCGATGATCTGGCCGAGGATCTGCTCGCGCAGCTCCGGCGCGATCGGCGCGTTGGGCCGGTCCGGGTCGCCGAAGGTCTGCGGGTCCTGTTGGCGAAGCTGCGCCAGCCGCTGGGCGTAGAGCTCCTCGATGTCCACGTCGCCGGTCGGCTCGGGCCGGACCACCTGCCGGGCGACCAGCACGCGGTCGCGCACGGCGTTGGCGTCGAAGGCGTCCTGCGCCGGCTGATCGGCCAGCAGCATCGTGAACGCGTAGATCCCCCCGCCGGCCACCGCGACCAGCAGCAGGTTCAGCACCATGATCCCCAGCGCCTTGCCCGCCAGGTACTGCCCCCGGCTGACCGGCTTGGTCAGCGAGAGAAACACCTGCCGCTGCCTCAGCTCCCCGCTGATCGTCCCGACCGCCAGGAAGATCGTCATCAGGCTCAGCAGCGCCCCGACCGCCATCATCGACCAGGTCAGGAACGACTGCACCCGGTACTCCAGCCGCGTCTCGTTGCCGCTGACGAACGGCAGGATCGGCAGCACCAGCAGCAGCGCCACGATGAATACCAGCGGCGCCTTCATCCGGATCGCCTCGTCCAGCAGCGTGCGCGCCACGCCGAAGATCGGATGCCCCGGCGACAGCGCCGCCCGCGCCAGCATCAGCCCGAGGTAGAACGCCACGGCCATCAGGTACATCGACCCGATCGCCCGGGCCAGGCCGTACCAGTCCATGATCGCCGCCAGGCCCGCGAGCACCGCGGCGACGCCGGTCCCGATCAGCACCGTCGTCAGCCGACCGACCCACGTCAGGTCCCGCCAGACGTACAGCCCGCGCAGGCCCCATGCCGCCGCCGCCAGCACGCCGATCGCCTGCACCCACGCCCCCGCGTCGCCCATCCCCCGCAGGCGCAGAAACGTGCCCAGACCGATGCCGGCGGCCAACCACCCCACGAAGACGATCAGCCATATCCACGCGTTGCGTCGCATCATTCTCGCTTGTCGCGCCGGCTCGCTCCTCGCCGCGCGATCCGCCAGAACCCGATCTTCCCGACCTCAGGCCGGCTACTTACTCTTACCGCCCTCGTCCCGCCTCGGTTCGTCCGCCTCCGGCGGTTCCGATCCGATCGGCGCGCCCGACTCGGCGTTGATCAGCGCGTCCAGGAACGACTTGTCCGGCTCTTCATCCACCTCGGCACGATCCTCATCGGCGTTCGTCGCCGTCGAGCCCGCCGCCTCGGTCTCGGGCGACTCGCTGGTCGGCTTCGTCGCCCACTCGGGCAGCTCCACGTCCTCGCCGCTGTCCTCGGCCCGAACGACGTGCACGCCCTCGTCGTTGGTCCCCGTCTTGGCCGCGGGCGACGGCGTCTCCGCCGGCGCCTGCGACGGCGCCTGCGGCTTCGACGCCTCGGCCGAAGCACCCGGCGGCGCGGCGGGCGGCTTCTCGGTTGGCTCGTCCATGCGGCCCAGCAGCTCGTCGATGACCTCGATATCCGCGTCGACCGCCTCGTCCGACGGCGCCGGCTCCGGCGTCGGACCCGCCGCCGCCTCAGCGCCGGACGTTTCACCGGCGCCCGTGGTCGCAGGCGTCGGCTCGGCCCTCGGCTGCACCAGCCGGTCGATCAACTGCTCGCCCTCTTCGCCCGCGGCCGCGGCCCCGCCGGTCAGGAACTCGGCGATGCGCCCCCCCGCGCCGGCGCCGCTGGTCTCGGCGCCCTGGGTCTGCGCCTCGTGCACGATGTCCAGGAACAGCGACTCGAGCCGCTGACGCGGGTGCTCGACGCGCTCGATGTGTCGGCCGTGCTTCTCCAGGACCTGCTCGATCTCGTTGATCACGTCCTCGGGCAGCGAGCGGGTCTGGATGTTGCTGACGCCCTCCTGAACGAGCAGGTCCTCGACGCGGCCGGCCTTGCGGATCTTGCCGCCGAACATGATCGCCACGCGGTCGCAGACGTCCTCGACGTCGGCCAGCAGGTGCGAGCAGAGCAGGACGGTCTTGCCGCGGCGGGCGAGCTCGAGGATCAGGTCCTTGATCTGCCGGGTGCCCAGCGGGTCGAGGCCGGTGGTCGGCTCGTCGAGGATCAGCAGCTCGGGGTCGTTGATCAGGGCCTGGGCGAGACCGATGCGGCGTTGCATGCCCTTGGAGTATTCGCCGACGGGTCGTCGGGCGACGCGGTCGAGCCCGACCATCTCCAGAAGCATGTCGATGCGTTTATGGCGTTGGCGGCGGTCCTGGTGGAACAGCCGGCCGTAGTAGTCCAGCGTCTCGCGGGCGTTGAGGAAGCGGTAAAGGTACGACTCCTCGGGCAGGTAACCGATGCGTCGCTTGATCGAGACGTCGGTGGGGGGCCGGTGGAAGACGGCGATGCGGCCGGCGGTGGGGTGCAGCAGCCCGAGCAGCAT
>CAYSIX010000088.1:0-15055 GCA_964431205.1 uncultured Phycisphaeraceae bacterium
GTACTGGGTCTCCCGGACGTCGCCGGCGCCGAGGCGTGAGGCGAAGAAGACGAAGTCGTAGGTGGTGGCGCCGGAGGCGTCGAGGCCGGTGAAGGTGAGGTTGGCCAGGGGCAGGGGCGCGTCCTGGTTGAAGTTGCTGGTGTGGCCGAAGAGGTTGTCGCGGGTGGCCTGGGCGTCGAAGAGGGAGGCGTCGCCGCCGGGGCTCTGGGTGCCGCTCTGGTTGGACCCGGGGTTGAACCCGCTGGTGGTCAGGCCGAGGCCCGTGCCCGAGCCGTTGGTGTCGATGGCGTTGAAGATCGGGTTCTGGGCCTGTGTGACGTTGTTGTAGTTGCCCGCGGTGGGTTGGTTGGTTTCACCGAAGTCGAACAGCAAGGTCGCCGCCGTGGCGCCGCCCGCCCAGAGCGAACCGGTGATCATCGCGGCCGTAACGATCAGACTCAAACGTTTCATAATCCATCCTCCCAAAGTGAAGGTGACGCAGCCGGCGCACGAACCGTTCGTGCGCCGAAGCAGAAAAGGTTGTCTCACGTGAGCGCAAACAAGAATCTCCCATCCCCGATCCGATCCGGCGTCAAGCGCGGCGGGCGTTATCAGCCCGGCTCACGCATCGGCGCACCGCCCGGCTGGATCCGCACCGGCCGCGCCGGCGGCACGGCCGTGGTCTGATTGATCTCCAGCGTCGGCTGCAACACCCGGCGCAGCGGCGGCAACGCTTCGCCACGCACCCGACGCCCCAGCCACCGGCCCGCCTCCAGCCCCAGCTCCTCCGTCGGCTGGCACACCGCCGTCAGCAGCGGGTGCACCTGCCGCCTCATGTTCCCGTCGTCAAACCCGACGATCGACAACTGCTCCGGCACCGACACGCCCACCGCGTGCGCCCGGCAAAGCGCCCCCACCGCGGGAAACGGGTCGGTGAAGTAGATCGCCGTCGGTGGCTCGCGCCGGCTGAGCAGCTCGTTGAACGCGTGCTCGCCACCCTCCCGCGTCGGCTGGGTCTGCACGATCAGCTCGTCCCGCAGCGGCACGCCGTTGGCTTCCAGGGCCCGCGCGTAGCCGTCGCGCCGGTTGCTGTGGTCGTGGTCCTCGTGGCGCGGCAGGGCCAGCGCGATCCGCTCGTGTCCGAGGTGGATCAGGTGCTCGACCGCGCGCTGGCTCTGCTGGGTCGAGTCGCAGCACACGAAGCTCACGCGCGGCGAGTCGAAGTCGTCGGCGATCATGACGCTGGCGAAGCCCTCGGCGGCGACCTGTTCGCAGACCTCGCGGTACGCGGTGTAGGCCTGCATCACCACGCCGCGCAGCCCACGCCGGGTGAAGAAGTCGGTGTAGGTCTCCTCGGGCGTCTTGTCCCGCTGGACATTGACCAGTTGCAGGTCGAGCTTGGCCAGCTCCAGGCCCTCGCGGATGCCGTTGATCAGCAGGCAGTCGTAGAGCGACAGCGGGGCGCCGGCGGCGGTGACGTAGCCGATGCAGACATCCGCGCGCGGGCCTGCCGTGGCGACGTAACCGGCCTGGTTGGCGGCTCGGAGCACGCGGCGGCGGGTGTCGGCGCTGATCCCGGGGTGGCTCTTGAGCGCCCGAGAGACGGTCGCCGCCGACACGCCCGTTTTCTTCGCGATGTCTCGGACAGAGGGCATAGACGCGTGTGCTGAAGGGATCACGCCGAATCGTGAAACAGTATCGTAACAGTAACGAATCATATGGTTCCTGTCAAGGCGTTTGGTCGCGCGCTTGTTACGGCGCCCGCCGTCGCCGCGGGGGCTCGCCGTGCCCGCCTGTCCTATATTCATCCGATTAATCCGGGCTAAATTGACTCAACGGTGGCCTTGGCGGGCGCCGCTGGCATGGTGGCGCGCCCTCGGAACCTCGTGCAACAGAAATGAGGCATTGCCGGTGCATAGGGGCCGCAAGCGGGCGCCGGCCGGATGCCGCGGCGCGGACCATCTGCTCGATGATCCGCCCGCCTTCCCAGCCCCGGCCCCGCGGTGGAACCGGCGGCGAAATCCATGACGGGCTGTAAATGGCGTTGATTTTTCAGCTCGAGGGGGTATTGTTATATAAGAGTAGATGATCTTAAGAATGAGAGAGTGCAACATGCATGGTTTCCAAGTGAATTCGACCGTGGCGGCGCTCGTCGTCGCTGGCCTTGTGGCGCCGTGGGCCGCGGCTCAGGACGAGAACCTGCTGGTCCGTGACCCGTTCCTCGTCGGCGACGATCCCGACCAGGGCCAGTACGAGGCCGGCGCCCTGCGTGCGCAGGGTCCGCAGGGCATCCTCGGCGAGCGCGACGAAACCGTCTGGGGTGGCAACACCTCCAACTTCCTGGTTCAGGAAGATTCGCTGAGCATCGACGCGGCCGGCTACGGCGCCTCGACGGGGGGGCGCGTGGACGCCATCGGCGTCGCCGGCGACACCGAGCTGACCCGCTGGGTCGTTCGCGGCCTCGAGCCGCCGACCAGCGAGATTTTTTACATGAGCGCCCTGATCAACCGCGGCAGCGGCCTGGGCGTCGACGAGGAACCCGCCCCGGTCAACCCCGGCTCCTACGTCCTCACCGGGTTCACCAACCCCATGATCAACGGCGCCCTGCTCGACGATCCGGCCGGCGGCGACGGCAACATGTTCGGCCTGACCTGGGGCTTCGGCGGCAACGACGCGGGCGGTTACGACGTGATCGTCCGCCATCGCCGCCGCACGGAGGTCGGCTCCAACGACGACATCCGCCCGCACAACGACGTGCTGCTTGCCGACGCCGCCGCCGATCAGACCTACCTCGTCGTGCTCAAGTTCGAGTTCAACAACGTCGAGAACCTGACCGAGTCGTTCGGCAACGACACGGTCACGTACTGGGTCGGCGGCGACGGCACGGGCTTCGACGTCAGCTCCGAGCAGCAGGCCACCGCCACCGCCGAGGCCACCGGCACGCTGACCAACTTCGGGTTCAACACCGACAACGACCTGCGCCACGCCCTGTTCGCCCAGCGCGCTTACGAGGCCGAGGACGCCCGCTTCGACGAGCTGCGCCTGGGCACGACGTTCGAGTCGGTCGTGACCGGCCCGAGCGCCGCCATCCCCGGCGACGCCGACGGTGACGGCGACGTGGACGCGTTCGACCTCGGCCTCTGGCAGACGCAGTTCGGCATGAGCGGCGAAGGGCTGAGCGCCGACTTCGACGCCGACGGCGACGTCGATGCCTTCGACCTGGGCATCTGGCAGATCAACTTCGGCACGGGGCTGGACGGGAACGCCGTGCCCGAGCCGGCCGCCGCGAGTTTGTTTGCTCTGTCCGCGCTCGGCCTGGCGCGACGCCGACACCGCACGCCCGCGCCGGCGAACCCACGACGCACCCTCATCAAGGATTTTAAATGATGACACGCACGCGCATCGCCCCAGACCGTCACGCCCCCCGGGCGTTCACCCTCATCGAGCTGCTGGTGGTGATCTCGATCATCGCCCTGCTGATCGGGATCCTCCTGCCGGCGCTCGGCGCGGCGCGCAGCGTCGCCCGCACGACCCAGTGCCTCTCGAACATCCGCGGCCTGGGCACGGCGCTGTTCAACTATGGCGTCGATCACGATGGCCAGTTCCCCGAGAACAGCAGCAACGCCGACACGTGGTGGTTCGAAGAGCGGGTGATCGCCGATTACTTCCCCGGTGACGTGACGCTGGCGTCCGGCACGATCGGTGGGCTGGCGCTGCCGTGCCCGGACGATGACGACGCGGCACGGTCGTACGCGATGAACTTCTACGCCAGCAGCAATCCTTCGCCCGACCGTGAGAGCTTCGCGTCGCAGGCGGAGTTTTTCGACGGGGCGTCACCGAAAGCCTCACAACTGATCCTGGCGTTCGAGCACTGGTCGGTGTTCCAGGCCGCGGGCCAATGGTTCGCGGCGCCGTGGCAGGACACCAGCGGGAGCCCGACGCCGTATCAGCATTTTGTGGACAAGCCGTACTCGGCGGCGAACGGCCGCAAGGGTCCGGGCCCGGCGGACAGCCGGATCGATTACTCGCGGCATGCCGACACGCCGGACCCGAAGCGGGCGGAGGGGATCGTCAACTTCGTGTACGCCGACGGTCACGCCGCCAGCCGTTCCGACGACGACCTGGTGGACCGCGCGGCGAGGAAGAGCACGTACGATTCGCTGTGGTCGCCGGCGGACCGTCGGATCGAGGAGGGCGGCCAGCCGGGCCGGCGGTGAGCGTTCGTTGTGAGCGAGCGGTGCGGGATGAGCGGTTATGATGAAGACGATGCCAGAGCTGGAGCCCGTGGTCGCCGAGCGAGGCCGGCCGCTGTACGAGTCGGTCAAGTCGTCGTTGATCCGCGCGATCGACGCGGGGCACTTTCCCCCGGGGCAGCGGATGCCCAGCACCAAGGAGCTGAGCAAGCAGATGTCGGTGTCGCTGGTCACGGCGCACCGGGCGTTGCAGGAGCTGGTGACGGTGGGGGTGCTCGAGCGGGCCCAGGGTCGCGGCACGTACGTGGTCGATCGGGCGGACCGGCCGACGCTGCGTCGGCGTCTGGGGCTGATGCTGCACCGGGAGGCGTCGCTGGCGGACTATTATCACAGCCAGATCCTCGAGGGGATGCGTCAGGCGGCGCGTGAACACGGGGCGGAGCTGCACATCCTGCACTTCGAGACGGGGCAGAAGCCGGGGTGCGAGGGGTACCTGTTCCTGAACCCGCTTCCGGAGGAGATCGGGCAGGTGCTCTCGCGGACGGGGACGAAGACGGCGGCGCTGGTCGTCGGCGCGCGGTCGCCGCTGGCGAACGTGCCCTCGGTCGACGTGGACAACGTGGAGCTGGCGGCCGAGGCGGTCGAGCACCTGTACCACCTGGGGCACCGTCGGATCGGGTACGTCGGCGGGGCCGAGCAGCTCAGCAACAGCCGGGACCGCCACGAGGGGTTCCGCCGGGTGTGCAAGCGGCTGGGGCTGCCGATCGATACGCGGTACGAGGTCGAGGCGGCGGGCTGGCGTCTGAGCGCCCAGGAGAAGCTGCGGCTGTCGCGTCTGCTGAGCGGATCGGCGGCGCCGACGGCGGTGTTCGCGGGGGGTTACTACCTGGCGTTGGACGTGTACGAGATCGCGGGGACGATCGGCCGGCCGATCCCGCGGGCGCTGTCGGTGGTGGGGGTGGACGACCCGCCGAGCGCGGCGCACCTGTCGCCGGCGTTGACGACGCTGCGCCAGCCGCTGGTGCACCTGGGTCACACGGCGGTGGCGCTGATGAGCGAGGCGTTGGCGGGCGGCGAGCCGGTGCGGGGCCAGGCGTTGCGGCCGGAGCTGATCATCCGCCAGTCTTCGGGGGCGCCGCGGGCGGACGGGGCGAGGCCTGAACCGGACTAATTTGGCGCGGGAATATGGTTGACGACCTTGTAAGCCCGTGGTACAGTTATATAACCATCGAGAATTTTGAGGGAAAACCTCCACGGACGGCTTGATCAAGGAAGGGCGTGCCGTGTGAGACTGGGTGGGCTGGGTCTGGCCCTTTCGGAGATGTGCCAGGATCACAGATGATCGATTGACGGTTGGATTTGAAGCGAAAATCGGCGTTTCGATTTCGCGGTTGACCATTCTGAGAAGAGAGGAGAGACAAATGATTGCACGTATCGCAGCGTTCGCGCTCTGTGTGGCGGTGGCGCCGACCGCACTGGGCCAGTTGGAGCTGGCGCCGTTGACGAGCTTCGGCGGTGACGGCTGGCTCGCGCCGGGCGAGTCGGACTTCAACGACCAGACCAACGCCACCGTCCGCGGCATCGCCTACAACCCGATGACCAACAACGTCTACGTCGTGGACCGCGACGGCGGGCTGAACATCGAGGTCCGCAACGGCGACACCGGCGCCCTGGTCGACACCCTGGACACCACGGGCATCACCGGCGGGACCTTCACCGGCAACATGATCGGCGTCGGGGGCGACGGGGCCATCTACATGGGCAACCTCGTCGTCGGCGACGGGTTCAAGGTCTACCGCTGGGCGGACGAGAGCTCGGCCCCGACCGTCGCGTTCGACGACCTGACCGGCCGCGACCGCACCGGCGACTCCTTCGCCGTCCTCGGCTCGGGCGCCGACACGCAGATCGTCTCCAGCGGCGGCAGCGGTGACAACGGGTTCTTCCACCTGACCACCGCCGACGGGACGAGCTTCACCGGCTCCAACGTCACGCCGACCAGCGGCCCGGCCAACGGCGCCTTCCGCCTCGGCATCGACTTCGCCAACGAGGACAACGTCATCGGCACCCAGGCCGGCGCCGTGCTGAGCCTGGCCCCGACCGCCGGCGGCGACGGCCAGACCTTCGCCCTCAACGCCGCCAGCGAAACCATCATCGGCCACTACATCCCCGGCAACGTCCTGGTGACCGTCGACTTCAACTCCAACGACGTCCGCCTCTACGACTCCAGCGATCTGTCGGCCCTGACCAGCACCGGCTTCCTCGACCTGGAGAACCTGACCGACGCGGTCGTCTCCAACGGCAACGGCGTCGGTGAGGTCGCCCTGGGCGAGGGCCCGGACGGCGTGCTGCGTGTCTACGCCCTGAACGCCAACAACGGCATTCAGGCGTTCCAGGTCATCCCCGAGCCGGCGTCGCTGGCGCTGCTCGGCCTGGGCGCGGTCGCCGGCCTGCGGCGCCGCCGCTGATCGGTTCATCGTTCCTCCAGTCCGGTCCGGGGCCTGACGGCTCCGGGCCGGTTTGCATCGGGCCGCCGCGAGGCGGCCCACGACCAGGGCCTGACGTGGATCGGGAAGCGGGCGCCGTCGGCGCCCACCAGAAGAGAAAGGGAGGACTTGTATGCATCCAGGGAAAACGAGTTTGACAACAATGGCGATGGTGGTCGCGGGTGGCGCGATCGCGTCGGTGGCGATGCCGGCCGACGCGCAACTGCCCGTGCGGTTCAAGCAGACCGCCGTGATCGACGTGACCGCCCAGCCCGATGAGGACACGGTGATCGGCGGCATCACGGCCGTGGCGTGGAACGGCGAGCGCCTGTTCATCGCCGGCGCCGAGCTGTCCGGCGGGCCCCAGGACCTCAGCGTCGTCGAGGTGACCAACGCCGCCACCGCCGAGGGCCAGGTGGACGCGACCTACGGCACCGCCTTCGCCACCACGTTCACCCCCGGCTTCCGCGCGTTCACCGGGCTGGACATCAAGGACGAGACGCTGCTGGTCACCCACGACGACGGCACCTCGTTCGAGACCGGCTTCCGCATCTACGACGTCTCGACCGAGACGCCCACGCTGGTCGGCGACGCGACCATCCGCGGGTCGGTCGGCCCGTCCTTCGACCCCGGGTTCAACGGCGACGGCGCCGGCGCCGCGTTCACCGAGTTCGGCTCCAACCAGACCAAGGGCCGCGGCCTGGCCGACCCCGAGACCGGCGAGATCCTGATCGAGATCGCCGACGGCATGGTCTTTGCCAACACCGACCCGGATCAGAACCCCGGCCTGTTCGAGACCAACCGCGACATCGACTTCGCCCCCAACGGCGACATGTACATCCGCCACAACAACTTCCTCGACCGCGCCGTGCGAAACGGGCCCAACTCGATCGAGTCGGTCACGCGGATCGACGACGGCCTGCCCCAGGCCGACTTCCAGCTCGGGCAGAACGTCGGCTACCTCTCGATCCAGGGCGGCCAGGACGTGGTGATCTTCAACAGCCGGCCCGGCGGGACGATCTCCTTCGAGGATTCGATCCAGATGGTCGCGCCCGACGGCAGCCCGTCCGACGCCGTCATCGAGCTGCTGCCCGGGTTCACCCCCGGCGACTTCTCCGGGCTCTACGACTTCGACTACGACCCGGTGACCCAGACGCTGGCGATCTCCGACATCGGCGGGTTCCTCGAGCCGGGCAACCCCGACTCGCTGTTCCGCGGCGTGTACCTGTTCATCACCATCGTCCCCGGCGACAACGACGAGGACGGCGACGTGGACGCGTTCGACCTGGGCATCTGGCAGACGGGCTTCGGCACCACCGAGGGCGCGCTGCCGACCGACGGCGACGCCGACGGCGATGGCGACGTCGACGCGTTCGACCTGGGCATCTGGCAGACCAGCTTCGGCGCGGGCGTGGCCTCGGCCGCCGTCCCCGAGCCGGCCTCGCTGGCGCTGCTCGGCCTGGGCGCCGTGGTCGGCCTGGCACGCCGCCGCGCCTGAGCCACGCCACGGCTTCGACCGTGCGCCGCCCCGCGCGGCGCGCGGTCAACAACCAGAGAAACCGCCCGCGCCGGCCTAACCGCCCGCGCGGGCCTTCCTAGAATCCTTCGGAGGGGCAAAGGGCGAACGCTCCGTCCGCGGAGCGCGCAACGACAACCCCCGATCAAGGAACGCCATCATGATCCATAACCCTCGTCCCCGAAACGGTCGGGCTCGCCGCTCGGCGTTCACCCTCATCGAGCTGCTCGTGGTGATCTCCATCATCGCGCTGCTCATCGGCATCCTGCTGCCGGCCCTCGGCGCCGCACGCCGCAGCGCCCGCACCGTCCAGTGCTCGAGCAACGTCCGCCAGATCTCGATCAGCCTGCTCACCTACGCGGTCGATTACAACGACAAGTTCCCTCCCAATTTTGACCTCAAACCCGCGTGGTTCGACGAGGAGCGGATCGGCCAGTACCTGCCCCCGAATTCAGTCGAAGAGGGCACGGACTCGATCGGGGGTGGTGTGCTCGCCGACCCGGAGGACCCTGAGGCCCGGCGCAGCTACTCGATGAATCTGTACGGCAGCAGCGCAGTCGGCAGGTCACCAGCGGCGCCCGCCGAAATGCTCCACGATCAGGAGCCGTTCGACGCCGGCACGCCCCAGGCGTCCGACATGATCCTCGTCTCCGGGGCGTGGTCGCGCAATCAGGATAATGATGGATTTTGGCTGACGAATTCAAGCATTGGAGGACAGGGCACCACACCCGGCATCCGGTTCGTGGGGCCCTTGGGAATCGCCATTCCGCAGGAACGCTTCGGCGAGCGCTTCGGCGCCACCGAGTTCGACTGGACGCGCCACGGCGGCGTCGAGAAGCCGTCCGAGGTCGAGGGCGGCGCGGTGAACATCGGCTTCGTGGACGGGCACGTGACGCTGCACCGGCCCTCGGACCTGGCCGACCTGTCAACCAAGCGAAGCACGTTCGAGGCCCTGTGGTCGCCGAACGACCGCGCGCTCGAGCCGGACACCAACAACTGATGCGCTGGAAGACGGCGCGACGACACACGGTCGGTCTGCTCGCCGCCGCGGCGGTCGTCACGGCGTCGCTGTGGTCGATGCCGGGCTGCGCCGAGCGGCCGGACGACGGCCGCGTGCGCCTGGAGCTGTGGACGCTGGCGCTGCGCCCGCACTTCACCGACTACATGCAGGGGCTGGTCGCCGGTTTCGAGGCGGCGAACCCGGGCGTCGAGGTCGAGTGGGTGGACGTGCCGTACACGGCGATGAACCGGAAGCTGGTGGCGGCGGCGGCGGCGGGCCGGGCGCCCGACGTGGTCAACCTCTCCGACCGCGACTTCGCCCGCTTCGCGTCGCTGGGCGCGATGGCCGACATCCGCGACCGCCTGCCCGGCGACCCGCACCAACGGTATCTGCCGGGCGTGCTGCGGATCGCCGAGCTGGGCGACGAGCTGCTGGGCCTGCCGTGGTACCTCACGACCGTGGTGGCGTTGTGCCACACGGGGCTGCTGGAGGCGGGGGGCATGGCGCCGGCGGACCTGGGCCCGACGTGGGCGGCGCTGCGCGAGCAGGCGCGGGCGTACCACCGGCGCACGGGGGGATTCCTGTTCACGCTGCCGCTGGCCGAGGAGTCGGAGCTGCCGCAGATGCTGCTGGGCTCGGGGCTGCCGCTGTTCCGCACGGACGGGCAGGGCCGACTCGTCGCGGACCTGACCCACCCGCGGGTGGTGCGCGAGGTGGGCGGTTGGGTGGGGCTGTACCGCGAGGGGGCGTTGCCGCGGGAGGCGGGCACGAGCGGGCACGAGCACGTGATCGATCTGTACCAGAACGGTCGGGTGGCGGTGATCCAGACGGGCGCGAACATGCTCGGGCGTGTGCGGGACGCGGCGATTGATGTGTACGAGCGGACGGCGGTGCGTGAGCCGATCGTGGGCGAGCTGGGGCGGGTGCACGTGGCGGTGATGCTGGTGGGGGTGACGTCGACGTCGGCGCACCCGGAGGAGGCGGCGGCGCTGGCGTGGTGGCTGACGGGCCCGGAGGCGCAGTTGGAGCTGGCCAGGCGGGCGACCGTGATGCCGAGCACGGTGGAAGTATTGGATGATCCGTACTTTCGGGCGGGGGCGGAGGTGTCGGGGGGCGGTGAGGGCGAGTCGGAGGCGGCGAAGATCGTCGAGGCGCGGGCGATGTCGGCGTCGATGCTGCGGGAGGCGGTGGCGTTCACGCCGGCGTTGGAGACGTGGCCGGACATGCGTCGTGCGTTCAACGAGATGATCAAGCGGGCGTTGCTGAGCGGGGCGGACGTGGGCGAGACGCTGGCGCGGATCGAGGGGGAGTGGAACCGTCTGTTGCGGACGGGTGTGAGGCCGGCGACGATGGACGCGGTGCCGACGCCGCCGCCGGTCGCGCGAGCGAGCCGAGGCGGCGAGTAGGCGGCCGAGCTCGACGGGCACGCGGGGGTGACGGACCCGTGGAGGAGGGGCGGCGCGGCGTGGTCGGGGCGCTTCGCACCGCGAGGTTCAACGCGGCATCGACGACCGACAGGGGACCGAGGCGTGATGGCAGCGGCGAGGGCAACGCGGGCGACGGACAGACCGCCGGCGCGGCGTGCGCGGCTGAGGCCGTACCGCGGCTGGACGCCCTACGCGTTTCTCGTGCCGGCGATGCTGATCCTGGGCGTGTTCCTGATCTTCGCGTTCGCGCAGGTCGTGTTCTACTCGATGACGCGTTACACGGCGTTCGAGGGCCCGGAGTTTGTCGGCCTGGCGAACTACCGGCGGCTGCTGGCCGACGAGCGTTTCTGGTTCTGCTTCGGCAACAGCTTCATCTACCTGCTGGTGACGCCGGTGCTGATGGTGCTGAGCCTGGGCGCGGCGATGGTGGTGCACGCGGGGCTGCGATACGCCAGGGGGCTGCGGCTGATCCTGTTTCTGCCGGTGGTGACGCCGACGATCGTGGCGGCGGTGGCGTTCCGGCTGGTGCTGGCGGACAACGACGGGCTGGTGAACACGGTGTTCGAGGGGATCGGGCTGCCGGCGGTGTACTGGCTGAGCGCCTACCCGTTCACGCTGATCAGCGCGATGCTGGTGACGATGTGGAAGGGGTTCGGGTACTACATGATGATCTTCCTCGCCGGGCTGGTGGCGGTGCCGCGGGAGACCGAGGAGGCGGCGACGGTGGACGGCGCCGGCCGGTTCGGGGTGTTCTGGCACGTGGTGCTGCCGTCGCTGAGGCCGGTGGTGGCGCTGGTGGCGATCATCTCGTCGATCTCGGCGCTCAAGGTGTTCGACGAGCTGTTCGTGACGATCAAGGGGGCGCCGGTGACGCACCAGACGATCGTGCCGCTGATCTACGACGTGGCGTTCGAGCGGGGGGACTACGGGTTGGCCAGCGCGTTCGGGGTGGCGATGTTCGTGGTGGTGCTGGCGTTCAGCCTGGTGAACCTGAGCCTGACGGGGGAGCGGGGATGAGCCAGAGGCGTCCGAGGTGGCTGACGGGGTGGCTGTACGTGGCGGCGGGGCTGCTGGTGCTGCTGGCGGTGGGCCCGGCGCTGTGGCTGGTGGCGATCGCGTTCTCGACGCCGGACAACCCGATCAACTCACTGCCGGGCCCGGGTCAGTGGACGCTGCGGAACTTCGCCGGCGCGTGGGAGGACGGGGGCCTGGGCGGGGTGGCCGAGGACGGGCGGCGGAAGTGGTGGACCAGCCCGATCCTCAACTCGGTGTACGTGACGGTGGCGCAGGCGGCGTTGAACGTGATGCTGGCGGCGCTGGCGGCGTACCCGCTGGCGCGGATGCGGTTCCGCGGGCGGGGGCTGATCTTCGTGGTGATCCTCTCGACGCTGATGATCCCCGAGCAGGTGATCGTCGTGCCGCTGTTCCGCACGATCGTGTGGATGGGGCTGTACGACACGCTGATCGCGGTGGTGCTGCCGTTCAGCGTCACCGCGTTCGGGATCTACCTGTGCCGGCAGGCGTTCATGGCGATCCCCGAGGAGCTGGAGGAGGCGGCGCGGATGGACGGGGCCAACGCGCTGCGGGTCTGGTGGCACGTGATGCTGCCCCTGGCGCGGCCGACGCTGGCGACGCTGGCGGTGTTCAGCGTGATCGGGGCGTGGTCGAACCTGCTCTGGCCGCTGATCGTGCTGCAGGAGCAGGCGAACTACACGCTGCCGGTGGCGATCAACCAGTTGCTGGGGGTGTTTGCGACGAACATCCGCTACGCCTACGCTGGCTCGGTGCTGGCGCTGCTGCCGATCCTGCTGTTCTTCGTGTTCGCGCAGCGGTTCCTGGAGCGCGGGCTGCTGGCCGGCGCGGTCAAGGGCTGAGCGAAGCAAAGAGGCACCACCGAGGACACAGAGAGCACAGAGGTTGATCCAGGCAAAATGAAAACCTCCGAACGTGTGCCAGCGCCAACCGGCCCCCAACGCTTTTCAGCACTCCGTGCCTGCTCTGTGCTCTCCGTGAACTCTGTGGTCAGTCTTCGGGTTCAATGATCGGAGGCCTGTGCATGACCCATTTACTGCTCGCCGCGACGGAGCCGCAATCGCTCTCGGCGCACTTCCGGTTGTTGGACTGGGTGGTGCTGCTGGGGTACCTGGTGGTGGTGAGCGTGCTGGGGGTGTGGCTGGCCGGCCGTCAGAAGGACATGGAGGACTTCTTCCGCGGGGGCAACAAGCTGCCGTGGTACGCGGTGTCGGGGTCGATGATCGCGACGATCATCTCGGCGGTGACGTTCGTCGGCGTGCCGGCGATCGTGTACCGCGACGGGGGGGATTTCACGTACCTGCAGTTCGGGATCATCGCGGGGCTGCTCTCGCGGCTGTTCATCTGCGCCGTGCTGGTTCCGGCGTATTACAAGCGCCGGGTGTACAGCCCGTACGACTACATGGGCCGGCAGCTCGGCGAGGCGGCGCGGTCGGTGACGACGGCGATGTTCTCGCTGATGGGGCTGCTGGCGCAGGCGGCGCGGGTGTATCTGACGGCGTTGATCCTGGGCCTGGTGTTGCACGATCACCTGGAGGCGCTGGAGAACGCGACGGGAATCTCGGCGCTGGTCTGGTCGGTGACGGCGGTGGGGGTGATCGCGGTGATCTGGACGCTGCTGGGTGGGATCGCCACCGTGGTCTGGACCGACGTGATGCTGTTTCTGGTGTTCGTGATCGGCGGGGTGGTGGCGCTGCTGGTGGTGGTGTCGCACCTGCCGGGCGGGTGGCCGCAACTGTTCAGCGACGCGTACGAGGCAGGCAAGTTTGAGCTGTGGTCGCTGAAGCTCGACGCGAGTTTCCGTGAGGTCTTCACCGAGCCGTACACGATCTGGGCGGCGTTTTTCGCGGTGACGTTCGGGAACATCGGCGCGTACGGGACGGACCAGTTGCTGGCGCAGCGGATCTTCACGTGCAAGAGCAAGAAGGACGCGCAGATCGCGGTGATGACGAGCTGGGTGGCCGAGGGCGTGGTGGCGTTGATGCTGCTGGTCGGCGCCGGGCTGTGGGTGTTTTACCAGCAGTTCCCCGAGAAGCTGGTGGGTGAGGGGGCCGAGGCGGTCGCCCAGAACATGGACAACATCTTCCCGGTGTTCATCCTGACGCAGGTGCCGATGGGCCTGACGGGCCTGATCGTCGCGGGCATCTTTGCGGCGGCCATCTCGTCGCTGACCTCGATCCTCGCGGCCCTGTCACAGACGACGCTCTCGGCGCTGTACCTGCCGCTGCGCAAGATCGATCCCGACGGCGCCGACGCGCGCGACCACGACCGCGAGGTGCTGCTCGTTTCCCGGCTGCTGATCGTGGTCTGGGGCGTGGCGCTGTGCCTGATGGCCTTCGGGATCGATGCCTACGTGACGGCGATGAAGGACCTTGGGCGGCCGGTGCCGTTCCTCGACCTGGCGCTGGGTCTGTCCAGCTACGTCGTCGGGACGCTGCTGGCGACGTTCCTGCTGGCGTGGCTGCCGCTGAAGAAGGACGCGTACGGCCTGATCTGGTCGGCGCCGCTGTCGGTGATGAGCGTGTGGGCGTTGCGTTTCCATGACGTGACCCTGCCGTCGAGCTTCGGAGATTTCTGGACCGGGATGTTCACCGATTACCGCTACCTGGCCGTTTGCGCTCTGGCGAGCGTGGTGCTGCTGGCGACGTGGCTGGTCGCGGCCGCCAGCCGACGCGACGCGGTGCGGCGGCGGATCCTGCTGCTCAAGACGGCCTGGCTGGTGGTCGGTTGCGCGATGCTCATGGCGACGACGGCGTATTTCTGGTTCGCCAGTGTCGACCCGGTCACGGGCGCCTGGCTGACGGACGAACAGGGTCACGTGATCAAGCTGCCGATCGCCTGGCCGTGGTACGCGCTGGTGGGCAGCCTGGTGGCGTTCGTGTTCGGGTACCTGCTGGGCGAGCCGCGGCGGGCCGAGGTCGTGCCCGTGCCGGTCGAGCCGACCGAGGCGATCGCGGACAAACCCGGTGACGGCGGCGTGACACACGATGCGTGAGCCCGACCCGCCGATCGCGCTGGGCATCGACATCGGGGGCACGGCGGTGAAGCTGGCGCTGTTGCGCGGCGATGAGCCGCCGGTGACGGCGCGCAGCGCGGACTACGCGCGGCCGAGTCGGGCGGAGCTGGGCGCGTGGTTGCGGTCGGAGGTGGCGGGCTTGCTCGATCGCGCCGGCGTGGCGGCGGGCGAGGTCGGCGCCGTGGGGGTGTCGGTGGCGGGCCCGCTGAGCGAGGCGGGGGTGCTGGAGTGGGCGGCGAACCTGCCGGAGCTGGTGGGGCTGAACGTCGGCGCGTGGGTGCGGGAGCAGACGGGGCTGTCGGCCGAGCCGGTGGTGATGACGGACCAGACGGCGGCGGCGTTGTGTGAGTCGCGTCGTGCGGCGCTGGGTGGGCGTGTGCTGTTCATGTAGCGGGGCACGGGGGTGGGC